>JBFFZZ010000338.1:0-2030 GCA_041568335.1 Candidatus Polarisedimenticolaceae bacterium | reverse complement strand
TTGACCATCGCCAGGACCATCCGTTCCTGGAGGGTCTCCGCGGGAACCTCGCGCGAATCGCGGGCGCCGACCAGCCCGTAGACCTCGTTGTCGGTCCCGCGTCGCTTGCCGTTGCGGTACTGGTAGAACCCCTTGCCGTTCTTGCGACCCAGGCGGCCCGAGCCGGTCACCGTCTCGAGCACGTCGACCGTCGCCCCGGCCCGTTCGCCGAAGGCGGCCCGCAGCACCCCAGCGACGTGTCCGGCGGTATCCAGGCCGACCTGGTCCAGCAGCGCGAACGGACCCATCGGCATACCGAACTTCTCCATCGCCGCATCGAGAGCCTCCATGCGAACCCCCTCGACGAGCATCTGCAGCGCCTCGTTGAGGTAGAACGTGAGGATCCGGTTGACCAGGAAACCGGGACCGTCCTTGACGATCACCGGCGTCTTGCCCAGCTTGATCGCGAACGCGTGGGCGGTGGCCACCGCTTCCGGCGAGCTGCGCTCGCCGGCAATGATCTCCACCAGGGGCATGCGGTCGACGGGGTTGAAGAAGTGCAGCCCGACCACTCGTTCCGGGCGCAGGCTGCCGGCCGCGATATCGCTTATCGGAAGCGACGACGTGTTGGTCGCGAACACCGTGCGCTCGCCGACGCGTTTTTCGGTGTCGGCCAGCACGCGGCGCTTGATGGCGAGATCCTCGACCACCGCCTCGAGCACGATGTCGACCCGGGCGAGACCGCTGTCATCGAGCGTCGGCGCGATGAACGCCATCCTCTGGGACAGCTCGCGTTTGTCGATACGGCGGCGCTCGAGCTTGCGACGCCAGACGTCGTTCGCCGTTGCGAGCGCGGTCAGGATCGCGTCGTAGTTGAGGTCCTTGAGCCGCACCGGGATCTCGCGATCGGCCACCAGCTGGGCGATCCCGCCGCCCATGATCCCCGCTCCGAGGACGGCCGCACGCTGGATCTTGCGTGGTGTTGCGCGGATCTCGCCGGTATCGCTCTTGAGCGCCGTCTGACTCTTGAACAACCAGATCAGGTTTTTCGATGTGCGGGTCGGGACCAGCTCTCCGAGCAGGCGCGCCTCGAAATCCAGACCTTGTTGCAGATCCTGGGTGCAGGCGGCCTCGATCGCCTCGATCGCACGGAACGGGGCCGGGTAGTCGTCGGGACTCGCTTTCGCCGCGGTCTTCTTACGCGCCTGCTCAAGCACCTTACCGCGTAGCGGGCCGATCGATTGCGCCAGGCGCGGGAACAGCTTCTGTTTGCGCCGCACCCGTGCCGTCACCGCCGATTCGCCGTCGCTCACCGCTTCGCGGAGCAGACTCAACGCCTCGCGTTCGAGATAGGCCTCCGGAACGACCCGGTCGACCAACCCGATCCGGCGGGCTCGGCGTCCGTCGACGGTTCGTCCCGTGAGGATCAGGTCGAGAGCTGGGATCAGGCCGACCAGCCGCGGCATCCGCTGCGTCCCGCCGAAACCGGGGATGATCCCGAGCTTCACCTCGGGCAACCCGATGCGCAAATCGGCGCGATCGGCGGCAACACGGAAGCTGCAGGCCAGCGCCAGCTCGGTGCCGCCACCGAGGCACGTTCCGTTGATCGCGCAAACGCTCGGTCGTTCGAGATCGGCGATCTTCTGGAACACCGCCTGGCCGAACCGCGCCGCCTCCGCGCCGCGGTAGGCGTCGTTGACCGCGGCGATCTGCTCGACGTCCATCCCGGCGATGAACATCCCCGGTTTGGCACTGCCGAACAGGACGGCGCGGACGTCCTCGCGGTTGCGCGCCTCCTCGAGCAAGCGGTCGAGCGCCCGCAGGGTCTGTTCGGAAAGCAGGTTGACCTTCTGACCCGGCGTATCGAAGGTGATGTGGAGGACGCCGTCGGCGTCGACGCGGTGCGTGAAATTCGGGTTTGCGTCGGTCATGACCGCTCCAACACCAGGGCGCCGCCCTGACCGCCGCCGACGCACAGGGTGGCCAAACCCAGCGATGCGTCGCGGCGCGCCATTTCCTCGAGCAGCGTGAGCACGAGCCGTCCGCCGGTC
>JBFFZZ010000337.1:0-2067 GCA_041568335.1 Candidatus Polarisedimenticolaceae bacterium | reverse complement strand
CTTCAGCGGCGAGGGCGACACCGTGTTCAACGGAGCCGACGACAACGCCTCGGGAACGTCAGCGGTGCTGGCGCTGGCGCGGATGTTCGCCGGTGCGGAGCACCGGCCACGGCGCAGCCTGCTGTTCGTGACGTTCTCGGCCGAGGAGAAGGGACTGCTGGGCTCTCGCGCGCTGGTCGAGCAGGCGCTGATCCCACTGGAGCGGGTCGTGTTCATGCTCAATCTGGACATGATCGGCCGTAATCCCGAAGAACCGCTCGGGGTGTTCGGCGACGGGCATGGCCGGGGTCTGCGTCGCATCGTCGAGAACGCCAATCGCTCCGCGGGCGTCGAGCTCGACTTCGCCGGCACCGGCTACTTCGGCAACAGCGACCACCACTGGTTCTACCGACAGGACATCCCGTTCTTGTTCTTCTTCAGCGGCGTTCACGAGGATTACCATCAGCTCGCCGACCATCCGGACAAGCTCGATTACTCGCGGATGGAGCGCATCGTCCGACTGGCGCGTGAGGTGATCCGCGAGATCGCCGGTGCCGATCGGCTGCCAGCCTTCGTGCACAACGTCGGCTGGCTGGGACTGGCCGTGGAGATGCACGACGGCTTGGCCCAGGTGGCACGGGTCGAGCGCGGTTCTCGAGCGGCCAAGGCCGGGCTGCGAGTCGGCGATCGACTGGAGGCCATCGGCGGTCGGCGCGTCGACGACGACGGCTCTATCGGCGGTCGGTTCCGCGACGTGGCTCCCGGGACGGAACTGACCCTGACCGTGAAGCGCGGCGCGAAGTCGCGCGAGCTGTCGGTGCTGCGCGCGAAGACGGGATTCATGGGGATCGGTTCGGGTCGCGTGATCGAGGAACTCCGCGAGGCCAACGGGCTGGCGAGCGGCGAGGGCGTGCTGGTGCGCAACGTCGTCGAGGAGGGGCCGTCCGACCGGGCGGGCATCCGCGCCGGTGACGTGTTGCTGAGCCTCGCCGGACAGCCCGTCGACTCGTCCGGTCTCGGCGCGCGCCTATCGCAGATCGGGGCCGGGGAGACCGTCGACGTGGTCGTCCTGCGCGACGGTAAGCGCAAGAGCGTCAGCGTGACACTCGGCGAGCGCCCGCGGCCGCGCGGGCCGTAGGCGCCGCGGCGCTCCTTCCGCTCAGCCGCCGAACTCTTGCTCGTAGTCCTCGAGCGAGGCCTGGACGACGCTCGCGGCGTGTTCCGCCCCGTAGATCTTGTCGATGGTGGCCGAGGGCTCGGTCCCCGGAACCAGCTTGTAAGTCAGGAAGTAGTGGCTCAGCCGCTCGATCAACAGCGGCGGCAGGTCGCCGATCTCGCGCGCCTGGCCCCAGAACAGATCGTTCTCCAGCACGGCGACGATCTTGTCGTCGGCCTCGTCCTGATCGATCATCTGCAGCCCGCCGACCACCCGCGCGTTGAGCACGACCTCGGCCCGGCCGATCGGCCGCTCGCTGACCACGCAGATGTCCAGCGGATCGCCGTCCGCGCGGGCGGCGTTGGGCGACAGCGCGCCGACCCGCTGCCCACAGTAGGTGCGCGGGATGAAGCCGTAGAGCGTCGGTGGCTGGGACGACGTGCGTTGCGGACGATCGACGCGTAGATACCCGGTTTCCTTGTCGACCTCGTACTTGACGGAGTCGAACGGCGTGATCTCGATGTAGGCGTGGACCAGGCTCGGCGGCTGTTTGCCGACATCGAGGCCGTGCCACGGATGCGGGCGCCAGCGATAGAACGGGCGGGGAAACGCCATCGGCGCATCGTAACACGGCGAGACGACGCAAAAAACGAGTCGGGCCGGCGCTTTCTCGAACGCACTTGATTCGGCGGCGTCGGCTGGGTATAAGGGTCGACGAGAGCTTGGTTCGAGACATTTCGGCCGAAACTCGAAGAACCGGTGCTCCGCGGTCGCGGCCAACGTTTCACGAACCGGAACGCGCCACGATCAAATACCGGAGGGCATACCCTCCGGGGCAGTTCGAGACGTGGGGCCTCTAGGGTTCTCCCGACCACGTGGCAAAAGACCGGAGAACCCGTCGACCCCGGTGCCCGGGCACCGGGGTTGTTGTT
>JBFFZZ010000336.1:0-2135 GCA_041568335.1 Candidatus Polarisedimenticolaceae bacterium | reverse complement strand
GCAGCAGCCCGGCCAGGCGGGTCTGCTCGGTGGGGTCGGCAACCGGAACACCGACGGTGAGGGGATCGGCCTACCCATCGCCGGTGTCAAGACGCTCTGCGAGGACACGCCCTTCCGCGTTTACAAGGGCGAGACCGAGTACGGCAAGTGGCTGTTCACCTACCTGGACGTCACCGGTCCGGGTGGAGCCGGCAAGGGCAAGCAGAAGAAGGGCCAGGGCAAACGCAAGAAGATCTAGTTTCCCCGTTCCCGAACGAAGCAACGCGTCCGCGGCGGTGATATACTGACGCTTCTTCACCCGCTCGTCGCGAGTTTCTCATCGAAGGTTCACGGTTGATCCGCTCACGGATACAGGGACTCGACTTTTCGACACCGCGGACCTTGCTCGCCCCGATCTCGGCACTCCGGAGGCTCTCCCATGCCGTCTGAGATCCGCCGCCGCAGGCTCAAGAACGGCCTCACGATCCTGACCGAGCGGATGCCGGACGTGCGTTCGGTCTGCATCGGCGTCTGGCTCAAGCGGGGTAGCCGGAACGAGTCCAAACGGCTCAACGGCATCTCGCACTTCATCGAGCATCTCGTGTTCAAGGGGACCGAGAACCGCAGCGCGCGCGAGCTCGCGCTGGCGATGGATTCGATCGGGGCTCAGATGGACGCGTTCACCAGCAAGGAATACACCTGCTTTTACGCCAAGGTGCTCGACCAGCATCTCGGTGCGGCGATCGAGCTGCTCTCCGACATCGTCCAGCGGCCGTTGTTCGACCCGACCGAGCTCGAACGCGAGCGTAGGGTCGTCCTGGAAGAGATCCAGATGGTGGACGACAGCCCCGAGGAGGTCCTCTACGACCTCTTCTCGGAGTCGTTCTACCCGCGTCACGCGCTCGGTCGTCCGATCCAGGGCACGGTCGAGACGGTCCGCGGTTTTTCGCGGCGCCAGCTGCTGCGGTTCTTCCGCGAGTCGTACCGGCCGGAGAACATGCTCGTCGTCGCCGCGGGCAACCTGGACCACGCCGATGTCGCGGCCCGCGTTTCCAAGGCGTTCGCCGATCTGGCCGCCGGGCCGGGCCCGAACGGGCGCCCGGCGCGGCCGCGGCCGCGCACGGGCCTCGTCACCCGGGCCAAGAAGGGCGTCGGCCAGCTCCACCTGTTGCTGGGCCTGCCCGTCTTCCCGCCGGATGAGCGCTCCCGCTACGCGTTGCACGTGCTCAACACGTTGCTCGGCGGGACGATGTCGTCGCGACTGTTCCAGAAGATCCGTGAGGAACGCGGCCTGGTCTACAGCGTCTACTCGGCGGTCAACGGATTCGTCGACACGGGCTTCCTGGCGGTGTACGCGGGCACGAGCCCGTCCAAGGGTCGCGAGGTCGTCGGCCTGATCACGGGCGAGCTGGCCGATCTGCGCGACAACGGACCTTCGGAGCAAGAGCTCGAGGTGGCCAAGGAGCATCTCAAGGGCAGCTTGATGCTCGCGCTCGAGTCGACCTCGAGCCGGATGTCGAACCTGGCGCGGCAGGAGATCTACCAGAAACGCCAGCGTTCGCTCGAGGCGACGCTCGCCGGGGTCGATCGGGTAACCCCTGCCCGTGTCCATCGGATCGCCCGCGAGCTCACGCGCTCCAAGGACGTCGCGCTCACCGCCGTCGGGAGCGTCGGGAAGTTGAAGCTGCCCGAAGGAGCGTTGGCGCTGTGAAGACGGGGGTTCCGGCCGTGGCGCGTGTTCTGATCAAAAGGCTGGACGACGCGCGGGACCTGGATCTCCCGCGACGGGCGAGCAGACAGGCCTCCGGGTTCGACCTGCGCGCCGCGCTCTGCGGCTCGCTGACCCTGGAACCGGGGCAGCGTTCGCTCGTTCCCACCGGTGTCGCCATCGCGCTGCCGGCGGGGTACGAAGCGCAGGTGCGGCCCCGTAGCGGCCTGGCCGCGCGGCACGGGATCGGACTCGTGAACGCTCCCGGGACGATCGATGCCGATTACCGCGGCGAGATCAAGGTCATCGTGATCAATCTGGGAGACGAGCCGGTGACGTTCGTTCGTGGCGACCGGATCGCCCAGCTCGTGGTTCAGAAGGTCCCGGAAATCGAGTGGGCCCCTGTCGACGACCTGCCCGCCAGCGACCGCGGGGACGGCGGATTCGG
>JBFFZZ010000335.1:0-2157 GCA_041568335.1 Candidatus Polarisedimenticolaceae bacterium | reverse complement strand
TCCGCTGAGCCGGCCCGCGGAAAGGAGAGATCGATGGCGACGCTGGCAAGGGACATCATGAAGACGGATGTCATTTCCGTCTCGACGTCGATGGACCTACGGGACTTGGCGAAGATGTTCCTCGAGAAGGGAATCACCGGAGCCCCGGTCCTCGACGACAACGGAGAGCTCGCGGGAGTCGTTTCGCAGACCGATTTGGTGTACTACAATTTGACTCGAGACGACGAGCTCGTCTTCGATTCGTTGTTCTATCAAACGGCGCGCATGGAAGGGCAGCACGTCCCGCGTGGCTTCCAGATCGAGGACACGAACACCGGCCGCGTTTCGGACGTGATGACGCCTCTGGTGCACTCGGTGACGGAGCGGGCGAGCGTCGACTCGGTGGCGCGCCTGATGACCCGCAAGCACATCCACCGTGTGATCGTCCGCAAGGGACGCAAGGTCGCCGGAATCATCTCCGCGCTCGATGTTCTGCGGGCGCGGACGAGTGCCAAGAACTCGGCTGGACGGAAGCGGCAATCCTCGTCGCCACGCCGCACATCTCGGTAAAAACACCGTAAAACGGCAGCGGACGGAGTTGTCGATCCTCGTCGATCGTCGAATACTGCGGGCAGGATCCGGCAAGGAGCGCAGATGAGATCGTCTCGAGAGGCCGTCGTCGAAAAGAGTCCCTGGACCGGTCTGGTCGTGATCGCGCTGGCGGGGTCGCTGCTCGGTGTCTCCTACAATTGGTTCGGGCTCAACAGCGGGGCAGCCTGGGGTCTCCCCTGGATCGCTGAGGACCGCGTGGCCCTGCTCGAAGGCGAGCAACTGGTCAGCGGGACGAGCGACGGCGATCCGTACGCCACGACTCAGGTCGACCCGTTGGCGATCGTCGGTGCTGGCCTTCCGGAGATCCGGAGCCACGGGCGGCCGCTGCCGATCGATTTGCAGGCGGTCGAGCAGTACGTGGCGGCGGATGCGGCGCTGGTCATCGATGCGCGCGATCGCTTCGAGTACGACGAGGGTCACATTCCCGGGGCAATTTCCCTGCCCGCCGACGAGGCGGTGACCGATCCGGCACGGCTTCAAGCCCTCGATACCGGCGGACGTCCGTTGATCGTCTACTGCGGCGGAGGCACGTGCGAGACATCGCTGGACGTAGCCTACGAGCTGATCGCGGTCGGCCACGAGCGGGTCGCCGTCTACATGGGCGGGTTCCCGGAGTGGCTCGACGCCGGGAACGACGTGGCGGTCGACGCGGCCGGAGGCGGCCGCTGATGGGCACGATCACAGGTTTCCTGGCTGCGCCCGCGACGATCCGCGTCTGCCAGATCGCCATCGGGCTGATTCTGGGGTTTGCGGGCTTGGCCAAGATCGGCGACCTGCAGAGCTTCGCCGTCCAGATCCACAACTTCCGGATGGTCCCGATTCCCGTCGAGAACCTGATCGCCATGACTCTGCCCTGGATCGAGGTCGTGGCCGCCCTGGCGTTGATCCTCGGGATCGAATCGCGCGCCGCCGCGATTCTTGCCGCGGCGCTGATGGCGCTGTTCACCATCGCGGTGGCCGTCGCCTTCGCGCGGGGGCTCGACATCGAATGCGGCTGCTTCGGAACCGCGGACGCTTCCCGGGTCGGGGCGGTCAAGCTGATGCAGAATGCCGGAATGACGGCGATCGCCGGGGTCGCGGCTCTGCGCCCCCGTAGGCGCTAGCCCGGTCGGGTGCGGATCAGGATCCGGCGAGCTGGTTGAGCGCCCGCGTCATGCGAGACTTGTGGCGATCGGCCGCGTTGGGGTGGATCGCTCGCGTCTTTGCGGTCCGGTCGAGCAGCGAGATCGTCTCGGGCAGCAGAGCGCGCGCCGTCTCCGCGTCTCCGTTGACCACCGCCTGACGGAAACGACGCAGCGCGGATCGCAGGCGCGACCGCTTGTTGCGATTCCTGTCCCGGCGGAGAAGGCTTTGACGGTGCTGCTTCAGCGCGCTCTTGTGGTTGGCCATCGACACGGATCCCCTAAAAAACCGATGAAATCGAACGCCGGATTCTAGATCAAGCCCCGCGTCCCGTCAAACCGGCGCTCGGCATCCATCAGGTCGAGGCACCCAGGCTGGTCAGCTTGTCCCGCGCGATCTTGGCTTCGTCGCTTCCCGGGTATTCCTGGACGACATAGCGGAGCT
>JBFFZZ010000334.1:0-2323 GCA_041568335.1 Candidatus Polarisedimenticolaceae bacterium | reverse complement strand
GGGGAGTTGAACGAGAACATCCGCGGCGCCAGCTCGGGCACCGAAACCCCGCACTTCGAGCAGGCCAAATGACGGGAAAACAGCAGGTCCTTGCCGCCGACGACGTCGATCACCACCAACCCCTCCGCCGTGGCCAAGGCGGTCTCGACCGAGTCCGTCAGGCGGTTTTTCAGGTCGGGCTTGATAACCAGGCGATCGACGACGATCTCGATCGTGTGCTTCTTCTGCTTGTCCAGGTCGATCGGATCGGCCAGGTCGCGAACCTCGCCGTCGATCCGGGCGCGGACGAACCCCTGGCGGGCGGCGTCGTTCAGCTCTTTTTTGTAGATCCCCTTGCGGCCGCGGACGATCGGCGCCAGCACCTGGATCCGGGTGCCGTCGGCGAGATCCAGCACGGCGTCGACGATCTGTTGCACGGACTGGCTGGTGATCGGTTTGCCGCAGTTGTGGCAGTGGGGCCGGCCGACCCGCGCGAACAACAGCCGCAGGTAGTCGTAGATCTCGGTCACCGTGGCCACGGTGGAGCGCGGGTTGCGTTGCGTCGTCTTCTGCTCGATCGAGATCGCCGGCGACAGCCCCTCGATGGACTCGACGTCGGGTTTCTCCATTTGCTCGAGGAACTGCCGCGCATAGGCCGACAGCGACTCCACGTAACGCCGCTGACCTTCGGCATACAAGGTGTCGAACGCGAGCGACGATTTGCCGGATCCGGACACACCGGTCACGACGATCAGCTTGTTCCGGGGCAGGGTCAGGTCGATGCGCTTGAGGTTGTGCTCGGCCGCCCCACGGATGACGATTTCCCGTGCTGCCATGCGAGCGGGCATTCTAATCGACCTGTTTTGAGCATGCTATTCTCGGTGCATGAACAGACGGATGTTGCGCTATCTCGCCCCGGTGCTCCTGTTTTGGGCCGCGGCCGGCGGCGCGGCGGAGTCGACCGCGGTGGCACGGTTCGAGCCCGACGCGGACGGCGAGACGACCGGCGCCCTACAGGGGACGACGTGGGTCGGGGGTGGACCCACGTGGAAGATCTGGGTCAAGCAGCTGGATCCCGCCGAGCGGCTCAATTTCATCGAGCGGACGACGGGGTTGACGATCGATCCCTATGCCGGCCGCCCGGATGAGCCCCCGGCGTACCACACTTTCCTCGTGGTGATCGAGAACGACGGCCCGACCGGACTGAGCTTCAACCCGCAATCCGCCTGGATCAAGACGAACAAGAACAAGGTCCTGCTCCCGCGGGGTCTGGCCGACCTCAGCTTCAACTATCGGGTCACCGGGCGGGAGCTCCCCGTGGCCTACGAGAACGTCCAGGACGCGCTGTTCGAGCGCGCCGTTTCCGTTGCTCCCGGCGACACCGCCTCCGGGCTGCTGATCTACAACCGCGTTCAGAAGAAGACGAAACGATGGAACCTCGGCTTGCGTGTGACCCTCTCCGACGGGGAGCGCGCCGCGTTCAACGCGCCGTACCGGCGTACCGACCTCAAGAAAAAGGGATCCGACGGATGAACCGTGCATCGGTCAGCGGACCGAACGTCCTCGACGGCAAGAAGACCGCTCGCGAGATACGCCGGGAGGTCGCGGAAGGCTGCGCCACCCTGCTCGGCACGCACGGCGTGGTGCCCGGCCTGACCGTGGTGCTGGTGGGCGAGGACGCGGCCTCGCAAATCTACGTGCGCAACAAGGAGCGCGCGGCCCGCAAGGCGGGCATGAACTCCAACATCGTCCGGCTGGCCGCGGACGCCACGGAAGGGCAGGTCCTCGACGCGGTCCGCGAGCTCAACGCCGACGATTCGGTCCACGGGATTCTCGTCCAGCTGCCGTTGCCCGGCGGGATCAGCGACCAGCATGTGATCGAGACGCTCGACCCGGCCAAGGATGTCGACGGCTTCCATCCTGAGAACGCGGGTCGGTTGCTGACCGGTCTCCCCGGATTCGTCCCGTGCACGCCGGCCGGGATCATCGAGCTGCTCAAACGCAACGAGATCGAGCTCTCGGGCAAGCACGCCGTGGTGATCGGTCGCAGCAACATCGTCGGAAAGCCGATGTCCCTGCTGCTGTTGCGCGAGCATTGCACGGTCACCATCTGCCACTCGCGCACGCCCGATCTCGCCGCCGTGGCCGCGCGGGCGGATATCCTCGTTGCCGCGGTGGGTCGTCTCGGACTGGTCACGGCCGACTTCATCAAGCCGGGCGCCGTCGTCGTCGATGTCGGGATCCATCGGGTCGACGACGAGGCCACGGTTCGCGAGTTGTTCGGCGACGACGAACGGAGGTTGGCCACATTGGCCGAGAAGGGCTCGACGGTGGCCGGCGACGT
>JBFFZZ010000333.1:0-2451 GCA_041568335.1 Candidatus Polarisedimenticolaceae bacterium | reverse complement strand
GCACCCGGACATTCGGATCCTCAGCGCGCGCCAGGTCGGCACGAGCGGGCGGCCGCAGAAGTCGTTCGACGGCTTCCCGACCCCGTGGGCGGCGATCCCCGGAGTTCGCGCGCTGCAACGTCTGTTCGCCCCCGATCGGTATCCGCATCCCAGGCGCGAACACGATCGTTTGATCGAGCCCGACTGGGTCGCAGGGTCGTTGATGCTGATGAGCGCCGCGGACCTGCGCGAGCTGGACGGTTGGTGCGAGGACTTCTGGATGTACAGCGAGGACGTGGATCTGTGCATGCGCGCGCGCAAGCGCGGCTGGCGCGTGGCGCTGACGCCGAGGGCGACCTTCGTCCACCGACATGGCGGCACGACGCGCGCGGATCCGGCGACCGAATCGATCACACGGTTCGAATCTCTGGTCTCGAGACACGTCTTTATCAGCCGGCACTACCGCGGGCGGGGAGCTTTCGTGTTTCACGGGGTGATCGCGGCGAACAAGATCGTGCTGCAGGGCGTCGCCGGACTGGTCAACCTGATCACGTTCGGTACTTTGCGCCCGCTTCGCGTACGCGGGCGCGTCTGGCTCAGCCTCGTCGGCTACTATGCGCGACGCCTCGGCGGCGGGGACTGGCGCAGCCCGCGGGTGATGCGTCGCGAGACCACTCCGAGCCTCTCTTCCCATCCGGGCTCCTCGGAGGTCTGAGCCATTCGCTACTTCAACATGGTGCGCAACGTTGCCAACTGGCACGAGTACCTGCTCCACAAGACGGGGATCCGAAAGCGCGATCGTTTCATCTTCCGTCTGGCTCACGGGGTCGAAGCCGACGTACCCCGTGCGGCGTTGTTCACGTTCAAGGAGCTGTTCTTCACCGACGACTACTTTCGCGGCCTACCGCGCGATCGGTTCGACGGCAAGCCGTTGACCGTGATGGACATCGGGGCCAACGTCGGGTACTTCTCGTTGTACGTCTTCGCGCGCTTTCCGGGATCGCGAGTCATCGCCTTCGAGCCGATCGACAACAACTTCCGGCTGCTGGAGGCCAACCGGGATCGCAACCCATCGCTCGACTGGACGCTCGTTCAACAGGCGGTCTACTCGAACACCGGTCCGCTGGTGTTGACGCTGGCTCCGGAGGACGAGTACACGGCCGATGCCACGGTCTTCGACAACGCCAGGGGCGACAAGGAAGTCACCGTCGATGCGGTGAGCCTCGCGGATGCCCTCGAGGCCCACATCGCAGGCGCCGTCGACTATCTCAAGCTGGACATCGAGGGCGCCGAGTACGATGTCCTGTACAGCTGTCCGTCCGAGCTGTTCGAGCGCGTCCGCACTCTCGTCATCGAAACCCACCCCGGCCGCGCGGAGAATCAAAACAAGCAGGCGCTCGAGCGCCACCTCGTCGAGGTCGGCTACACGACCAAGACCGATGCGAGTGCGTTCATCTGGGCCTGGCGCTAGCGATGGAAGCGCAGCCTGCGCTGTAGGTTCGAGACCGGCCGCCCCAGCGCGTAGACGAGCTGATGCCATCCCCGGGCGGCTCCGAGACGTGCGTCGATCGTCTCCAGCAGCGGCCTCGTTTCCTCGGGCGGCCCCAAGCGATGCAACCGGTAGGACCACGCCGTGAGGGAGCCGGTGTCGGTCAGATCCAGCGCCGTTTCGGCGTAACCGCGGGCGAGACTCTCGAGCTCTCCAGCGTGGGCGCCGCTTTGGCGGTTCACGTTGGACTGCTGCCGTTCGTGTCGACGAAAGGCGCACAGGCATTCCGGTGTGTAGACGAGGTCGCCGCGGCGAAGCAGATAAAACCACATCTCGAGATCGACGAGTTGCCTGTAGCGGTCGTCGAATCCCCGTTCGGCGTCGGCGCGGCGGAACAGGACACAGCTCGGCTCACCGATCAGATTGCTCCCGGTGCCGATGGTGCGGGCGATCGCTCGGGCTCCGGAGAGACCGAGTCGTTGTCCGGCGAAACCCTTGATGCGGATGCGCCGCGATCTCTCGTCGATGATCTCCCTCGCGCTCACCGCGAGCGTGGCGGACGGGCTCCGTTCGAGAAGCTCGACCCAACGCTGCAGTGCCGTGGGGCGCGTCAGCTTGTCGTCCGAGTGCAGGAACTTGACGTAACGGCCTCGCGCGGCTCCCAGGCACGCGTTCCAGTTGCCGACCAGGCCGAGGTTGCGCTCGTTGACGTGAAAGCGGACTCGGTCGTCGCGTTTCGCGTAGCGCGCGATCACCTCGGCCGAATCGTCGGAAGAACGATCGTCGAGGATGACCAGCTCGAAATCGCGAAGGTTCTGCGTGAGGACGGAATCGATCGTTTCCGGGAGGTAGCGCGCGCAGTTGTAGGACGGGATCAAGACCGAAACGGAGGGCTCCGACATGCGCGGCCATCGTAACACGCGGCCATCACCCGCAACCGATCGTGTCCGTCGGTCAGGTTTCGCCGTTCGATCGCGGGACGG
>JBFFZZ010000332.1:0-2453 GCA_041568335.1 Candidatus Polarisedimenticolaceae bacterium | reverse complement strand
GCTTGATCCCGCGCGTCAGGCGGGTCGTCGTGACGACCTGCCCGGGAAGCACGGAGCTGGCACCCGGCACCAGCAACACATCGTCGAAGGTCAGCGCTTCGGGTAGCGGGAACTCGAT
This sequence comes from Candidatus Polarisedimenticolaceae bacterium, assembly GCA_041568335.1. Taxonomy (GTDB): domain Bacteria; phylum Acidobacteriota; class Polarisedimenticolia; order Polarisedimenticolales; family Polarisedimenticolaceae; genus WVWW01. The sequence goes on along the minus strand of JBFFZZ010000332.1, from coordinate 2,335 downwards.
CATGGCGCCTCCGCGAAACCCGGGGCGTTTACGAAAAACCCTGCGCCAAGGGGCGCAGGGCCGCTCCGGTACGGCATTCTAGCAGCCCGGCGCCGGGTCGCGCTGCTCTAGGCCCCGCAGCAACGCTTGTACTTCTTGCCCGAACCGCACGGACAAGGGCTGTTGCGTCCGACCTTGCCGCCGGCCTTCTTGACGGTCTGGACCCCGCCCTTGGCCGTCACGCCGGCCTTGGCCTGGCTCGCCGCACGGAAGATCTGCTCCTGCTCGGCGCGCCGCTGCGCCTCCTGGCGCGCGCGTTCCTCCTCGGTCATCGGCTCGAGCAGGAACAGGTAGCGGACCGCGTCTTCCTCGATGCGCCCGCGCGTGTGACCGAACATCTGGAACGACTCTCGCTTGTATTCGATCAGCGGATCCTTTTGGCCGTAAGCCCGCAACCCGATGCCCTCTTTGAGGTGATCCATCGCCAGCAGATGATCCTTCCACGCGGCATCGATGATCTGCAGCAGCAGGTGACGCTCGTACTCGCGCATGCGCTCGGCGCCGATCTTCTGTTCCTTGGCGTCGTACCGTTCGACCAGCGGCCCCCACAGCTTGTCGGCAATCTCGTCCAGGCGGATCGAGCGCAGCTCGTCGTCGCTCGCGGACAGCTCCATGCCGTAGAAGTGCTTCAGCTGCTGGCGGAAGGTCGGCAGGTCCCATCCCTCGGGTCCCGCGTGGGCGCCGAGATGCTCCGCCACCAGCTCGTCGAGGATCGCCCGGCCGTTTTCGATGATGAAGTCCTTCTGCTCGACTTCCTCGAGAATCCCGTGGCGCAGCCCGTAGACCTCGGTGCGTTGCTTGTTGTTGACGTCGTCGTACTCGAGCAGGTGCTTGCGGATCTCGAAGTTGCGTTGTTCGACCTGTTTCTGTGCGCGCTCGATGGCGCGGCTGACCATCGGCGATTCGATCGGGACGTTCTCCTCCATGCCGAGCGTCTTGAGCGCCGCCTTCATCTTCTCGCCGGCGAAGATCCGCATCAGATCGTCGTCCATGCTGAGGAAGAAGCGCGACTCGCCGGGATCGCCCTGGCGTCCCGCGCGACCGCGGAGCTGGTTGTCGATCCGGCGCGACTCGTGGCGTTCGGTCCCGAGGATCAGGAGGCCACCCGCGTCGATCACCTGCTGCTTCTCCTTGGCGCAGCGCTCGGCGGCCTCGGACAACGCCTCCGCGTAGGCGGCGTCCCACGTCTCCGCGTCGGTCTCTCCGGGCTTCATCCCGCGGTCGGCCAGCATCCGGCGCGCCAGGAACTCCGCGTTTCCGCCGAGCACGATGTCGGTTCCGCGGCCCGCCATGTTGGTCGCGATCGTCACCGCGCCGACGCGCCCCGCCTGGGCCACGATCTCCGCTTCCATCTCGTGGTACTTGGCGTTGAGCACGACGTGCTTGACGCCCTCGCGACGCAACATCCCGGCCAGCTTCTCGGAGCTCTCGATCGACACCGTACCGACCAGTGCGGGTTGCCCGCTCTGCTGCGCCTGCTTGATCTCCTCGACCACCGAGCGCCACTTCTCCGGCTCGGTGCGGTAAATCACGTCGGAGTGATCCTTGCGGATCATCGGTTTGTTCGTCGGGATCACGGCGACCTGCAGCTCGTAGATCTTGTCGAACTCGACGGCCTCGGTATCCGCCGTCCCGGTCATGCCCGACAGCTTGTCGTACATCCGGAAGTAGTTCTGGAACGTGATCGTGGCCAAGGTCTGGTTCTCGCGCTCGATGCGCACCCCCTCCTTGGCCTCGACGGCCTGGTGCAACCCGTCGCTCCAGCGGCGTCCGGGCATCAGCCGTCCGGTGAACTCGTCGACGATCACGACCTGGCCGTCCTTGATCATGTAATCGACGTCGCGCTTGAACAGTACGTGGGCCTTGAGCGCCTGATTGACGTGATGCACGAGGGCCATGTTCGACGGGTCGTAGAGGTTCTCGATGCCCAGTAACCGCTGGCAGTGCTCGACCCCCGGCTCGGTCAGCGTCACCGACTTGGATTTCTCGTCGACGATGTAATCGCCGGTGTGCTCGAGCTCGTAGCCCTTCTCGTCGCCCTGGGTCACCGCGCCCTTCTTGAGCTTGGGAATGATGCGATCGATCTTGTAATACTTGTCGGTGGAATCCTCGGCCGGCCCCGAGATGATCAACGGGGTGCGCGCCTCGTCGATGAGGATCGAGTCGACCTCGTCGACGATCGCGAACTGGTGCCCACGCTGGACCTGGGCCTGGATCGTGAACTTCATGTTGTCGCGCAGGTAGTCGAAACCGAATTCGTTGTTGGTGCCGTAGGTGATGTCCGCGCCATAGGCCT
>JBFFZZ010000331.1:0-2496 GCA_041568335.1 Candidatus Polarisedimenticolaceae bacterium | reverse complement strand
CGTCATCTTCATTTTGGCGACGACGGAGATCGGCAAGCTGCTGCCGACGATCCTCTCGCGCTGCCAGGTGTTCGAGTTCCGCCGGGTCGGGACACGCGAGCTCGTCGAGCATCTGCGGCGCGTCTGCGACGCCGAGTCGATCGAGGTTTCCGACTCCGGGCTCGAGAGAATCGCCCGCGCCGGGGAGGGCTCGGTGCGCGACTCGCTTTCCGTCCTCGAGAGGGTGCTCGCCTTCTGCGGGCAAGAAATCCAGGACGAGGATCTGTTGAGACTGCTCGGCGGGGTCCGCGCCGAGGTTCTGGTCCAGTGGCTGCACGGCCTCGCGTCACGGGACGCCGGGGCGATGCTTCGTGTCCTCGACGGGGTCATCGACGAAGGGCACGACCTGCTCCCGTTCTGGAACGAGCTGGTTGCCTGCATCCGGGACTTGCTGCTGATCCGCGCCGTCCCGGACGGCGACGAGCTCATGTCGCGCTCGACCGAGGAAGCGGCCGCGCTGCGGAAAGCAACCGATAATCTCGGCGTCGAGGACCTGACCCGAGCGTTCCAGTTGCTGGCGGACCTCGAGTACGCGCTGCGCTCGTCGAGCCGCCCTCGTTTCATCTTTGAAGCGGCGTTGATCCGGCTCGCCAGCCTCGGATCCGTCAAACCGATCGAGGATGTCCTACAGTCGCTCGCCGGCAACACCACGCCGGCGAGACCGTCGGTCTCGGCCGCACCGACACCGCGGGCGAAACGTGGTCGGGCTACCGATGGCCTGGCCCGGCGGCAAAAAAAAAACCTCGAGGCACCCGCTAGCCCGGCCGCCAAACTGATCGCGGCCGTCCACGACGCGCGGCCGATGATCGGCGCGATCCTCGAACAGGCCGGCACGGTTCTGCTCGACGGTCAGGCCCTGGTGATCAGTTTCGAAAAGGAAAACGCCGTGGTGGCCGACCGGCTCCGCGATGCGGAAACGGTGGACCTGCTGCGCCAATGTGCGCAACGGATCGTCGGGGCCGAGGTCAATATCCGCATCGAGTCCAACCGCGAGCCGCAGCCGGCCGAGCGGAGGCCGGCCGAGCCGCCGTTACCCGATGCGAAGCCGCAGGCGGCGGCGAGCGACCCGGCGCGAGCGCCGCAGCGCGCCCGGCCGGGACGTGACGAGCTGCTGGAGCAGGCCCGTAAGGAACCCGGCGTCACGAAGCTGTTGCGGGAGTTCGGCGCACAGGTCGTCGACATCCGCCCGCTCGAAGTGCGCACCCCCGACCCGACGACGGACGTGGAGGACCAGGAATGAACATCGGAAAGATGATGAAGGATCTGCAGAAGATGCAGTCCAAGCTCCAACAGGAGATGGACACCCTCGAGATCGAAGGGTCCTCCGGTGGCGAGGTCGTCACGGTCCGCATGAACGGGCGCAAGGAAGTGCTCGGGGTCAAGCTCCGTGCGGAAGCGATCACACCGGACGACCCGGAGCTGCTCGAGGATCTGCTCGTCGCCGCGTTCAACGATGCAGGCCGCAAGGTGGATGCGGAGGTCCAGCAATTGACCCAAGGGTTAGCGCCCGGGATGAACCTGCCCGGATTCCAGTGAAGCACCTGGCCCCACCGATCGAGCGCGTCGTCTACGAGCTGGCCAAGTTGCCCAGTGTCGGCCGCAAGACCGCCCAGCGGCTGGCGTTTCACCTGTTGAAGCTCGCCCCGGAAGAGGTGGCGTCGCTCGGACAGGCGATCCTCGAGCTGCGGGACAAGATCGGGTTGTGCTCGATCTGCTTCAACCTCTCGGACGAGGAACGGTGCCCGATTTGCTCGGACGCGCGGCGCGATACCGCGTTGCTCTGCGTCGTCGAGGAACCGACGAATCTGGTCGCGCTCGAGCGCACCGGGGTGTATCAAGGGGTCTACCACGTCCTCGGCGGTTCGCTGTCGCCGCTCAAGGACGTCGGTCCCGACGAGCTGCGCATCCGGGAGCTCGTCACACGGATCCACGAGGGTGATTTCCGCGAGGTGATCCTGGCCACCAACCCCAACGTGGAAGGCGAGGCAACCGCGGTCTACATCGCCCGCCTGTTGCACCCGGTGGGTGCGACCGTCACCCGGCTGGCGCAGGGCCTGCCGGCCGGAGGCGATCTCGAATACACCGATGATCTGACCCTGCGGCGGGCGATGGAAGGCCGGCGCTCCTACTAGAAGCGGCCCGGTGGGGCCCAACTTGCCCCTGCCGTTTTCACGCCTATACATTTAGCGCTGGTCACCCGCGGCGGGAGTGCGCCGATTCTGGCGTTTTTTTTGCCCCGGGCCTGGTGGCGTCGATGGTCATCCTGGAAGCGGATCACAAGGTCTTCTCGAAGATCCTGGACACGATCCTGTCCGAAGCGAACGCGTCCTACGTGTTCCTCGTGGACAAGTCCGGTCCGCAGATCGCCTCCTCCGGGGACATGGAGATGGACACGACGAGCCTCGCGTCGTTGACCGCCGGCGCAGTCGCCGCGACCGAGGGGCTCTCCTCGCTGAT
>JBFFZZ010000330.1:0-2503 GCA_041568335.1 Candidatus Polarisedimenticolaceae bacterium | reverse complement strand
TCGGTGCCCGAGCTGGCGCCGCGGATGTTCTCGTTCAACTCCCCGTTCGGCGCCTGCGAAACGTGCGATGGGATCGGCTTCAAGAAACGCTTCGTTCAGTCGAAGCTGATCAAGGACGAGGACGTCGCGATCCGCGACGGCGCGCTGGCCTGGGGCGATGCCAGCCGCTACCGGCTGATGGAATCGAGTATTTTCAAACACTACAAGGTCTCTCCAAAGACCCCGTACAAGAAGCTCCCCGCCAGGTTCAAGAAGATCCTGTGGGAAGGCGCCGGGGAGAAGGAGTTCAACTACGTCTGGCAGGGCAAGCGCTCGACCTACAAGTTTCGTTCGACCTGGGACGGCATCCTCTACCGGCTCGAGAAGCGCTACCGCGAGACCGTGTCCGAGAAACGGAGGCAGCAACTCGAAAAGCGGATGGCCATCCAACCCTGCCGGGATTGCGGTGGGTTACGACTGCGTCCCGAGAGCCTCGCGGTCAAGATCGGCGGTCTGAGCATCGCCGAGCAATCGCGGTTGTCCGTTTCCGACGCCACGGCGCTGTACAGGAAACTCAAGCTGACGGCGCGCGAAAAACAGATCGCCAAACCGATCCTCAAGGAGATCAACGAGCGGCTCGGATTTCTGCAGAACGTCGGGTTGGGCTATCTGACGCTCGACCGCACGGCGGCGACCCTGTCCGGCGGGGAGAGCCAGCGCATCCGGCTCGCCACGCAGATCGGCTCGCGGCTCACCGGTGTCATGTACATCCTCGACGAGCCGTCGATCGGGTTGCACCAGCGCGACAACCGCAAGCTGCTCGACACGCTGACGGCGATGCGCGACCTGGGCAACACGGTCATCGTCGTCGAGCACGACGAGGACACGATGCGCGCCGCCGACGTCCTGGTCGATCTCGGTCCGGGGGCGGGGGAGCTGGGCGGCGAGATCGTCGCCGTCGGGACGCCCGCGCAGGTCGCGCGCAACAAGAAGTCGTCGACCGGTGCCTATCTCTCCGGCCGCGACTCGATCCCGACCCCCGGTGAGCGGCGGCCCGGCAACGGCAAGGCGCTGACCGTCCGCGGCGCGCGCGAGCACAATCTCAAGAACGTCGATGCCCGCTTCCCGCTGGGCCAGTTCGTCTGCGTGACCGGCGTGTCCGGCTCCGGGAAGAGCACGCTGGTCAATGAAACGCTGCACAAGACGTTGGCCAAGGAGCTTCACGCCAGCGAGCAGGAACCGGGTCTGTGCAAACGGATCGACGGGATCCCGCACGTCGACAAGGTCGTGGACATCGATCAGACGCCCATCGGCCGCACCCCGCGCTCGAATCCGGCAACCTACGTCGGCCTGTTTACCCCGATCCGCGAGCTTTTCGCGCTGGTGCCCGAGTCTCGTGCTCGAGGCTACAAGCCGGGACGGTTCTCGTTCAACGTGTCCGGCGGCCGCTGCGAGAGCTGCGAGGGCGGCGGCGTGCTGAAGATCGAGATGCACTTCCTGCCCGACATCTACGTCACCTGCGACGTCTGCGGCGGCAAGCGGTACAACCGCGAGACCCTCGAGATCCTGTACAAGGGACGGACGATATCCGAGGTCCTCGAGATGAGTGTCCAGCAGGCGCTCGAATTCTTCTCCGCCGTCCCGACCGTGCGTGTCAAGCTGCAGACGCTGTACGACGTGGGGCTCGGCTACGTCCGTCTGGGGCAGCCGGCGAACACGCTCTCCGGAGGCGAGGCGCAGCGCATCAAGCTCTCCAAGGAGCTCTCGCGCCGCGCTACCGGGCGGACCGTCTACCTGCTCGACGAGCCGACCACCGGGCTGCACTTCGACGACATCAAGAAACTGCTCGCCGTGCTCAACCAATTGGTCGAAGCGGGGAATACCGTCATCGTCATCGAGCACAACCTCGACGTGATCAAGACCGCGGACTGGATTCTCGATCTCGGTCCCGAGGGCGGCGAGGGTGGCGGTCGGATCATCGCCGAGGGCACGCCCGAGGAGGTGGCCCGAGTACGTAGTTCCCACACCGGCGCGTTCCTCAAACGCGTCCTGCCGCAAAAGCGCCACGCAAAGCGCGCCAGCGGTTGACAGCGTTTCGGCCGCGGCGCTACCCTGTTTCTTCAACGTCCCCAACCGTTCACGGCGGCTCACGGGTAAAAGGCCAACCACGATGATCGCCCTAAAGCGCAGGCTCGCGGAGCAGGTCCCGGAGATGCGCGAGCGTGTCAAGGCGGTCGTCGCCGAGCACGGCGAGAAGACGCTCTCCGAGGTCACCGTCGCCCAGGCCTATGGCGGGATGCGCGGGGTCAAGGGGCTGGTCACCGAGACTTCGGCCGTCGATCCACAGGAAGGCATCCGTTTCCGCGGCTACTCGATCCCCGAGATTCGCGAGAAATTGCCGCACGCGCCGGGCGGCGAGCAGCCGCTCCCCGAAGGGCTGTTCTACCTGCTGCTGACCTCCGAGATCCCGACGGCCGAGCAGGTCGCCGAGATCACCGCGGCCTGGCGCTCCGAGGAGGCGCTT
>JBFFZZ010000329.1:0-2563 GCA_041568335.1 Candidatus Polarisedimenticolaceae bacterium | reverse complement strand
GGACGCGCCGGACGAAGGCGCGTAACAACTCGCGTTCCGAGCGGACCGTGCGCGCGTTGTCCGGTCCGGGACCGTCGGGGCGGTAGAGCAACACCTCGTTCGCACCGCAACCCGCCAGGCCGATCGAGTACAGCGTCCGCCCGCGCGGGTCGGTTTCGATATCCACCGACAGCACGGACAGCTCGGGGACCCATTCGGCGGCGCGAACGTCGGGATTCTCGAAGACGACGTCGACGCCGTTGCCGGGACGTTCCGCGCCCTCGATCGCCAGCGCCCCGCGGATGCCTCGGTCGATCAGGTAACGGTAGGCGAATCGGACGTCGGCCTCGAAACACTCGATGCCCCAGCCGATCAAGCGATCCCGGACCGCCGGGACCTGGGGCGGTGTGTCCACCTCCACGCGGACGGCAGCGCGCCCATCGAGCGTTTGGCGACCGTCGGCCCGATCCGCGATCCGCGCGCCGAGACCCGCGGCCTGCTCGGAGTCGGAGGCCAAGATCCAGAAATGAGGTTGTTCGCGATCGTCACGGATCAGGAACGATTCGCCGGTCTCGAGCCTGCCGTAGAGATGCACGACCGACCGGTTGGCCTCGATCCGATAGGTCGGCTGCAGGATGAAACCCAGCGGCATCCCGACATTATGCCGTGCGGATCGGTTACCGGGCGGAGGACTCCGCGGTCCGGTCCGGCGTCACGAACAGCCCCGCGATGGCGTCGTCGGGTCCGATCACGAAGGCGACTTCGATCAGGCGCTCTTCCCGGCTGAAGCGGGCGGCGCGGAAGAACGCCTCGTAGCCCTCTCTCTCTTCCGTGCGCGTGCTGACGACCTCGACCTCCTCGCCGAACTCCGCGAGCATCTTGTCGCGCAGGTCGATGAGATCCTGCAGGGAGAACTCCTCCTTGTAGCCGTCGGAGAAGCTCGCGTAGAGCGCATCCAGCTCGCCGGCGTAAAACTGCTGCGTGAAGCCCTCGACACGCTCCCATTCGGGCGAGAGGACCTTGGTCAGCCTCGCCCCGCCGACCAGCTCACCCGGTTCCGCGGGCTCGCTGTCCGTCGAGCCGGCCGATGGTCCGGTCTCGGCAGCGGCGCCGGGAGCGCCTTCGGCGGGCGGTTCGGACTCGCCAGCGCAGGCGAGGGTCAACAGGAGGATGAGGGGCAACGCCAACAATCGCATCGTGATCTCCTTCGGTGACTTTATAATCGAGTCACCGAATCTTGTCGAACACTTGCCGAGGGAGAGGATCGATGCCGTCATCACCCAAGGGTTTCGTCCGGTCCGCTGCGGACGCCGAATTCACCGAGGTACGCGCGGGGGCGGCCACCCGGACCCAGGTGCTGCTTGGGCCGGACGACGGGATGCCGCATTTCGCGATGCGCCGGTTCGTGATGGGCGAGGGCGGCGGGATGCCTCGCCACACGAACACGGTCGAGCACGAGCAGTTCGTGCTGCGTGGCCGCGCGCGCATCAGCATCGGCGACGAACGCTTCGAGGTCGGGCCCGAGGACGTCGTTTTCATCCCCGCGGGCGCCGTCCACGACTACCAGGTCCTGGAAGCGCCGTTCGAGTTCCTCTGCATGGTGCCCAACCTCCCGGACACCATCGAGCTGGAGTCCGGGGAGGACACCGCGGGATCCTCGTCATGAGCCGCAGCCACCGCACGCTCGCCACGCTCGTCGTGCTCGTCGCGCTCGGCGCCACGACACCGCCTTTCGCCGGCGACGCCGCGACCCGATTGCACGACCTGTTCGATCGCGAGTGGAAGGCCCGGCTCGACGAATCGCCACAGCTCGCGACACGCGTGGGGGTCCACGACGCCAACGACCGGCTCGGGTCGTCGAGTCCCGAGGCGCTGGCCAGGCGTGACAAGCTGACGCGCGGTTTCCTCTCGGAACTCGACGCGATCCCGTTGGACGGGTTGTCCGAGGAGGATCGGATCAACGCCGCGATCTTTCGCGCGCAGCTGGAGGATCGAGTCGCCGGCTATCGCTTCGGCACCTACCAGGTCCCGTTTAACGCGGACTCGAGCTTCTGGGCGGGGTTTTCGCGGATGCCGTTCAACGCTCCGCTCGACAGCACGAAGGACTACGAGGACTACCTGTCCCGGTTGAACGACTGGCCCCGCGTCGTCGACGAGCACATCGCGAACATGCGCATGGGACTCGAGCGCGGCATGACCCAGCCGAAGGTGATCCTCAAGGGGATCGAACGCAGCGCGGCCGCGCACATCGTGGACGATCCCGAGGAGAGCGCTTTCTTCACTCCTTTCAAGAGGTTCCCGGTGGGCGTTGCCGCTAAGGATCGCGAGCGTCTCGTCAAGATGGCGCACGAGACGATCGCCGCCTCGATCGTGCCGACATACCGCAAGTTGACCGCGTTCCTGATCGATGAGTACATCCCGGGCGCGCGCGATGAGCTGGGCGCGACCACACTGCCCGACGGCGAGGCCTACTACGCGCAGCGGATCAAGCACTTCACGACACTCGACCTCAGCGCAAAGGAGATCCACCAGATCGGCCTCGACGAGGTGGCACGCATCCGCGGCGAGATGCGCGAGGTGATCG
>JBFFZZ010000328.1:0-2586 GCA_041568335.1 Candidatus Polarisedimenticolaceae bacterium | reverse complement strand
GTAGCGCCGCGTCACCGCTTCGGCGATCGAGGCGTAGTCGTCCGGCCCCGTGACGCCACGGATGTTGAAGCTACGGTAGCCCGACTTGAGCGGCTTGCCGCCTTCGACGACGACCATCGAGGCCACCGTTTCGGCGCCCCGGATGGTCGAGATGTCGAAGCACTCGATCCGATACGGTGGCTCATCGAGCCCGAGAGCATCGGCCAGTTGCTCCAGCGCCGCCACGCCGTGGCGGTGACTTGCGCGGAATCGCGATTCGAAGGCGAGCTTCGCGTTGCGCTCGACCAGCAACAACAAACGATGCTTGGGCCCGCGTTGCGGCACGCGGAGGAAGACGCGGGTGTCGCGATGAGCGCCGAGCCAGCGCTCGAGCAGCTCGTGCTCCTGGGGCAGCACGGGGACGTAGATCTCGCGTGGCGGCGGCCCGTCGGAGTAGTACTGGGTGAGTGCCGTCGCATAGAAGCTCTCGGGATCGAACTCCGTCCCCTCGCTGGTGAACTCGCGGCGCGCCTGGACCTTGCCCTTACGGATCTGGAACAGCTGCAGGACGACCTGATCCCCCTCGGCATGATGCGCCCAGTAGTCCTGCTCTTCCAGCCCGACCGAGGACATCTGCTGCTTGACCGACAGGCTCTCGACGGTGCGCAGGGTGTCGCGATACCGCGCCGCTTTCTCGTACGCGTGGGCGTCGGACGCTTCCTGCATTCGCCGCGTCAGCGATCGCTGCAACTCGGGATGCCGTCCGTCGAGGAACATCGTGGCGTCGTCCACGGCGCGGGCGTAGGTCTCGGGATCCGTCTTGCCCGCACACGGCGCGAGGCACTGATCGAGGTGGTAATAAAGACACGGGCGGCGCTTGCCGTCGAAGATCTCACGGCAGGTGGCGACACCGAAATAGCGTTGCACCAGTTTCATCGTCTGCCGCGCGCGTGCCGCCGGAAGAAACGGGCCGACGTAGCGATGCCCGTCGAGCTTGGCCCGGCGCACCAGGGACAAGCGCGGGTACGTATCCTGGGTAGACAGCTTCAGATACGGGAAGTGCTTGTCATCGCGCAGGATGACGTTGAACCGGGGACGTTCCTTCTTGATCAGGTTGGACTCCAGGATCAACGCTTCCATCTCGGTGTCGACGACGATCAGCTCGAGGTCCGCGATCTCGGCGACCAGGTTGGCGGTGCGCGGGGGGTGTTGCGCGGAGGGTTGGAAGTAGGAGCGGACACGTTGCCGCAACGACTTCGCCTTGCCGACGTAGAGCACCTCGCCGTGGCGGTCGCGATAGAGGTAGACGCCGGGGCGCTCGGGCAGCTGTTCGAGCTTTTCCTTCAGGTCCGGGTGCATGCCGTCATTGTAGAACCCACGTCGAGGCCCCTACAGGCCGGCCGCACGGATCGCGTCCCAGTAGGTGTCGTCCTTCCGGAAGTGCAGGTGCGACAACGGGAGATCCCCGAACGATTGCTGGATCTTGGCGAACAGATCCGGGCGCCGCGCGAACCCCTCGGCGACAAACGGCAGGTTGCCGATGAGCTCGGAAAGCGCGCGGATTCGCTCGACCGGCTCGACGCGCGCTTCGGCGGACTGAATCAGCCGGAACCCCGCGACGAGCGGGAAGCTTCCCACGACACGTTCGCCGCCCTCGTAGGTGCCACGGAACGGCGTCCCGATGAGCTCGAGCGCGCCGCCTGCGTCCGGCAGCACCAGCGAGAGATCGTCGCTCACGATCGTCGCGCGTCGATTGCACTCCGACAGCGTCGATTTGCCGGCGCCCGATTCCCCGTAAAACAGGTAGGCGCGTCCGTTCCAGACCGCGCTCGCCGCGTGAACGAGCGCGCCTCCACGTTCCGCCGCCTGCCAGGCGACCGCCGCCCGGATGTAGTTTTCCAGCGCCCGGTGAGCGGGTTCGTGCTCCCCGCGAGCCAGCAGGATCCGGCCGCGCGTCCCCCCGGTGTCGAAAATGCCGGCGAGGCGGTAGCCGACGAACCTCACGCGTTTCCCGTCGCAGACGAGGTGCACCGGGTTGTCTTCCGCCGTGTCCGGTGGGTCGATGTAGTAATCGCGACCGGCATCGCAAACCTCGATATCCAGGCCACGATCGAAATCGTGGGCGACGAACCGGGCGTACCGCGACTCCATCTCCTTTGCGACGTCGCCGGACAACCCGCTGAGCCGCAGCGCGATATCCCCGATGCGCAGGGCGAACAACCCCTCGCCGACCGGCGCGCACCTGCCGTTGAAATGTCCCGCGTCGGGGGGTTCGATCGTTCGTCTCATGCGGTCACGTCATCAGGGCTCGCGTCTGCAGGTAGCGCAGGCGATCGCGGAATTCGGCGGCTCGCTCGAAGTCGAGCTTCTTCGCGGCCGCGTACATGTTCTTGCGTGTCGTGCCGATCTCCTCCTCCAGCGCCTGCGGGTCCTCGAAGATCTCGTCATCGGCCTCGGACGTCAACGGCACCGTCGAGTAGTCGGCTTCCAGCGGAGAGCCCATCAACTCGTCGATGGCGCGTTTGACGGTCTCCGGTGTGATGTCGTGCTTTTCGTTGTAGGCCGTCTGTATCGCGCGTCGACGCTCGGTCTCGTCGATCGCGCGGC
>JBFFZZ010000327.1:0-2627 GCA_041568335.1 Candidatus Polarisedimenticolaceae bacterium | reverse complement strand
TCCGTCGCGGCCGCGGCGGCAACGACGAATGCAAGCGCACCCAGCGCCGGGTAGAGCCGCGATCGTTGACGCAGGAGACAGCCGAAGATCACGAGCAGGATCGGCAGGTGGGCCAGCACGATCCAGGCCCACAGCCGGAACAGGTGGAACGGGTTGTGCTGGAAGAAAACCGCGAGGATCGACTGGGCCAGGATCGTGAACAGGAGGCTCCGGACCAGAGGAAGAGGCTCGGGGCGGCGCCGGGCGATCGCGACCGCGGCGACGTCCAACGCGAGGGCGATCAGGTTGAACGAGATGTCCAAGGGAGGGGAATAGTAGAATCGACCCGGGTGTTGTCAACAACGATCCGCCATCCTGGCACATGAGGACCCCATGAGTATGAAAGCGATCCTGTTATCGATGTGTGTGCTGGCGTGCATCGCGTGCGCGCCACCGGGCGAAGCCCGCGCGGCGAGACCCGCCCCGGAGATCCCCGAAACGGCGGAAGTCGCGACGCTCGCCGGCGGATGTTTCTGGTGCATCGAATCGGCGTTCGACGGCGTCGACGGGATCTACTCCGCGGTCTCCGGTTACACCGGTGGCGACACGGTGAACCCGACGTACAAGCAGGTGTCCGCCGGCAAGACCACCCATGTCGAGGCGGTGCAGGTCCACTACGATCCGGCCAAACTCGACTTCGAAGCGATCCTGCACATCTTCTGGCGCCAGATCGACCCGACCGACGGCGGTGGCCAGTTTGCCGACCGCGGTAGCCAGTACAAGCCGGTCGTCTATTACCACGACGAGCAGCAACGGGCGGTCGCGGAGAAATCCAAGCAAGCCCTCGAGGCACTCGGCAAGTTCGACAAGCCGATCCTCGTGCCGATCGTCGAGGCGAGCGAGTTCTACCCCGCCGAGGAGTACCACCAGGACTACCACCTGAAAAACCCCGAGCACTACAAGCGCTACCGCTACGGGTCCGGACGCACGCCGTTCCTACAGCGGATCTGGGGTGACGAGTCCGACGCGCACAAGGCCAAGAAGACCGGCGCCGCGGGCTGGGCCAAACCGGCCGACGACGAGCTTCGCGCGATACTCACACCGCTGCAGTATCAGGTGACCCAGCAAGACGGTACGGAGCGGCCGTTCGAGAACGAGTATTGGGACAACAAGCGCGATGGGGTCTACGTCGACATCGTCAGCGGCGAACCGTTGTTCAGCTCGCGTGACAAGTTCAAGAGCGGCACCGGGTGGCCGAGTTTCACGCGGCCGCTCGTGCCCGGCAACATCGTCGAGAAGCCGGATCACAAGTTCGGCTGGAACCGCGTCGAGGTGCGCAGCGCCCGGGGCGACAGTCACCTCGGCCACGTTTTTGAAGATGGCCCGCAACCGACCGGCTTGCGCTACTGCATCAACAGCGCGTCGTTGCGATTCGTGCCCAAGGAAGAGCTCGAAGCCGAGGGGTTGGACGAGTTCCTCGCGAGTTTCGACGATTGATTCGTCCGTAGCATCGGCGGCGGGACACAGCGCACGACGTCCGAACCGCCGTCGGTCGACGGGAACCGCAACTCCATCGCGTGAAGCGCGTAACCGGGATCCCCGGGAAGCGCGGAACCACCGGGTTTTGGTCCACCACCTTTGACGTAGAGCGGATCGCCGGCGAGCGGGTAGCCCGCCGCCGCAAGGTGGATCCGGATCTGGTGCGGACGGCCGGTTTCGATCTCCACATCGCAGAGAAACTCATCGTCGCGACGTTCGACGACACGCACGATCGAGCGTGCCGGTTTACCTCTTGAAGACACCGCATTCAGCGTACCCAGCGGCGGGTACTCGACCGGGCCGATCGGGTAGGCGACCTCGAACTCCGACGTTTCGGGGCTACCCGTGGCCAGCGCGCGATACACCTTGCGGACGCGTCCGCCGAGCCAGGCACGGCTGAGCGCGGCGCGTGACTCGCGCCGCGTCGCGCAGAGCACGAGGCCGGAGGTATGGCGCCCCAACCGGTGCAGCGGGCGTAAACCGGAGCGGTAACGGTTCAACTGATGGAGCAACGTGTGCTCGAGGTAGCCGGCCCCCGGCAACGTCGGTAGACCCGAGGGCTTGGCGACGGCCGCGACGTCTTGATCGTCGTGGAGCACGCCGAACACGAGCGGGGCCGCGGGCTCGACCCAGCCGGGACGGTTCCAGCTCAACCATTGACCCTCGACCAGCCGTGCCCGGGGATCGACGGGGGCACCGTCGATCCTCACGCGCCCGACACGAATACGCGCGAGCCAGTCCCGCTCCGAGGAGTGACGGTAGCGCTCGGCGAGGAACCGCAGCAGGGAAGTTCCCTGCTCCCGGCGAGGGATCCGCTCCCGGAAGACATGCCCACCGTTCCGACACATGCGCGCATTCTAGCGTTTACCTTTTTTTACCGTGGCCGGCACCGGCCTGTTCGGATCGCTTGTGCCAGAATGAAAGGACCTCTGGCGAGGCAGATCCGGATCTGGGGAGAACCAAGGATGCAACGACGTTACCTGGGGATGATTACGGCCGGTCTGTGCCTGCTGGCCGGTTCGGCGAGCGCGGACATCGACTGGCCGGGCCTGCGCGGACCGAACTTCGACGGCTCCGTCCGCGACGCCAGGCTCTCGGTGGCCTCCGAT
>JBFFZZ010000326.1:0-2724 GCA_041568335.1 Candidatus Polarisedimenticolaceae bacterium | reverse complement strand
GCCGCCCGAACTGGTGCGCTTCATCCCCGAAAAAGGGTCCGTCACGCTTGCGGGCGTCTCGCTGACGATCACGGCCGCCAGCGCCCACGGATTCGAGGTCGCGTTGATCCCGGTGACCCTCGAGCAGACGAATCTGGGAAGATTGTCTCCCGGCGACCGGTTGAATCTGGAGGTCGATCTGGTAGCGCGCTATCTTGAGAGACTGATCCGGGCACGAACCGACGAGGACGACGCATGAGCAAGCAACCCGACGGGCCATTTGCGACGATCGAGGAAGCGATCGAGGAGATCCGGCGCGGGCGGGTCATCATCGCGATGGACGACGAGGATCGGGAGAACGAAGGTGACCTGGTGTGCGCGGCGGAAGACGTCACGCCGGAGATCGTCAACTTCATGGCGACGCACGGCCGCGGGCTCGTCTGCATGCCGATGACACCCGAACGCCTCGACGAGCTCGAGATCTCGGAGATGGTCGAGAAAAACACGGCACGACGGGGCACGGCATTCTGCGTCTCCATCGAAGCGCGCCGCGACATCACGACGGGAATCTCGGCGGCCGATCGTGCGCACACGATCCGGTTGGCCGTCGATCCAGACACCCGGCCCGAGGATCTCGCACGTCCTGGTCACGTGTTCCCGCTCCGCGCGCGTCCGGGCGGCGTCCTGAAACGCGCCGGACACACCGAGGCTTCGGTGGATCTGTGCCGGCTCGCAGGCAAGCGCCCGGCCGCCGTCATCTGCGAGATCATGAACGAGGACGGCAGCATGGCGCACCTCGATCGGCTCGAGCCGTTCGCCCGCGAACACGGGCTCAAAATGATCTCGATCGCCGATCTCATCGCCTATCGCATGAGCAACGAGCGACTCGTCAAGCGCGTCGCCTCTCCGGAGCTGCCCACCCCCAACGGCAACTGGCGGATCCATGCGTTCCACTACGAGCTCGAAGACCTGACACACGTGGCGCTGGTGCTGGGTGATCCCCAACCCGACGACGCGGTCCTCGTTCGCGTTCACTCCCAGTGCCTGACCGGCGATGTCTTCGGTTCGACCCGTTGCGACTGCGGCCCGCAATTGCATGAGGCGATGGAGCGCATCGCCAAGGAAGGCAAGGGTGTGATCCTGTACCTGCGCCAGGAGGGTCGCGGCATCGGACTCGCAAACAAGCTCCGCGCTTACGAGATCCAGGACAAGCACCAGATGGACACGGTGCAGGCGAACATCGAGCTGGGCTTCGAGCCGGACCACCGGAACTACGGCGTCGGCGCCCAGATCCTCTACGACCTGGGAATCCGCCGGCTGCGCTTGATGACCAACAACATGGGTAAGTACGTCGCGCTCAAGGGCTACGGCCTGGAGCTCGTCGAGCGAGTCCCGATCGAGCTGCCGCCGGGCGACCGCAACCGCTCCTACCTCGAGACGAAGAAGGTCAAGATGGGGCATCTTCTGAAGTCCGTGTAGCGCCGTGTTCGACAGTCTCACCGAAAGGCTCCAGGGAGCATTCAAGAAGCTGACCGGACAGGCCCGGATCAGCGACGCCGTGCTGAAGGAGACGCTGCGCGAAGTTCGCATGGCTTTGCTGGAGGCCGACGTCCACATCGGCGTGGTCAAGGAGCTGACCGGCGCCGTCCGCGATAAGGCTTCGGGGGAAGCCGTCCTCAAGAGCCTCGACCCGGGTCAACAGGTCATCAAGATCGTCCGCGAGGAGCTGGAACGGTTGCTCGGCCAGGACGCCGCCGGTCTGGACCTCCAAGGCAAACCGCCGCTGGTGATCCTGCTGGTCGGTCTCCAGGGGTCGGGTAAGACGACGACGACCGCGAAACTGGGCGCGTGGCTGAAGAAGAACGGACGCTACCCCTACTTGGTGCCGGCCGACGTCTACCGGCCCGCGGCGATCGAACAGCTGATCAAGGTCGGCACGCAGGCCGGCCTGCAGGTCTACGAGCACGACGGCTCGGACTCACCGCTGGAGATCGCCAAGGCCGGGGTGCTGGCGGCGCGCCGCTCGGGTTTCGACTCGGTGCTCATCGACACCGCGGGCCGGCTGCACATCGACGACGAGCTGATGGACGAGCTGCGCGGGCTGAAGGCCGGTCTGGAGCCGCGCGAGATCCTGTTCGTCGCGGATTCGATGACGGGCCAGGACGCCGTGCGCTCGGCGGGCGAGTTCCACCAGGCGCTCGAGATCACGGGTGCGGTGTTGACGAAGCTGGACGGCGATGCCCGGGGTGGCGCCGCGCTTTCGATCCGTCACGTCACCGGGGTGCCGATCAAGTTCGTCGGGCTGGGCGAAAAGGTCGCCGACCTCGAACGGTTCCACCCCGATCGGATGGTCAGCCGCATCCTCGGCATGGGTGACGTCCTCACGCTGATCGAGAAGGCCGAGGAGGCCGTCGACGAGAAACAGGCCGAGGAGCTCGAAAAGAAGCTACGCAAGAACGAGTTCACCCTGCAGGACTTCCGCGACCAGCTCAAGATGCTGAAGAAGATGGGCCCGCTCAGCAACGTCGTGTCGATGCTGCCGGGCATGTCCCACGTCAAGGAGAGCGATCTCGATCCCAAGGCGACGGTCCGGGTCGTCGCGATCATCGATTCGATGACACCGCGGGAACGGCGCCACCCGCAGATCCTGAACGCCAGCCGCAAACGCAGGATCGCCAGGGGAAGCGGTCGTTCGGCGCCCGAGATCAACCGCCTGCTCAAGCAATTCTCGCAGATGAAACGGAT
>JBFFZZ010000325.1:0-2775 GCA_041568335.1 Candidatus Polarisedimenticolaceae bacterium | reverse complement strand
GATGCCGATCGTGTTCGCGAAGGCGACGACCACCGGGAACATGAGCGTGCCCGCGATCACGCGGGGCACGACGAGGTAGGCGAGCGGGTCATAGCCCAGCGTCTCCAGCGCGTCGATCTGCTCCGTCACTCGCATCGTGCCCAGCTCTGCGGCGATGTTCGCACCCACGCGCCCGGCCAGGGCCAGACCCGTCAACACCGGGCCCAGCTCCAGAATCATCGTCTTGCCCACCAGCGTGCCGACGAAATACTGCGGAACGGCACCCGTAAACGTGTAGGATGCCTGCAGCGACAGCACGATGCCGGTGAATGCGGCAATGAAGAGCGCGATGGGGAGCGATTCCACGCCCAGCCGCGCCATCTGCAGGACGAGGATCTTGCCCCACGTCTGCACATCGGCCGCGGCCCGTGTGGAGCGGGCGGCAAAGCCGCTGAACCGGCCGAACGCCGCCGCAAAGTCGAGGGCGAAACGTCCGGCGGCGGCTACCGGAACGGTCCAGACCTGCCTCATCGGGCTAACATAGCCGGACGTTTTGAGCACTGTCCACCCGATCGACCCGGGTCGGGGGGCTTTCGTCACGCGACCCTGCCGGGCCGGCAGGGTCCGGCGATGTGCGCGCGGTCGCGGTCAGACGAAGGCGATCGAGCGGATGGGTGGCGCCTCGCCGAGTGCGGCGGCGAGCTCGAAGAAGTGGAGCAGGCCGCGGGTGGCGGCGGGGTCGAGACGGTACTGAAGCGCTTGCCAGTAGCGGGCCAACCGGTCGGGCGCGAGGCCGAACTCCGCGGCGCGGCGCTGGGCGAGGCGGTCGATCTCGTGCTCGAACCAGTCGAGGGATTCGAACAGCGTCTCGTGCAGACGGCGGAGCTCGGGATCGTCGGGCGGCAGGCGAGTCTGCCAGATGGCGTAGACGAAGGGCAGTCGCGTCCACTCGGTCCAGGCCTGGCCCAGGTCGAGCACGAAGCGGCCCGCGGGTGGCGAACGGCGGAGCGCGACGTCCCCGATGCGGAGTGCCGCTGCGGCGCCGGTGTCGATGGGATCCGGCTCGGTCTTCTGGTCGAACCACTCGAAACGCGCGCGGATGCCCCTTTGCGTTTCGAGCAGGGCGCGCAGCAGGACGACGGACGTCGCGGACGCGGTCGGCACGGCGACGGTGCGGCCGTCGAGCATCTCGAGCGGGACGGCGGATTCCAGAATGATCGATTCGACGGGACCCGTCGACGCGATGGCGAGGCCGCCGAGGACGTGGTAGCGGTCGGCGTGGCGCGCGAACTCGATGGAAGAGCAGGGTGCGACATCGATGTGACCGGTCTCGAGCAGGCGCGCGTGGACCGGGTAACAATTGCTGTAGACGATGTGACCGAGCCGGATCATGGACAACGATCGTACGGAGTGTGGCGGCGGACTCGCGTCGGCCTCACTCCGCGTCACGCTGATCCGAGATGATGAAGCCCACGGTCTCGCCGGACTTTCCGGGGAGTCGTGTCTCGACGATGATGCGCGTGACCAGACGCTGCGGATCGACGAGCCCGATCTCGATGTCGAGGCGGGTCCCGGGAGCGTTGATGCGTGTGCGAACGCGCGGGCCGGGCTCGGTCTCGGGAGTGTCTGGATTGCGGAACAGCGTCTTCGTCGATTGCCGACCGTTCTCGAGGGTGCGCGAGACCTTCACCTGCCGCAACCAGTCGGGTTGATAACTGACGACGTAACTCTGTCCCTTCTGATCCGTGCCGCGCCCTTCGCGGTTGTGGCGAGCCATTCCGTGCCTCCGCTCCCTTGGCTTGTTTCCCGGGTGGGGCCGGTAGTCTTTTCGGCGTCCCGGACGCTGTCAAGCCGGGCACGGGGCGGATGCGGCAATTTCCTCGGCCGGTCGGCGAAATGGAACGGAGTCGGCAAGCGGTCTTGACCCGGTCCGGATCGGCGTGCTACACTACCCCCCGACCATCCACCGACAACGTCACCTTCCCGAGTCGGGGGCGCAGCCCGCTCCGATCCCTTATCGGTCAGCAAACCCACGCCAGGCAAACGGATTTTGGACGGTGCTGCACGTCGTTCGCAACCTCACCTGCACGTATCCGGAGTGACTAACCCGTGGACATCGCGGAACTGAAGAGCAAATCGATCGCCGAGCTCCATGAAATGGCCGAGGAGCTCAAGATCTCCAACTATTCGGGTCTGCGAAAACAGGACCTGATTTTTCGTATCGAGCAGAACCTGCTGGACAGCGACGTCGTGTTACGCGGCGAAGGCGTCCTCGAGATCCTGCCCGAAGGTTACGGATTCCTCCGCTCCCAGGACTGGAACTATCTCTACGGCCCCGACGACATCTACGTGAGCCCATCACAGATCAAACGGTTCGACCTGCGTACGGGCGACACCGTGATGGGCCAGGTCCGGCCGCCCAAGGAAGGCGAACGGTATCTCGCGCTGCTCAAGGTCGAGCAGGTGAACGGCGACGACCCCGAACACGCCAAGCACCGGATCGCGTTCGACAACCTGCGCCCGCGTTATCCGGAGTCGCGGCTGCGGCTGGAGAACAAGGCGGCCGACCTGTCGATGCGGCTCATGGACCTGATGACGCCGATCGGCAAGGGCCAGCGCGGCCTGATCGTGTCGCCGCCCAACGCCGGGAAGACCATCCTGATGCAGACGATCGCGAACGCGATCATCGAGAATCACCCGGAAGTGCACGTGATCGTGCTGCTCATAGACGAGCGGCCGGAAGAAGTGACGGACATGGAGGAACACGTCGAGGCCGAGGTGATCTCCTCGACGTTC
>JBFFZZ010000324.1:0-2783 GCA_041568335.1 Candidatus Polarisedimenticolaceae bacterium | reverse complement strand
TCCCGCGCTGGCCTCGGGCCGGCGCGTGATCGTCTCCACCGGCACCAAGAACCTGCAGGACCAGATCTGGCACCACGAGATTCCGTTCCTCTCACGCCATGCCGGGGTGGAGGTGCGCGCCTGTGTGATGAAGGGCCGGGACAACTACCTCTGCCGTTACCGGCTCGGCGAGTTCGAGCGCGAACCGCTGCTGTCGGACCTCGACGAGGCCAAGTGGATCGGCACGATCTCGGAATGGAGCCGCACCACCGAAACGGGCGACCGCGCGGAGATCGACGACCTCCCGGACCAGCTCAAGCTGTGGCGCGACATCAACGCGCGATCGGACACCTGCACGGGCTCACGCTGTCCCGAGTTCGAGTCCTGCTGGCTGACACGGCTCAAACGAAGGGCCGAGGAGGCCCAGCTCATCGTGGTCAACCACCACCTCTTCTTCGCCGATCTCGCGCTGCGCTCGGCGTTCGGCGCCGTGCTCCCCGACTACGACACCGTCATCTTCGACGAGGCGCACCTGCTCGAGGAGATCGCGACGCTCTATTTCGGCGCCCAGGTCAGCTCGACCCAGATCGAAGACCTCGCCAAGAGCGCCGAGAAGCTCGCCGCCCGAAACGGCGGCCCGCTCAAGGGTGGCGGCGGGGCGGCGGCGCTGCGCGTCGCGGCGAAGGACTTCTTCGAGCCGCTGCGCGGACGGCTGCGCGCCGGCACCGGACGCGTGACGTTCACGCCGCCGGGGCGCGGCGGGATCGATCTGGAGGTCGAGTGGGCCGTGTTGTGCGAGGCGCTCGACGACGTCGTCCGCCAGGCCGAGCGGGTGCAGAGACTTTCCGAGGTGGTCGACGCCCTGCCCCGACGCGTCGAACAGCTGCGCGAGTCGCTGGAACGGATCCTCGATCGTGACGATTCGTCTTTTGTCTACGGGATGGAGCTGCGCGGCCGCGGGTCGGTGACACTGACGGCTCAGCCGGTCGATGTCGCCGATTCGTTGCGCCACGAGCTTTTCGAGCCGTTGCACGCCTGCGTGCTGACCTCGGCGACTTTGGCGGTCGACGAGGCGTTCGATTTCTTCGTGCGCCGACTCGGCGTCGACGATGCCGACAGTCGCATCGTCGATTCGTCGTTTCGCTGGAGCGAGCAAGCGGTGTTGTATTTGCCCGAGGATGTCCCCGAGCCGCGCGAGCCCGGCTTCGTTCCGCGGGTGGTCGAGGAGATCGATCGACTCGCCGCCGTCACATCGGGACGCGGCTTCGCGCTGTTCACCTCCTACGCCAACCTGCAGCAGGCGGCGGAGCTGCTGCGCGAGACCGGCCGCTGGACGCTGATCGTCCAGGGGGAGGGCAGCAAGGTCGCGCTGGTCGAACGCTTCAAGGAAACGCCCGGCGCGCTGTTGCTGGGGACGACGTCGTTCTGGCACGGCGTCGACGTTCCAGGGGATGCCCTCTCGCTCGTCGTCATCGACAAGCTACCGTTCGATGTCCCCAACGACCCGTTGATCGCCGCGCGGATCGAGCGCATCCGCGACTCGGGCGACAACCCGTTCATGACCTATCAGGTACCGCTCGCCGTCCTCGAACTGAAACAGGGGCTCGGCCGGCTGCTGCGCCGCGAAACCGATCGCGGGGTGCTCGCCGTGATGGACCCGCGACTGCGCTCGCGGCGCTACGGTAAGATCTTCCTGCGCTCGCTGCCGCCGTACCCGGTGGTGCGGGATGTCGAGCGAGTCCGCGAGTTCTTCGCGACACCCGGTTAAAGGACGAACGAGCACGATGATATCGACCCGATCCCGAATATCGATTCTCTGCATCGCGATGACCGCGCTGGCGGCCTGTGGTGGCTCGGAGGAGCCCGTCGAGACGCCGCCGCCCGCGGGATCCGAGGTGGCCATGAACCCGAGAGCCGTGGAGCTGGCAAAGCAATTCCTGCTGATCGACACGCACATCGACGTGCCTTACCGGTTGAACGACCATCCGGATGACATCAGCGAACGCACCGACGGGGGCGACTTCGACTTCCCGCGCGCGATCGCCGGCGGGCTCGACGTTCCGTTCATGTCGATCTACGTCCCGGCGGCCTACCAGGAAAGTGGCGGGGCCAAGGACTTCGCCGATGCGTTGATCTCGATGATGGAAACGACCGTTTCCGAGCATCCGGACAAGTTCGTGATGGTGCGCAGCGCCGAGGAGGCCGCGGCGGTCCGGGGGACGGGGAAGGTCGGCTTCGCCCTGGGCATCGAGAACGGCGCCGCGATCGAGGGCGATCCGGCCAACCTCGAGCATTTCCACGCCAGGGGCGTGCGCTACATCACGTTGACCCATTCCCAGAACAATCACATCGGTGACTCGTCCTACGCCGACGAGCGGCAGTGGAACGGTCTCAGCCCGTTCGGCCGCGAGCTGATACTCGAGATGAACAAGATCGGCATGCTCATCGACATCTCGCACGTATCCGATGCGACGGCCGAGCAGGTCCTCGAGCTGACGACCGCGCCGGTGATCGCGTCGCACTCCTCGTGCCGCCACTTCACACCGGGTTGGGAACGCAACATCAGCGACGAGCTGATCGTCGCCGTCGGGGAGAACGGCGGTGTCGTGCAGATCAACTTCGGCTCCTCGTTCCTGCGCGCGGATGCGCAGAAGCAGGGCACCGAGTTCTGGGCGGCGATGCGGGCCTACGCCGTCGAGCACCGGCTCGAGGCCGGCTCCAAGGAGCTGCAACGCTGGCAGGAGACCTACTGGGCGGACAAGACCAGGATCTACGCCGACGTGAGTGACGTCGCCGATCACATC
>JBFFZZ010000323.1:0-2829 GCA_041568335.1 Candidatus Polarisedimenticolaceae bacterium | reverse complement strand
GGTGTTCCGCGTCTCGCCGTCGAGGATGTCGTCGAGCCGGGACTGCGCTCCGAACTCGTCGCGAAGTCGTTGGTAGTACTTCGTCGCGTCGGTGATCCGCCAGCGCGCGTACGTGTCGACGAAGATGAAACGCTTGTCCCGTGTGGGCAGCTGGTTCGGGTCGCCGTCCCACTCCAGGAAGCGTTTCTCGACGCGAATGACCTTCTCCACCAACGGCGCCCGGATCTTGAGCCCGGGGCTCATCACCTCGCGCACGGGCTTACCCAGTCGCGTGATGATGATCTGTTCGGTCTCGGGGACGATGTAGAGGGAGAGCGCCGCAACGAGCGCAACGAGCGCAAGAACGATCAGACCGAAAACCCTGACCCCGTTCATTTCTGCACCCCCCCGTCGAGCGACAAGAGCGGAAGCACGCCTTTCAGGTTCTCGTCCAGCACGATCTTCTGCTTCACGTTCGGATAGATCTTTTGCATGGTTTCGAGATAGATGCGCCGCCGCGTCACGTCGGGAGCCCGCCGGTACGCGGCGAGGACCTCGCGGAACAGCGCGGCGTCCCCTTCGGCCCGGTTGACGCGGTTCGCCGCATAGCCTTCGGCTTCCTGGATGATCTGCTGGGCCTCACCGCGCGCGCGTGGCACGACTTTGTTAAACTCGGACCGCGCCTCGTTGATCATCCGTTCACGTTCCTGCTGCGCTTGGTTGACCTCGTTGAACGACGGTTTGACCTCGTCCGGCGGGTTGACGTCCTGGAGCACGATCTGCTCGACCTTGATCCCCATTTCGTATTGATCGCAGAGCGCTTGCAGTCGAACCTCGACCTCAGACGCGATCTCGTCACGGCCGATGGTCAGGACCTCGGTTACGCTGCGGTCGCCGACCACGGTGCGCATCAAGGCCTCGTTCATGTCGCGGAACGTGCTGCCCACGTCGCGCACCTTGAACCTGTAGTTGTAGGGGTCGTTGACACGGTACTGCGTGATCCAGTCTACGACGGCGACGTTGAGGTCTCCGGTCAGCATCAGCGACTCCCCGGTGAAGTCCGCCGAGCTGTAGGTCGTACGTCGTCCCGGCTGGGCGGTCCGGAACCCGAACTCCTGTTTGAGCTGGCGTTCGACCGGAACGCGGATCTTGCGCTCGATCAGCGGCAACTTGAAATGGAACCCCGGTCGCAACGTGCGTTGGTATTCCCCGAAGCGCAGGATCAACGCGACTTCCTCGGGCTCGACGATCACCACGGCCTGGGTGATCAGACCGACCCCGAGGATGACGGCGAGGACGATCCCGAGAATCCTCGGGTTGATCTGCGGCGGTCGCATCTGGTTGCCGAAATCGACTTTGATGGTTCCCATCCGACTACCCCTCGTTGTTCGAAAGACGTCCCGTGATGCTGCCGATTATGACCGAACGCGAGTCGTGGTGCTCGATTCGGCGACGATTAAACCCCTGAACGGGAATTGTTCGCGAATCGGCGGTCGCGGCTGGCCTTTGGGGAAACGCCACCCTATAGTTGGTATATGGAAATTCGTGAGTTTCCATATGCTCGCGCGATGGTGGGGAGCGGGTTTGCACTCGTGGTCTGCCTTTTCTGCGCGTGTGGCCCGCGGCATCACGTGTCCGTGGCGACGGATCCGCCCGTGCCGGCGGAGGCCGCCCCGGCGCCCGCGGAGGCCCCGGAGGCCGAGCTGCCGTCGGGGGTGTTCCACCGGGTCCGGCGGGGGCAGACGCTCTGGCGCATCGCGCACACCTACGAGGTCGACCTCCAGGACATCGTCGAAGCCAACACGATCCTCGACCCCTCCCGTATCTCGGTCGGCGACATGATCTGGATCCCCGGCGTGCGCCAAACACTCGACGTCGGGGTCTACGTTCCCGAGCGCCGGGCGCGAGCCGGCGAGTGGATCTGGCCCGTGCGTAACGGCGTGATCCTCTCCGGGTATGGCGCGCCGAGAAGGACCCATCGGCACGGTGGGCTCGACATCCGGGGCGCCGCGGGACAGCCCGTGCTCGCTTCGCGAGGCGGACGCGTCGTTTACTCCGCCGGGATGCGAGGCTACGGCAAGACGATCATCCTCGACCACGGCGAGGGCGTGCAAACCCTGTACGCACACAACTCCGCGTTGTTGGTGGGGCTCGGGGAAAGGGTCGACCAGGGGCAGGCGATCGCCCGTGTCGGCCGTACCGGGAATGCGACCACCGACCACTGTCACTTCGAGATCCGTGTGAACGACCGTCGCGTCGATCCGGCACGCTGGTTGACTCCGGCACGGAGGGCCGCTCGATGAAGATCGAAGTTTTTTGCCCCGACTGTGACGGCGGCTACCTGGTGGATTCCGACGCGCTCGCGGCGGGCTTCCCCTGCCCGGGGTGCGGGCGCCCGCTCGAGTGTGGCGCCGTGCCTCCGGTCGAAACTACCGCCACGGACGTCGATCTTCCCGCGGCGGAGCCGTCGAGTCCGACCCCGGCAGGGATCCCCGCCGCTTCCGTGGAGACCGCCCCGCAGGTTCCGCTGCAGACCGCGGTCGCGACCGCCCCGGCGACCGCCGCTCCCGCCGAGGTGGTCTGTCCGCGTTGCAACCTGCATTTCAAGCCGCGCGCCGAGAGCCAGGCACGCGCCCGCGCGGACAACGATCGTCCGACGGTGCTGATCGTCGAGGATCTGGTCTACTTTCGGGAGATTGCCGCCGAGGCGCTTCAGGGTGAGTACGAGATCCAGGCCGTCGCCACGAAGGACGGTGCGCGGGCCGCGTTGGATCGAGGTGGAGTCGATCTGATGGTGCTCGACCTGACGCTCGACGGTGGCGAAGGTGGGCTCGATCTGCTCCGCGAGCT
>JBFFZZ010000322.1:0-2841 GCA_041568335.1 Candidatus Polarisedimenticolaceae bacterium | reverse complement strand
GGGTCGACGGTATCGTCGCGCTGCCGCACGCGCGTCAGCGCCTCGATCTCGACGACCCGGTGCGGGTCGCGTTGATGGCGCGCAGGTTCTCGCCCGATCTGCCCGCGTTGCTCGACGTCGGCAGCGAGTTCGTTTGCGACACCGGGCGTTGGCGACCCGGTTCGAGCGCGCGCAAGCTCGCCAGGCGCGGCGCGGTGGTGGAGTTGAGGGGGCCATGAGCACGGCGCTCGATCGTTTCCTGGACGAGTCCCCGGATGCGGCGGCGATCGACGCGTTCCTGAGCGGGCGGACGTTCCCGATCCTGGAAGGGGACCGCGTGACGTTCGTGTTTCGCGGGACGGCCGACGCGGTCAACCTGCGTCACTGGATCTTCGGGCTCCCCTCGAGCCAGCCGTTCGAGCGCGTCGACGGAACCGATCTGTGGAAACTGACGATCGATCTTCCCGAGTGCTCACGGGTCGAGTACAAGATCGAGCATGTCGAGGGCGAGAACCGCAAGTGGTTGATGGACCCGCTCAACACGCGTGTGGCTCACGACCCGTTCGGGGCGAACTCGGTGTGCTACGGGCGTGGTTACAGCACACCGCCGTGGACGTTGCCGGATGAGGAGGCCCGCCCCGGCGCGATGGAGGCGTTCCGCGTCATCAGCAAGGTGTATCGCGAGCGCCGCGAAATCGAGGTCTATCTCCCGGCGCGCTTCCGCAAGCGTCGGCGCTACCCGTTGCTGATCGTCCACGACGGTCGCGACTACATGCGGTTCGCCGATCTCCACCGCGTCCTGGACAACCTGATCCATCGGCTCGAGATCCCACCCATGATCGTCGCGCTGACCAACTCCCCGGACCGACTGAAGGAATACGGCGCGGATCCTCGCCAGGCCGACTTCCTCGCCGACGAGCTGATCCCGGGGATGATCGCGCGCTATCCGGTGATCGATCAACCCGAAGCGCGGATCCTGATGGGGGCCAGTTTCGGCGCGGTGGCGGCGCTTTCCGCGGCCTGGCTGCGTCAGGGCCTCTACGGCGGGCTGCTCCTGCAGTCCGGTTCGTTCGCCTTCTCCGACATCGGCAAGCACGGCCGCGGGCCGGCGTTCGACCCCGTCGCGCGTTTCGTCAACGCCTTCCGCGAGGATCCCGGGCACCCCGGCGACAAGGTCTTCGTCTCCTGCGGGATCTACGAATCGTTGATCTACGAGAACCGCTCCCTGGTCCCGGTATTCCAGGAAGCGCGGATGGAATTGCGTTACGTTGAGGCGCGTGACGGCCACAACTGGGAGAATTGGAGGGATCGCCTTCGCGAGGCGCTGAGCTGGCTGTCCCCCGGTCCGTTGTGGATGGTCTACGAATAGCGGTACATTGGTGGATTCGAGGAGGGCACGGTGGCCGAAGTCACACGCAAGATAGGTCTGTCTCTGGGCGCGGACATCTGCTGGCCCATCTGCTACGAGGCGATCGTCCGCCAGCTCGATCTGACGATCCCGCTCGACGGCGACCGGATCCGCTTCGACATCGAACGAATCTCCATCGAGCCGTTCGATCTGCGCCAGCCCTGCGATTATGACGTCGTCATCGATCGCTTGACCCACTGGATGCACACCAGCCGCGAGTGGATCAAGAAGTCGATCATCATGAACGACCTGTACGTCTTCAACAATCCTTGGTCCGTCCAGTCGATGGAGAAGTGCACCACCTACTGCGCGATGATGCACCTCGGCTTGCCGATCCCCGAGACCTGGCTGATTCCGCCGAAGGCCTACGAGCCGTCGACCGATCTCGACACCACGCTGCAGTCCTACGCCAAGCTGTTCTCGTTGGAGCAGCTCGGCGACCGTCTGGGCTACCCGTTGTTCATCAAGCCGTACAACACGGGTGGCTGGGTCGGCGTGAGCAAGATCGACGACGGCAAGATGCTCAAGCAGGTGTACGACGAAAGCGGCAAGCTCGTGATGCACCTGCAAAAGGCCGTGCTGCCTTACGAGCTGTTCGTGCGCGCGGTCGGTCTCGGGCCGCAGGTCAACGTCATCAAGTACGATCCGGCCGCTCCGCTGCACGATCGGTACAAGATCGACCGCGATTTCATCTCCACCGAAGACGAGTCGCTACTCCGCGACATGGTGCTGACGATCAACGCGTTCTTCGGCTGGGACTTCAACTCCTGCGAGTGCCTGCGACGCGACGGCGACTACCACCCGATCGACTTCGCCAACCCGTGCCCCGACTCCCAGGTCACCTCGCTGCATTACCACTTTCCGTGGATGCTGCTGGCGAAGATCCGCTGGTCGCTTTTTTGCGCCGCGACCAAGCGCCCGTTCCGGCGCAACCTGGACTGGGCTCCGTACTATGCCGTCCGCGAGAAGAACCTGCCCTACCGGGAGCAGATGCGGGAGTACGGCAAGCTCGCCGATCGACACTTCGACACCCGACGTTTTCGCGAGTTTTGCGGCGAGCACCTGGGGCATCTCGACGAGGTCGCGTGGGAGTTCTTCGGAACGCCCGCGGCCAAGGACGCGATCCGGCGCAAGGTGGCGGCGCTCTTCCCGGAGCACGAGATCGAGGAGTTTACGGAGCATTTCTGGGATCTCGTGCAGCTGTGGCGACGGCAACACACGGATCGCGGCGGGGCCGAGGAGGCCTGACGGTGCGACCACGGCCGGGCGTTTGCCTGTTACTCGGGATGCTGTTTGCGGGTTGGGCGGCGGCTCAACCCGCCTCCGAGTGGACGATTGTCGACTACGCCGACCTGGTCGACGGGCGCGAGCTCAGCCAGTCCGGCGAGTCGGTGGCCCGTTTGCTCGACAAGCTCGGTGGACGCGCCCTGCCGCCACCGGGCCAGCGCCGGGAG
>JBFFZZ010000321.1:0-2857 GCA_041568335.1 Candidatus Polarisedimenticolaceae bacterium | reverse complement strand
GCGGGGACGGCGGATTCGGTCACACGGGGGAGGGCTAGTGCGATTCCTACCGCTGGCCAGCGGCTCGCAGGGCAACGCGACGATCGTCGAGTTCGACGGGACCCGTCTGCTGCTCGACGCGGGTCTCGGCGTGAAGGAGCTCGTGGCACGGCTGGACCGCTGCGGGATCGACCCCGTGACGATCGACGCCATCCTGTTGTCTCACGAGCATCAGGACCATGTGCGCGGGGCCTGGAAGCTCTCCAGGCGCTTCGGCATCCCCGTCGCGGCGAGCTGGGCGACCCTCACCGGGATGGATCGCGCACCGCAGGCCTTCGCCGGCTGGATCGACCTGCCCGTCGACCGCCGGGTGCGCATCGGCGACACGACCGTCGTCGCGTTTCCCGTGCCCCACGACGCCGCCGCGCCGGTCGGCTTCCTGCTCGAGGGCCAGCGCGTCCGGGTCGGGGTGGCGACCGACCTGGGTCATGCGACCCCGCAGATCGCCGCGCGCCTCGCCGGTTGCGACCTGCTGATGATCGAGTCGAACCACGACCCGTTGTTGCTGCGCGACGGGCCTTATCCGTGGCGGTTGAAGGACCGCGTTTCGGGCAAGCTCGGGCACCTGTCCAATTCCGAGGCCGCCGCGTTGATCAAGCACAGCGTCGACGAGCGCTGCCGCTGTATCGTGCTGGCGCACCTGTCCGAGAAGAACAACACGCCGGAGCTGGCGCGCTCGAGCGCGCTGCGCGCGCTGCGCGCCCGCGGTTGCGAGCAGGTCGAGCTGAAGATCGCTCGCTTCGACCGGCCGATGACACCGGTCCTTTTGTGAGGGGGGAGCCGTGATCGAACGTTACTCGAGAAAGGCGATGCGAGAGCTCTGGAGCGACCGGGCTCGTTGCGAGAGCTGGCTCGAAGTCGAGCTGGCGGTCTGCGAGGCGCTGGCGGCGCGGGGTGAGATCCCGGCCGAGGACATGCGGGAGATTCGCGACAAGGCCGGTTTCGATCTCGAACGCATCGACGAGATCGAGCGAACCGTCGGTCACGACGTGATCGCCTTCGTGACCAGCGTGGCCGAGACGATCGGGCCGGCGGGCCGCCACGTGCATTACGGCCTGACCTCGTCCGACGTGGTCGACACGGCCCAAGCGTGGCGCACCGTCAAGGCCTGCGACATCCTGCTCGAGTCGCTCGACGGCCTGATCCGCACCTTGCGGGAGCAGGGACGAACGCATCGCGACACCGTGATGGTCGGACGCACCCACGGGATCCACGCCGAGCCCTACACGCTGGGACTCAAGTTCGCGAGCTGGTACTGCGAGGCAAAACGGAATCGCGAGCGGCTGGGCGCCGCACGCGAGGAGATCCGTTTCGGCAAGATATCCGGCGCCGTCGGAACCTACGCCCATCTCGACCCCGGGATCGAGGCCGATGTCCTGGAGCGGCTCGGGCTGCGCGTCGAGCCCATCGCCACGCAGGTCATCCCGCGCGACCGTCACGCGGTCGTGCTGTCCACGCTCGGCGTGCTCGCCTCGTCGCTGGATCGGATCGCGACGGAGATCCGGCATTTGCAACGGTCGGACGTTCGCGAGGTGGAGGAGCCGTTCCGCAAGGGCCAGAAAGGCTCCTCGGCGATGCCGCACAAGCGCAACCCGATCAAGTGCGAGAACGTCTCCGGTCTGGCGCGCGTCGTCCGCGCGCACGTCCAGGCGGCGCTGGAGAACGTCGCCTTGTGGCACGAGCGGGACATCTCGCACTCCTCGGTCGAACGGGTGATCCTGCCCGACGCGACCACGCTGTGTGACTTCATGCTGCACCGGATGACGCGCATCCTCGCCGACCTGCACGTCTATCCCGAGCGGATGCAACAGAACATGCAGATCACGCGTGGCTTGATCTTCTCCCAGAAGGTGTTGCTCGCCCTGAACGCCGCCGGGCTGTCCCGCGAGACCGCATACGACATCGTGCAGCGCAACGCGATGGCGACCTGGGCCGGAAGCGGTCAGTTTCGCGAGGCGTTGGAGAACGATCCCGCCGTCCGCGAGGTGCTGGACGACGAGGCGCTCGCCGCCTGCTTCGACGCCCAGAAGTTGCTGGGCAACGTGGGCGCGATCTTCGCTCGCGTCTTCGACGAGGAATAGATGACGCGGGGACGCTATAATCACGGCTTCGCCGGCAGGGTTGGTTGACATGTGCGGCATCGTTGGAATCTTCGGGCATCGGGAGGCCGCCACCATGGCCTACCTGTCGCTCTACGCCCTGCAGCACCGCGGGCAGGAGTCCGCCGGGATCGTCACCGCCACGGGGAACCGCTTCCGGCGCCATGCCGGGATGGGTCAGGTCAACGAGGTCTTCAGCCGCAGCGTGCTCGAAGGGCTCGACGGCGATGCGGCGATCGGGCACGTGCGTTACTCGACCTCCGGCGACTCGAACTCGAACAACGCCCAACCTGTGCTGCTGCACCACCATCGCGGTCCGATCGCGATCGCCCACAACGGCAACCTCGTGAACGCCGCGCTGGTGCGCGACGAGCTGGAGTCGGACGGCTCGATCTTCCAGACCACCAGCGACACCGAGACGATCCTGCATCTGGCGGCCCGCGCGCCCCACGCCGACGTGGTCGACGCGCTGGTCGAAGCCCTGCGGGGCATGCGCGGCGCCTACTCGCTGCTCGCGCTGGCGCCCGGGCGGATGATCGCGGCGCGCGACCCGCACGGATTCCGGCCGCTTTCTCTCGGCCGCGTCGACGGTTCCTGGGTCGTGGCCAGCGAGACCTGCGCCTTCGATCTGATCGGCGCCGAGTTCGTCCGCGACGTCGAGCGCGGCGAGGTCGTCGTGGTCGACGTCGGCGGCCTGCACTCGTTCAGGCCGTTCGAGG
>JBFFZZ010000320.1:0-2869 GCA_041568335.1 Candidatus Polarisedimenticolaceae bacterium | reverse complement strand
GCCTCAGAAACTGGTTTTCGCTTTTGGCGAAGGGCGAGCGGACGGCGACGCCTCCAAGAAGGATTTGCTGGGCGGCAAGGGCGCGAACCTGGCCGAGATGACGCGGCTGGGGATCTCCGTTCCTCCCGGCTTCACCATCTCGACACGCGCCTGCAACCTGTACCACGAGCAGGGCGAGAAGATCCCGGCCGAGTTGAAGCCGCAGGTCGACCGCGGCCTGCGAACGCTGGAAAAGCTCCAGGGCAAGCGCTTCGGCAATACCGACGATCCGCTGCTCGTCTCCGTTCGATCCGGGGCGAAGTTCTCGATGCCCGGGATGATGGACACGATCCTCAACCTGGGTCTCAACGATCGCGCGGTGCTCGGGCTCGCCCGGACGACCGGTGACGCGCGTTTCGCCTGGGATTCCTACCGCCGTTTCATCCAGATGTACGCGGATGTCGTCCTCGAGACCGGCAAGGGGCCTTTCGAGCACGAGCTCGAGCAGCTCAAGAAGCGCCGCAAGGTGTCGGCGGACACCGACCTGACCGCGGCGGATCTTCGGGGTCTGGTCAAGCGCTACAAGGCGATCGTCCGGCGAATCGCCGGCAGGGCCTTCCCCCAGGATCCCGAGCGACAGCTCTGGGGCGCGATCGGGGCGGTCTTTTCCAGCTGGAACAACGACCGGGCACAGCGCTATCGCAGGCAATACGGCATCCCGGACGATCTCGGCACGGCGGTCAACGTGCAGTGCATGGTGTTCGGCAACCTCGGTGAGGATTGCGCAACCGGGGTGGCGTTCACACGCAATCCGGCCACCGGCGACAACGAGTTCTACGGCGAGTACCTGATCAACGCGCAGGGTGAGGACGTCGTCGCGGGGATCCGTACGCCGCAGCCGATCCGCAAGGAGCGCAACGGGGATTCCTCGCTCGAATCGCTCATGCCGGCCCAGTTCAAACAGTTGCAGGAGATCCGTGTGACGCTCGAAAAGCACTACCGCGACATGCAGGACATCGAGTTCACGATCGAGCGTGGGAAGCTCTACATGCTCCAGACGCGGACGGGGAAACGCACCGGGATGGCCGCACTGCACATCGCGTTCGACCTGTACCGGGCCAAGCGGATCGATCGCGAGGAGGTCCTGCGCCGGATCGAGCCCGAGATGCTCGTCCATCTGCTGGCTCCGGTCTTCGATTCGGCCGAGCTCGCCCGGGCCCGTAAGGCCGGCCGCGTGTGCGGCCGCGGCCTGCCCGCGGGCCCCGGGGCGGCAAGCGGTGTGATCGCTTTCACCGCCGACCGAGCGGAGCGGATGCACGCGCAGGGCAAGACCGTCCTGCTCGTGCGAAGCGAGACGAGCCCCGAGGACATCGGCGGGATGGTCGCTTCATCCGGCATCCTCACGAGTCGTGGCGGGATGACCTCGCACGCGGCGGTCGTCGCGCGCGGGATGGGCAAGCCGTGCGTCGTCGGCGCCGAGGCGCTTCGAGTCGACACCGCCGCGGGTAGGCTCGTTGCCGGGCGGCACACACTGCGCGAGGGCGACGCGTTGTCGATCGACGGAACGAGCGGCGAGGTGATCGTGGGGCTGCTCGAACCGCATCCCTCCGAGATCCAGCAGGCCCTCACGGGCAACATCAAGCGTTCGGGAAGCTCCCGTGCGTACCGGCGGTTCGCCCGCTTGATGTCGTGGGCCGATCGCTACAAACGCCTGCGCGTCCGCACCAACGCGGACACCCCGCACGACTCGACCGTCGCCCGCGCTCTCGGCGCCGAGGGGATCGGCCTGTGCCGCACGGAGCACATGTTCTTCGGTGAGGATCGCATCGCGGCGGTGCGAGAGATGATCCTCTCCGAGGATGACCGACAGCGCGCGAGGGCGCTGAAGAAGCTGCTGCCGATGCAACGGCGGGACTTCGTCCGGATCTTCACCGCGATGAACGGCCTGCCGGTCACGATCCGATTGCTCGATCCGCCGCTGCACGAGTTTCTACCGACGGAAAAATCGCAGTTCAGGCAGCTCGCGCGGGAGCTCGGGATGAGCGCCAAACGGGTCGAGGCCAAGGTTCACGCCCTGTCCGAGGCCAACCCGATGCTCGGGCATCGCGGCTGCCGTCTGGGGATCACGTTTCCGGCAATCTACGCGATGCAGGCGCGGGCGATCTTCGAGGCCGCCGCGGCCTGCCGTAAGAAAAAGATCCGGGTCAAACCGGAGGTCATGATCCCGCTGATCGGGACGGTGGAGGAGTATCGGGAGATCGCGGCGCTGATCCACGCCGTTGCGGATTCCATCCGGAAGAAGACCGGACAGCGACCACGCTATCAGGTGGGTACGATGATCGAGATCCCACGCGCCTGCCTCGTCGCGGATCAGATCGCGGCCGAGGCCGAATTCTTCAGCTTCGGCACCAACGATCTGACCCAGCTGACGTACGGGTATTCGCGCGACGATGTCGGGAAGTTCCTCCCGGACTACCTGGAGCGCCGGATGTTGCCGGCCGATCCGTTCCAGACGCTCGACGCCCCCGGCGTCGGACAGCTGCTCCGGATGGCGATCGGCAGCGGCCGGGCCGCGCAACCGGGTCTGAAAGTCGGCGTCTGCGGCGAACACGGGGGCGATCCCGCCTCCGTGCGATTCTTCCATGACGGCCAGGTGGACTACGTTTCCTGCTCCCCGTACCGGGTCCCGGTCGCGCGGCTCGCCGCCGCGCAGGCCGTCCTGTCGTCGAGCGCCGTCGGGAGCACCGCATAGCTGCTTTTCTTAAAATACGTCGGGCCCTCCGGAGTTCTTGAAGAGGAACGCGTAGGCAATGCCCGGGCGCGCCCGCAGGTCGAGAAGTCTCTCGCGATAGACACCGAGTAGCTCGCGTACGGCGGGCTCCGAGCGATC
>JBFFZZ010000319.1:0-2937 GCA_041568335.1 Candidatus Polarisedimenticolaceae bacterium | reverse complement strand
GGCCTCCCGGTAGGGCAGCCGTCCGAGGCGCTCGACCTTCAGCTCTCGCATCGCGACTCCCGTCCTACAGCAACGATTCGTCGAACTCCTGCAGTCCGCGCTTGACCAGCGCCAGGAACTGGTCGGCGACCGCCCCGTCGACGACGCGGTGGTCGTAGGACATCGCCATGTACATCATCGATCGAATGGCGATCGCGTCGTCGATGACGACGGGTCGTTTCTCGATACCGCCGATGCCCAGAATCGCCACCTGGGGCTGGTTGATGATCGGCAAGCCGAACTGTCCGCCGAACTGGCCGGGGTTGGTGATCGTGAACGTGCCTCCCTGGACGTCGTCCGGGTTCAGCTTTTTCGATCGTGCCCGTTCGGCGAGATCCTGCAGCGCGACCGACAGGCCGGCGATCGACAGCCGGTCCGCATTGCGCACGACGGGCACGATCAGTCCCCAGTCGAGGGCCACGGCGACGCCGACGTTCAGGTCCTTCTTGTAGACGATCTCGTCTCCCTCGACCGAGGCGTTGACCACCGGCCAGACCTGCAGAGCGTCGCAGACCGCCTTGATGAAGAACGGCGTGACCGTCAGCTTGGTGCCGTGGCGATCGAGGTAGGCCGCCTTGTGCTGCGCGCGCAGCTTCATGACCCGGGTCATGTCGACTTCGAAGACCGAGTGCACGTGCGCCGACGTGCGCCGCGACTCGATCATGTGCTCGGCGATCTTCTTGCGCATGACGGTCATCGTCTCGCGGACCGTCCGCTGCGAGCCGAAGTCGGGGCGCGTTGCCGGTGCCGGAGCGCGGGGCGGCGCCGCGGCGGCGGCGCTCGGTGTCGGCGCGGCGGCGCCGGACTCGAGGAAGGCCAGGATGTCCTTCTTGGTCACCCGTCCTCCGACTCCGCTGCCTGGGATCGTCGTCGGGTCGATGCCGTGCTCGGCGGCGATCTTTCGCACCACCGGCGTTACTTTGCTGCCCGCACTGCGCTCTGCTGGCTGCTTCCCGGCGGACGGGGGCACGGGGGCGGTTTCCTTCGCCGGCGGAGCTTGGGGCTCCTGCGCAGGCTCGGTCGCCGCTGCCGGAGCGCCGGCTGCGACCTCTCCGCCAGCACCCTCCGTTTCGATCACCGCGATCACGTGATTCACGGGCACAGTCTCGCCCTCGGAGCTGTTGATCTCCGCCAACACGCCGGCTGCGGGCGAGGGAATTTCGGCGTCGACCTTGTCGGTCGAGATCTCCAGAATCGGCTCGTCGCGCTCGACCGCGTCGCCGACCTTTTTGATCCAACGCGATATCGTCCCCTCGGCGATCGACTCGCCCATCTGCGGCATGGTCACGTCAACACGCATCGCTCTCTCGTGCACGCTCAGCGCCGCGTCGCCCATCGCCTCGGATAGCGTCGGATGGGCATGGATGGCGTGGAACAGCGACTCGGCAGTCGCCTCCAGATTGACTGCGGCGGTCGCTTCGGAGATCAGCTCGGTCGCGTGCGGCCCGATGATGTGAACCCCGAGGACCTCGTCGTAACGGCGGTCGGTGACGATCTTGACGAAGCCGGTCGTGTCGTTGAGGATCTTCGCCTTGCCGATCGCGGTGAACGGGAAGCGGCCGATCGCCACGTCGTGCCCGCGCTCCCGGGCGACCTTCTCGCTCAGGCCGATCGAGGCGACCTCCGGATGGCAATAGGTACAGGAGGGGACCTTGTCGTAGTCGATCGGGTGAGGCTGATGACCGGCGGCGTGTTCCGCCGCCACGATCCCTTCGTGGGAAGCCACGTGCGCCAGTGCCTGCGTGGCCAGCAGATCGCCGATCGCGTAGACTCCCGGGCACCCGGTGCGCATCGTCTCGTCGACCGAGATGAAGCCGCGATCGTCGACCTCGACTCCGCTCCCGGCGAGTCCGAGGTCCTCGCTGAGCGGCCGACGCCCGACGGCCACCAGCAGGACCTCCGCTTCGAGGGTCAGCGTCTTGCCGTTCGCGACCGCGGTGAGTCGGACGCCGGCGTCGGTGGTATCGACCTGCTCGACCCGGGTGCCGGTGTGCGTCTCGATGCCCCGTTTTTTGAAGACGCGTGCCAGCTCCGTGCCGAGATCCTCGTCTTCGAGGGGCACCAGATGGGGGAGCAGCTCGACGAGAACGACCCGGGAGCCGAAGGAGCGATAGACCGAGGCGAACTCCACGCCGACCGCCCCGGCGCCGAGGACGATCATCGATTCCGGAACGCGATCGAGGGTCAGGGCGTGATCGGAGTGAAGGATGCGCTCGCCGTCGAACTCGACGCCGGGCAACCCGCGGATCACCGATCCGCTGGCCAGGATCGTGGCCTTGCTCTCCAGCCGGAACGGATCGCCCTTCGGCGGAGTGACCTCGACCTCGCCTTCGCCCCCGAGTCGTCCGTGGCCGTGGATCAGCGTCACGCCGTTTTTCTTGAACAGATACTCGACGCCCTTGACGTTCGCGCGGATCGTCTTGTCCTTGTAGCGATGCATGGAGGGCAGATCGAGAGAGGGCTCGTCGACGCGCACGCCGAAGGCGGAGGCTCCCCGCGTGGTGTCCAGCACCTCCGCGGTACGGAGCAGCGCTTTCGCCGGAATGCAGCCCCAGTGCAGGCAGGTTCCGCCGGGGGCGCTCTCCTTTTCGACGACGGCGGTCGCCAGGCCGAGCTGCGCCCCGCGAATCGCGGCGACGTAGCCGCCCGGTCCGCTGCCGATCACGGTCAAGTCGTAACGGTTGGAGCCTGCCACGTCACTCTCCCGAGGTGGTACGAGGACGGTCGCGCCCGCCGCCGAGCCGATCCCGATCCGGAAAAGCTCGAAGCTCTACCGCCCTGCGTTTTGAACGAGTTGCAACGGTCGCGGAAACCTGAACTTTAGCCGAGCGGTCTCCAAGCGTCAAGCGGACACCATGCCGCGTTCCCCGCGTGCAACCCGATCCCGGGGCCGGCGGC
>JBFFZZ010000318.1:0-2966 GCA_041568335.1 Candidatus Polarisedimenticolaceae bacterium | reverse complement strand
GGCGCTCGACGAGATCGAGCTCTTCGAGCGGTCACCGCAGCAGGCCATGTACGTCGACTACCGGCGCTGGGCGGTCGAAGCTGCGGCGCTCGACCTGGCGCTGCGGCAGGCCGAGACCACGCTTGCGGAGCGGCTCGAGTCGACCCCGAGTCCGGTACGTTTCGTCGCGTCGATGGGTCTCGGCCAACCGCCCGCCACGGGCAAACTCCACGATCTGCTCTCGCGTGTGCCGGGAACGCGCTTCAAGCTCGACTGGAACCCCGGATGGTCGAAACCGCTGTTGGATGAGCTTGCCGAGCTGAAAACCGTGGATGTCGTCGATTTCAAGGGTGCCTACACCGGCACGCCGGTCGACACGGTTCCCGACGCCGAACTTTACCGCGGCGTCGCGGAGGCGCTGCGGGAAACCTACCTCGAGGACCCGGCTTGGAACGACGAGACGGCGGCGGCCCTGGAACCGTTCCACGATCGAATCGCCTGGGATGCGCCGATCCACAGCGTCTCCGACATGGAGGCGTTGCCGTTCGCACCGCGAGTGATGAACATCAAGCCCTCCCGGTTCGGTACGATCGAGCGTCTCTGCGACGCCTACGACTATTGCAATCGCCACTCCATCACGATGTACGGCGGCGGCCAGTTCGAGTTGGACGTCGGTCGAAGACAGATCCAGACGCTGGCGGCGCTGTTCCACGGCTGGGGTCCGAACGACGTGTCGCCGGTCGCCTACCACGACGCCGACAATCACGCCGTGCTCCCGGCCGGTCCACTCGACACGGCCGACGGAGTAAGCGGTTTCACGGAGCACCCATCGTGAGCGAACGACTGAGCGTCGATGAATTGGCCGCACTCGTCCGCCGTGTCTTCGCACCCGGTGACGAGGACCGGCGGCTGGCCATCCTGGTCGATCAACCGGATCTGACCGTCAAGGATCATCCGGCGTGGTCCGACCGCCGGGCACTGGCCTTGGAGTGGCGCGACGGATTGCGCGAATCCGGCCTGTTCGAAGAGGTTACGCTGTTCGTTTACCCCAACGTTCGTGCCAACAACGCCGACCTTCCACCGGCCGCGTTCCCGTGGGACGGCGATGCCCCGCCGCGTGCGCTGACCGGGCTCTACGGCGATGCGGTCGCGTTCGAGGAGATCTTCTCGCGCCACCGCATCGTCATCGCGTTGACCGAGCTGTCGGCGTCCGCCCCGCTCAAGATCGCTGCGCCGCGCCACGCCTTCCGAGCGGCTTCGATGCCGGGGTTCACGCGCGCCATGGTCCCGGCGTTGCGCTTGGACTTCGACGACGTCCAACGCCGTTGTGAGTCGATCAAACGGAGGCTCGACGCGGGGGAAGGCGCGACGGTCTCCTGGAGCGCCGCGGGCCGAACCGGCACGCTACATCTCGACCTTCGCGGGCGGCTCGCCGTCGCCAGTGGCGGGGTCATCCGCGAGCCGGGGATCGCCGGAAATCTCCCGTCCGGCGAGACCTTCATCGTGCCTTACGAGGGCGAACAACCCGAGATGTCGAGCCGCACCGCCGGTGTCCTGCCGCTGCAGCTCGACGGAGAGCTGTTCTTCTTGACGATCGAGGGGAATCGGGTGACCGGCGTCGAAGGAGAGGGTCCCGTGGCCGCGGACCGCCGGGCGGCGTTCGAGTCCGAACCGGCCTACGCGAACGTCGCCGAGCTCGGGCTCGGGATCCTGGCCGACTACGGCGTCGAGCCGGTCGGCGAGACGTTGCTCGACGAGAAGCTCGGCCTGCACATCGCCTTCGGGCGCAGCGACCATTTCCCGGGCGGCACGGTCGGCCCTGACGATTTCAGCGCGCCCGATCGCGTGGTTCACATCGACTACATCTACCTGCCGAAGACGCAGCCCGACGTGCGTATCGACGCGCTCATGCTACAGGTCCCGGGAAAACCGCCCGAGATGCTGATGCGCGACGGCGGCTGGGTCGTCTAACGCCCTTCGGCGCCGGTGGGGAAATGCTTGCGGATCGAGACGAGGTACGCGAGGGTCAGGAGCGTGAATGCGATCGTGGCCGCGACGGCCGGCCACTTCGGCGGTTCGCCGGAGGCGAGCAACAGGTCGATCTGTTTCTGCGGATAATCGAGCGCGCGGTACCACGCGGCGCGCGGGGTCAGCAGCAGGGTCCAGGTGACGGAGACGCCGATGATCACGGCACTGATCACGGCTGCCCACCACGCGGCGCGCTTCAGGCGAAACAACGCCCAGCCGAGCCACACGAAGAACGCTCCCGTGGCGAGCGCCGCTGCGGAACCGCCGATTCCCGTCAACAGGCCCCCGAACCAGGGCACGACCGGGCGTAACGCCGTCGGGAACGAGAGCAGACCGGCGAAGCCGAGCGCGAGGGCCAAGACGAGCACGGTCGAGGGACAGCGATCGCTCCAGTCCGGCTGCGGATGACGCGCCCGGCAGGTCGCCAACACGTCGCGGTCCGCATAGGCCCAGAGGATCGCCAGCGGCGCAACGATGCCGAAGCCGACACTCGGGAGCATCAGGATCCAACGGATCAGCGTTTCGATCTCCGGGGACTGATCGGCCATCCCGGAGCCCGCGAGGATCGTCAGGTCGTCGAGGTTCGACACGACGAACCCCACGGATGCGATCCCGACGAACAACCAGCTCCAGCCGACCGTGAGCATCGCCGGCCGGGTCCACCGACGCTCATGCAGCGAACCGCGTCCGCACGCGATCAGCGTGAGACCGATCGCGACGAACGTGATCACGCCGGTCGTGAGTTGCGTCGCGGAGAGGCGGAAGTCGGGAATCGATTCGGCAAGCAGCGGGAGGGTGAAGTGCGACAACCCGAGCCCCACGGAACCGACCCCGGCCACGATCGTCAACACACCGAAGAGCCGGAGTCGCAGACCGCGATCGCGGTGACCACCTTCGCCCGTCATCGCGGGCCATGGTAACCCCAAAAGAAAAGGGCGGTGCCGCTGGCACCGCCCTCG
>JBFFZZ010000317.1:0-2989 GCA_041568335.1 Candidatus Polarisedimenticolaceae bacterium | reverse complement strand
GTCACCGCGAGCGGCAACACGTAAATATAAGAGCGTCGATCGAGCAAACCGAGATCCTTGAACGAACGATAGCGGAACCGCGAGACCATCAGCAACGCCAGGGTCGCGACCATCAGCAACAGCGGAAGCGCCGAGGGGCTCCCCACGGCGGGCTTGGCCGGGAAGGCGAACGCGACCGTAGCCACCGACCCGGCGGCGACCGGCGACGAGAGACCGACGAAATGGCGCCGCTCACCGCTGTGCGCCTGGATGTTGTACCGCGCCAGCCGCATCGCGGCGCAGATGACGAACAAGAACGCGACGAGCCAGCCGACGCGTCCGAAGGGCTCGAGCACCCAGGCGTACGCCAGCATCGCCGGCGCGACGCCGAACGAGACGATGTCCGCGAGCGAATCGAACTCGGACCCGAACTCGGTGGTCGTCCCCGTCATGCGCGCGATCCGGCCATCGAGCAGGTCGAGCACACCGGCAACGATGATGAAGATCGCGGCACGACCGATCTCGCCGCGGAACGACATCACGACCGCGGTAAAGCCGCACACCAGGTTGCCGGTCGTGAACAGTGTCGGGAGGAGGTAGATCCCGCGCCGGAGTTTTCGCCGTTGCGCCACGCGCCCTTCCTAATCGACCCACCGTGGGGTCGCTTCCAATATAACCAAAAAGGGCGCCGCCTCGCTCAGCGCGGCTCGGCCGGGTCGGACGGTCGTTTTCGGTTGGCGATCGGGGTCTCTCCGGACGTCGTGCGCTGCCGGAGCTTGACCCCCGGCACCCATCCGTCGGGCAGATCGACATCGACGCGCGAGCCGAAACGAATCAGACCGATCCGTTCGCCTCTCGCCAGCACCTGTCCGGGCTCCAGAGAGCACAGGATCCTGCGCGCGACGAGTCCGGCCACGAGCGTAAAGCGAAGGCGGCCGTCCTCGACGTCCAGGTCGACGACGACCCGCTCGTTCTGCTCCGTCGCCTCGTCTCTCCACGCGGCCAGGAAACGGCCGGGATGGTGCGACACCGAACGTACGGTACCGGCGGCCGGGGCCCGGCAGACGTGCACGTTGAAGACGTTCATGAAGATCGAGATCCGGTCCGGACGAGCGCGGATGATCCGACCGTCCGCGGGGCTGACCAGCAGGCCCGCCTCCTGCGGGACGTCACGCTCGGGATCGCGAAAAAACCACAAGGTGAAGAGCAGGAAGGCGACGGCGGGAAGCGCGGCGACCCAATGAATCCATGCTCCGAGTGCCAGCGCGGCCACCAGCGCGAACGCGGCGAACGGCCAGGCGTGCGGCGAGATCTTCATCCCGCGCCGAGCAGGGCTTCCATCTGGTCCTTCAAGGCCAGCTTCTTCTTTTTCAGACGCACTTCCTCGAACTTTTCCTCGTCGGACAAATAGCGCTGGGCCCGCAGCTCCTGCAACCGGCGATCGTACTCGCGGTGCTTTTCTTGCAGACGGCGAAAACCAGGATCGTCTCGGTTTACACGCTCACCAGCAGAGGCCATGCGGATGCTCCTTATCGTCGAGGATCGTGTTGTGTCGGGATCGGAAGTGCGGGACCACGAGGTCACTATACCCCGGCCGGGCCCGGCCGAACAACGCCACCGGGCCGGTCGGCGA
The DNA here is from genome assembly GCA_041568335.1 of Candidatus Polarisedimenticolaceae bacterium. Taxonomy (GTDB): domain Bacteria; phylum Acidobacteriota; class Polarisedimenticolia; order Polarisedimenticolales; family Polarisedimenticolaceae; genus WVWW01. The sequence goes on along the minus strand of JBFFZZ010000317.1, from coordinate 1,377 downwards.
GCGTCTTGCGCATCAGGATCGCCGGCTCTCCCGGACCGTAATAGTCGACCCGGCGACCCACCTCGACAAAGCCCAGTTTCTCGTAGAGTTTCCGGGCCCCACGGTTCGTCGGACGTACCTCGAGCGTGACGCTGCGGCAGCGCGTATCCGCGGCGAGGCGGAGCAACCTCCGCATCAGCAGGGTCCCGAACCCGTTCCCTCGACAGATCGGGTCGATGGCGATCTTGTTGACCTGGAGTTCGCCGTCGAGGATCCACACCGAGGCATACCCGATCACGATGCCCCGCCGCCGCACGACGCGATTCACCGAGTAAGGGTTACGTTCGAGCTCGTGCAGGAAATGCCCGCGGCGCCACGGTGTCGGGAAACTCTCCGCTTCGATGCGAACGACGGCCTCCAGGTCGGCTCGCCGCAGCGGGCCGAAGCGCGGGCGGTCGTCAGCGGGAGGATCGCTGCCGGGCATCGGGCGGTCGGATGTAGAGCGGCGAGACCGGACCGGCGTCCACCGCATCCAGGCCGCGCAGGAGAGCGATCCTCCCGGCGGCCAGGGCGGTTTGATCGCCGGCGGGCCGTCCTGTGGAGGCGGAGCGCTCGGGCGGTGGCTCGGCGCCGTGGCCCCACAGCACGAATCCCGGCGGAGCCTCCCAGAAGGCCTGCGCGGTCCTCAGCGCAGGAGGCTCCAGCTCCTCCGGTGGCGAACGGGAAGCGTCGTACCGCGCGACGTAGAGCTCTCCCCTTCCCGCCCCCAGCGCGGGCACGCGTTCCGCGGGACAGTCGCCCGAGGCCTCGGCCATGGCCTCCAAGGTGTTGACCCCGATACAGGGCCGGTCGGCGGCGAGCGCGAGTCCCTGCGCCGTACCGAGCGCGATGCGTACACCGGTGAACGAACCGGGACCGCGAACCACGGCGAACGCGTCGATCTGCCGCTTGGACCAACCCGCGATCTCCAGCACTCGGTCGATCAGCTCGAACAGATGGGTTGCGTGCGACCCCTCCATTTCGGCCGTGGTCCGCGCCACCGCTTCGATCGCCCCCGCCGTCTTCTCGAGCACGGCGACATCGGCCGTCGGGGTCGACGTGTCGATCGCCAGCATCCGGGTCATCTCGGCGCTCGCGCGCACTCGAGGAAGGTCAACAGCGCCCGGCGCGACGGCGCCGTTTGTTCGTCGAAGACGACCCCGATATCGAAGCGATCGCCCGCCGGAGGATCGCGTTCGGGCAACTCCTCGAGGCGAACGACGCTGCCCCGCAGGACGGCCGTGTCCGCCGTGCCACCGGCCAGCCGAAGCTCGATTCGCTCGCCGACGTCGATCGCTTCCGGGCTGGCGAACAACAACCCTTCCTGCGACAGGTTGAGCAACGGGCGCGAATCCGACC
>JBFFZZ010000316.1:0-3023 GCA_041568335.1 Candidatus Polarisedimenticolaceae bacterium | reverse complement strand
GCGTCGCCGACGAGGACGAACGTCCAGGGTTGCTTGTGCGCGCCGGACGGGGCGGTCCCCGCGGTGAGGATCGCCTGCTCGACGATCTCCCGGGGTACCGCGCGATTGCTGAACTCGCGTACCGACCGGCGTTTGCTCATGTCGCGGTAGAACTCGCTGCCCCGCTCGCGCATCTCGTCCTCGGGATAGGTGTCGAAATCGAGCGGAACGAAGGGATACTCGGTGGAGCTCATGGTGTCGACTCCTCGGGGTCCGCAAGCCTAATGGGATAATGCATGGTCCGACCCGTCCTCCAAGTCCAACAGATCGCGTTCGACCTGATCGGCAAGGGACTCGACGTCGTCCTTGCCCGGTTCGAACTCGTGGACGACGACGCGATGGCGGCGGCGCAGAAGCTCCGCCATGCGGCGATACGCTTGCTGCAACCGTTCCAGCCCTTCTTCGGTCTGGTGCGGTTCGAGCGGGCCGCCCCCCGAGCGGAGGTCGCTCATGATTTCGGCGACCGGGGGTAGCACCAACACCAGGACCGTGGGGATCGGCGGCCGCACGAGCGACCACTCGTTGACCAGCCAGATCTCCGGAGCCCGGCGGATGAAACGCCACCACTTGCCCCAGGGGATTTTCTGTTTCCCGGAGAGGTACTCGACGACGCGGTTCAGCTCGCCGTCGTCGAAGACCCCGCGATAAGAATCCGCGACGGCCCATGCGGACAGATCCACCAGCGCGCTTCCATCGGTGACCACGAACTGCGCCGAGCGGCGTTCGCCGATGATCTCGCCGAGGCGCGCGATCTCGATCTTCTCCGAAAATTTGGCACCGGAAAAACGCTTGTTGGCGCCGATGAGCTTCGCCAATACCGCGGTCCAGGCGCGGTACGGGACATGCGCGATGGGCGCCGTCGCCTCCCGGACCCCGTCGGGGCCCGCTTCGAGCAGGGTCGTGCCCAGCCCGAGAGCCGTGCCGTGCCGGCCGAGCCGGGTCGCCACGGCGCGCACCACCTCCCCGCGCGTCCCGCCGTCGAGCCCGCAGACGGCGACACGGTGCGGGGCGTGCACGGCGTCTCCCGGTGGGGGCGGCGGGGGTGGGGCCAGCGAGAGGACGTCGCGCTGGACTTGCTCGGCGATGTCCCGAGCGTCGTCTTCCGGGTTGTAGGTCCGTGGCTTGCCGACGATCGCGTCGACGTTCAACGGCACGGGCACGGTCTGGCCGCGGGGCCAGATCCGCTCCGGACCCGCGAGATAGACCGGGACGACGAGCAACCCGGGAAGCTGACGGACGAGCTTGCCGATGCCGGGACGGAAGCGCGCCACGACACCCGCCTCGCCGCGGCTGCCTTCCGGGAAGAAGACCAGAGAGTGCCCCTCGTTGAGCTTGTCCACCAGCGGCTGCAACGGATCGGTCCCGGGCTTGGGACGGCGCTGGATCGGGATGCCGTTCATCATCCACATGGCCAACGCCTGCTTGAACAACGTCGACCCGAAGTAGTCCGCCGCCGCGACCGGATGGACGCGGGTCAGGCGTCGCAGCGGGAACAGGCTCATCAGGATGCCCGCGTCGAGATGCGAGTTGTGGTTCGAGACGACCAGACAGGGACCGTCGGGCACGAGGGTGCGGCGACGGTAGCGGACACCCACGATCCAGGTCAGCACCGGGCGGACGAAACCCAGGTGGAACAGGTAGAGCGCCACCGTGCGGAGCATCCGTTTCACGGGGCGAAGTTGGTCACGTAGTGGAAGAAGACGGGAGCGGCATAGACCGCCGGGACCATCCGCGTCATGGTCGCGCCCCGACCGATGACGGCGGCGGAGCTGGTCATGTTCAAGTCCGTGGCGACCGCCTCGGATACGAGCGCGCCGAGCGTGACCGCGACGGAGACGAGCAGGCCGGCGCGTCCCCCGTCGTTGACCGTCATGCCGGTCATCGGCGCCAGGACGTACCCCAGCCCGGTGGCCAGGAACATCCCGGTGAAGATCCCCGCCAAGGGCCGGAACCAGGGGGTTCCCGGGTGCGGCCGCCCGGCCAGCCGCTGGGGCAGCTCGGAGGCGAGGACCAGCACGCCGAACAGCTCGAGGAGGCCGTGGTGCGAGGGCCCCGCGAACAACGCCAGGTGCCCGATGCAAAAGACGAAGAAGATCACGCCGAGCAACATGCGGCCCATCGACCCGAGCAGACCGCGCTCGGTCGTCCCGTACACGAGAAACACCGGAACGACGAGGAACAGCACCACCGGAACAACGGCCTGGAACAGCTTGGCGGCGCCGATGAACGCCGGCCACAGGATCAGCGGGATCGCGAGGTACGACACGAGGATCGCGTAGCGGTCCCGTGGACGCACCGGCGCGACGGAGAAATAGGCCCGCAACGACGCGAACATCATGAAGGCCAGCAACGGAAAGGCGATCCACGTTTCTGAACGGGAAAGCAACACCAGGACCGTCGCCATCACCCACCACAGGCCGGCCCACCCGGGAAGCGCTCGAAACCGGCCGCCCCGACGCCGCGTGACGAAGGCGACGAGGCTCACGACCACCAACGCGCCGGCCAGTGCCCAAACGAGGCGCGCGTCCCCGCCGAATAGCTGTGCCATCGGCCTATTATGCCTATCCCCGGCGTCCGTTTTGGCTAGAATCGGCGGATGGCCAACGACCAGGATCTTCCCCGACCCTGCGCCCTCGTGCTGTTCGGCGCGACCGGCGACCTGGCGCGGCGCAAGCTCATGCCGGCGCTGTACAACCTGTTGCTGGACGAGATGCTCCCGCAGTGCCTCGCGATCGTCGCGGTGACGCGCGAAGAAGCCGACCGCGGCGCGCTGCTGCAGCGGTTCCGCGAGGGGATCGAGCAGCACTCGCGACGCGCGCTCGACGCCGAGGCCTGGACCCGTCTCGAGCGCGCCGTTTCGACGGTCGCCGCGGATGCCGGATCGGCGGCGGGTTTGAAGCCGCTGCGCGATCACCTCGAGCAGGTCGATCGCACGTGCGATACGGCCGGGAACCGCCTTTTTTACCTTGCCGTCCCGCCGTCGG
>JBFFZZ010000315.1:0-3025 GCA_041568335.1 Candidatus Polarisedimenticolaceae bacterium | reverse complement strand
TCGCCCTCGACGAACGGCATAGCAAAGAACAGCGACCCAGCTGCTTCACCGGAATCAAGCAACGGCAGAATGTTGGGGTGGTTGAGGCGAGGCTTGAATGATATTACAAGACTTGTTATATTATCGCCGTGTTGGAATCCGGACAACTCAGGAGGGCCCGCGAGGCCATCGGGTTGACGCAGGCCCGGCTCGCCAGGAAGCTGGGCAAGTCCCAGGGCTATGTCTCGCTGCTCGAGCGTGGGTTGAGGCACCCGTCGCCGTCCCTCACGAGGCGGCTGGTCAAGGTTCTCGATCTTCCGCCCACGGCTCGTCCGCTCCGGATCCGGGGCCGGTTCGAGGTCGACCGGACCGCCCGGCGCCTGGCTGCTCTCGGCTACCCCGGCTTCGCCTACCTGGGTCGTTCGGTGGCCCCGACGAATCCCGCGGAGGTGTTGCTCGAGACCCTGGCCGCTCAACGCGTGGATGCGCGGGTGCTCGAGGCGATGCCGTTTCTGCTCCTTCGCTTCACTGGTTTTGATCGAGAGGAGATCGTGTCCTTCGCCCACCTCCACAGCCTTCAGAACCGTTTGGGCTTCGTCGCCTCCCTGGCGACGGCCGTTGCTGAGCGCAACCCCGAATACGCCCACCGACTCCCCGAGTTGAACAGGCTGTCGGCGGCGCTGGAGCCCCTGCGGCTCGCCAGGGAAGACGCCCTCGGGCAGCCGTTCAGGAGCGATCGATTCCGCGACTGGGTTCGGCGGCATCGATCGGAAGCCGCGGTTCATTGGAACGTCTTGACGGATCTGGGGCCGGAGCATCTGGCCTACGCCCACCCGTGAAGGTCCCGCTCAAACCGATCGAACGCGTCCCACCGGCGACGTAGACTTCGTCGAGACCGTGCCCCATGGCGCGGGTGCCCGTCTCACCGCGATCGCCGGCAAGGACACCGTGTTGGCCGCCGAGCATAACCTGCACCTGAACTCGGTCAAGGTCACGGAGCCGCCGGCGGAGTATGAAACACGGCTTCTCGACGCGACGCCGCGTGACTTCGAGAAACTGAGGATCAAGATCCTGGATCCTCATGACCTCGTCCTGACGAAGCTGGAGCGCAACTCTCCGCGAGACCGCGAGGACGTGCGCGCCCTGATCCTGGAATTGCGGCTGGATGCAAAGTGCTTGCGCACGCGATTCGAAGAAGAACTCCGGCCCTGTCTGGCGGTGGCTCCGGATCGAGCGGTTAGGACCCTCGGACTCTGGATCGACGAGTTTTGCTGATCGCCCGCACTGCGCGCAGCAGAGCACCCGCGGCGGCTCCATCTTTTACCCTCGATCGGCTCCAGGAAGTCGCTGCACAAGGACGATCGTGATGTCGTCCGCCTGCGGCGCTTCTCCCGCGTACTCGTCCACCGCCAGCAGGATCTCCCTGGCCAACTGCTTCATCGACCCACCGGCATGCCGGCGGACGAGCCCCTCGACCCGCGCGGTGCCGAACATCTCTCCCGCCGTGTCCTCGGCCTCGAAGACCCCGTCGGTCAGCAACCCGAGGATGTCGCCCGGGGCGAGGTCGATGATGCGCGCTGGCGGCGTCGTTGCGGCGCGCATGAAGCCCATCGGAGTCGTGGTCGCCGGCTGCCATTCGAACGCGTCGTCGGCAGACCGAAAGTGCATGATCGGCCCCTGACCTCCCGAGTGAAAACGGACCCGGTGCGCGTCGCCCTCCAGCACCCCGATGAACGCGGTGACGAAGCGCGCGTCGTCCAGATCCTCCGCCAGCTGATCGTTGATCTGACGGAAGGCAGCGTCGAGATCCGCATCAAGACGCACCGCGACTCTCAACATGGAGCGGACCTGGGTCACGCTGAGCGCCGGACCGATACCGTGACCCGTCGCGTCGCCGAGCAGCAGTATGATGCGGTCGCCCTCGAGCGGGACCAGGTCGTAGGTGTCCCCACCCGTGGCCTCGGCAGGCCGGCTCACTCCGGCGAGGTCGTAGCCGGCCAGGCGCGGGACCTCGGCGGGCAGCGTCGCGATCTGGATCTCACGCGCCACCGCCAGCTCGCGATCCAGTCGTTCTTTCTCCAGGGCCAACATCTGTAGGCGCGACCGCTCGATGGCGACCGCGAGCTGGTGACCCATCGCCGACAGCAGATCGGCGTCGAAGGCCTCGAAGGCCCGCTGCACGGTGGCGTCCAGACAGATCAGCCCCTCCACCCGTTCCGCGCGCCAGATCGGCGCGGCGATCGCCGATCGGATCCCCAGATCGTAGACCGATTCGCCGTCGGCAAAGCGGCCGTCGACTTGGGCGTCGGTGGTGAGCACGGTGACCGTCTCGCGAAAGACCTTGTCGGCGATCGTCTTCGAGACGCGCATCGGCGCCCCGAGGCCGGTCGCCCTCCGGCTCTTCGAGCAACGAACCGCCAGCTCGCGCCGTTGCTCGTCCCACAGCAGGATGAACCCGCGCTCCGCCGGCAACTGGGCGAAGATCACGTCGAGCATGCGGTGGAAGGTGTCGTCGAGCGACTTGCTTTCCAGGATGGCCTTCGAAGCCTCGGACACGACGGTGACCAGCCGCCCGACCCGATCGGCTCCCGCCGTCACGACGGAGTCGCTGGGAATCGAGCCCACGAGGTCGCCGAACTCCATCGCCGTGCGCACCGTCGTTTGCACGCCGGGATCTAACGGCTCGTCGTCATTCGTCACAGGTCCGGCTCCAGCGGACTCGTCGACGAAGGCGAGCTGCGTCCGGCCGAGGGAGATCACGTCGCCGTGTCGCAGCCGACGATTCAGATTCTCGGTTTCGTTCAGCCGGATCCCGTTCCGACTTCCCAAGTCCTCGATGCGCCATCCGTCACCGTCGCGGATCAGACAGGCGTGGCGGCGGGAGACCGAGTTGTGCGATATGAAAATGTCGTTGCTCGGCGATCGACCGATCGTGATTTGCTCCTTGTCGAGAGGGCGGCTGAGTTCCTCTCCGTCGACCACCCACACCAGACGGCAAGTCATGCCCGGCACCTCCGGAGTCGATTACAGTTCGTCGCTCCTCACT
>JBFFZZ010000314.1:0-3035 GCA_041568335.1 Candidatus Polarisedimenticolaceae bacterium | reverse complement strand
GCCGGCGGCGCTGATCACGTTGAAACCGTCTTGATTCTGACGCAGCCAGGCGTTGATCAACGGCAGCTCGCGACGACAGTGCTGGCAGTTCACCGACCAGAAGATCAACACGTTGACATGATCGTCCTTGATCATGCGGGACCAGCGTTGCTCGACGCTGTTGCTCAACAGCGGCGCCTTGAAGTCGGGGCATTCCTTGCCGACCAGCTCGTTGACGGGGTAGTAGCGCTCGAGGTAGCCATAGCTGCCGACTTCGCCGCTCTTGACGGCGCGCCCGATCGCCGTGCCGACGGTTTGCTCGAAACCGATCACCTGCATCAGGCTGGCGCCGTTGGCCAGCCGGAGCTTGCCGGAGCGATCCACGATGTTGATGTTCGGGACGGTCTGAACGCGCAGTTTCTGGCCGATCACGAACTCCGAATCGTCGAGCACCGGGAACTTGATCCCGAGCTCGCCGAGACGCTTGACGATCTCGGCCTTGCCCCGCCCGGGCTGCGGGTAAGCGACGCCATAGACCACGGCACGATCGGCGGGCAGGTCGTCGACGATTTCCTGGACCTGCACCATCGCCTTGTCGGCCCGTTCGTGCCCGGCGACCCAATAGACGAAGACGATGGCGCGCTGGCCCACGCTACTGGTCAGATCGATCGTTTCCGGTCCACCGGCGGCCGCGTTGAAGTTCGCGAATGTGCCGACGCCGAACGGCTCGCCGGGTAGGACCGGATCCACCGGCTTGCGCTGGGCGAGGCTGTGCGGCACCGCCAAGAACGCAAGGATCGCCAACAACACGAATGTCCGACGCATGCGGGAGGTTCCTTCCAGGTAGATGAGGGGCATTATAAGTCAGCGTCCGGGCTCGCGCCGGTCGTCCCGGTCGTCAGCGCCCTCGGGCCAGTCGATATCGATCCGCAGATCGGGACGTTCGAGCAACAACGGCTTGGCACCGCGATCGCCGTCGAGCGCCGCGAGCCGTTCGAACCAGCCTCGCTCGAACAGCGCCGGAATTCCCACTGTTCCTGCATACGCGCAGGCGATCATGCGTCGCTCGACTCCATCGAAGGCGTCGCGGACCCTGTGCACGACGGTCGCATTCAACGCGGTCTGATCGCAGGTCAGGAGCAACACGCCGCGCACCTCGGGGGCGTTGTAAAAACTTTGTATACCTGCCGCGATGGAGCTGCCGATCCCCGCCTCCCACCCGGGATGGTGGAGGACATCGACGCCGGCCAAACGTCGCACTGCGCGGCGCACTCGATCAACGTCGGCTCCGGCGACGACCCGAACCGGAGCGCAACCGGCTTCGGACGCGAGTCGCGCCGACCGATGGACCCAACTCTCGCCCTCGACCTTCTCGAGCTGTTTCGGAGAACCGTAGCGGCGAGATCCACCGGCGGCCAGAACGAGCGCGCCGATCACTGCGGCCAATCGTGGAGCGGTCGTGCGACGCCGCGGAGCCGACCGCCGTCTCGAGCGTTCATCACCGCCTGGACCTCGGCGACCGCAGAGAGCGCGACCTCTTGCGGGGTTTCCGATCCGATGTCCAGCCCGACCGGTCCGTGGATTCGGTTCCGGGCGTCGTCCGAAGGCCGAACACCGTCGCCGGCAAGCGCCTCGAGCAGTCGCTCCAGCCGTCGGCGCGGCCCGAGCACGCCGAAGTAGGCGAACGGAAGCTCGATCAGGCGTTCCAGCAGGGTTCGATCGTGAAGGAAATGGTGGGTCATCAACAGGGACGCCGTGCGCCCGTCAACGCTCAGCGAAGCGGGTTCGAGGCGCGCGTAGTCGACAAGACGAACCGAGTCGGCGCGTGGAAACCTCGCGGCGTCGGCGAACGGTTTGCGATGATCGAAAACGTCGACCTGCCAGTCGAGCGCGGCCGCCTGTTCGACGAGCGGGGCGGCGTCCGTCCCGGCGCCGAAAACGCACAGTCGAACTCTCGGGCGGATGACCTCGACCAGGCCGGTGTAGGTCCCGTCGGCGAGTGCCCAGGTCACGTTGCGGGACCGCTTGTCCGCGAGTGCCTCGTCGATCGAGCCCATCATCGCCTGTTCCAGAGCGTCGCCCCGGCGCCGGGGATTCCGGACGCCCTGGTCGTCGACCCAGCAACGGTGTCCGACCCGGTTCGCGTTTGTGCCTTCGAAAACCGTGGCGATCGCCGCATACCCGCGCCGTTCACGCGTCGCGACGGCGAGCGAGCACCAGTCCGGCACGGCGCCGGGATCGAGAGCCTCGAGCAGCACGCGGATCTCGCCTTCGCAACCGAGCCCCAGACCCCAGACGATGTCGTCGGGCGAGCGCATGTCATAGACGACCGTCTCGGATGTGCCCGCCCGCAACACGTCGCGCGCGCGGTCGGCCAGATCGGTCTCTAGGCAACCGCCCGAGACCATGCCCTCCGTGCGCCCGTCTGCGTCGATCAGCATGCGCGCGCCCGGACGCCGGTACGCCGACCCGCGGACACGCACCACGGTGGCCAGCACGGCCGGCCGCCGGATCCGCGTGCAGGCGTCGAGGATCACGCTACTTCGAGCGCTCCAGGTAGCGCAGGAACTCGCCGTCGGTGCTGAGCAGCAGGATCGTGTCGGAATCGATCGTTTCTTCGAAGACCTCCATCGTCTTCAGGAAACGATAAAAATCGGGATCGCCGTTGTACGCCCGTGCGTAGACATCGGCCGCCTTGGCGTCGGCGCGACCCTTGATCTCCTGAGCCTCGCGGTAAGCCTCGGAGCGAATCGTGGCCAGCTCGCGCTCACGCTCACCGTTGATGCGCGCCGACTCACCGGCGCCCTCCGAGCGGAACTGCTCAGCGATCCGGTTGCGCTCCGAGTTCATCCTGGCGTAAACCTCGCGCCGCACCTCGGGGACGTAGTTGATTCGCTTGAACCGGAAGTCGAGCACCTCGATGCCCAGCTCCGCGGTGGCGACGTTGGCCGCCGCGAGCACCTCGGCCGCCAGCTCGTCGCGCCCGAACTGCACCTCGGCGAACGACTCGTCCTCGCCACCGCCGAGCTCCTCCGTCACGGAAAACTCGCGATTGC
>JBFFZZ010000313.1:0-3189 GCA_041568335.1 Candidatus Polarisedimenticolaceae bacterium | reverse complement strand
GGCCACGACTTCCTTGCCGTAGACTCCGAAGAACAGCCAGAACGCCAGGAACGCGAGGATGATGTTGAACGCCGCCCCCGCCACGAAGACGATGAAACGCTGATACTTCGGCCGCGAGAGAAACTCCTCGGGGGCACCGGTGCGATCCTCGTCGGCCTCGTCTCCCGCCAACCGGACATAACCCCCGAGCGGCACGAGCGACAGCCGGTAATCGGTCTCGGCGCGCTTGAAGCCCCACAGGCGCGGGCCAAACCCCAGGGAAAAGACCGGAACGCCGATGCGAAACGCCTTCGCCGCGAGGAAGTGCCCCAGCTCGTGGATGAACACCAGGGGCGCCAGCACGAGAATGAAGGCGAACACCGTCTGTAAGAAATTGGCGATCACGAACCCACTCCCTGTTCGAGCCACTCGCGCGCCGCCGCACGCCCGAGGGCATCGGCTTCGAGGACCTGCTTCACCGTCGAGTCCGACCCGGCAGGTGTCCTCTCGAGCGCCGCCTCGATCATCTCCGCGATCTGCATGAATCCGATCCTTCCCACCAGGAACGATTCGACGGCAACCTCGTTGGCGGCGTTGAGCACCGCCGGGGCCGTCCCTCCCGTCCGAAGCGCCTCGAAGGCCAACGCCAGACACGGAAAACGGCCCGTATCCGGCTCCTCGAACTCCAACGTCCGCGCGGCGACCGGGTCGAAGTCCGGCAGCGTTGCCGGCCAGCGCTCCGGCCAGCTCAAGGCGTACTGGATCGGGTGCCGCATATCGGTCACCCCGAGCTGTGCCTTGAAAGAGCCGTCGACGAATTCGACCATCGAGTGTACGACGCTCTGCGGGTGGACGACCACCCGGATCCCGTCCGCCGGCAACCCGAACAGCCACCGCGCCTCGATGACCTCGAGCCCCTTGTTCATCAACGTGGCCGAATCGACCGTGATTTTCGGCCCCATTTTCCAGGTCGGGTGATTCAACGCCTGCTGCGGATCGACGTCGCGGAGCCGCTCGGCGGGCACCGTGCGGAACGGGCCGCCCGAGGCCGTCAGCCAGAGCCGGCGAACTTCGGAACGCTCCTCGCCGCGCAGACACTGGTGGATCGCGTTGTGTTCGCTGTCGACCGGCAGGAGCCTCGCCCCGCTCGTCCGAGCGGCCTCGGTCATGGCCCGTCCGGCAACGACCAAGGTCTCCTTGTTGGCCAGCGCCACGTCGCGACCGGCCCGGAGCGCGGCGTAGGTGGGTTGCAGGCCGACCGCGCCGACGAGTGCGCTGACCGTCATGTCGGCGTCCTCGAACGTGGCCACCTCGGTCTGACCGGAGAGGCCTTCGACGATCGTGCAACGATCCCCGATGCTTGCGCGCAGCCGATCGGCGGCGGCCGAGTCCTTGACGGCAACGAGCCGTGGCGCGAACCGATCGACCTGTCGCGCCAGTAACTCGGTGTTCTCGCCTCCGCCCAGCGCGACCACCTCGAAGCGGTCGGGATGGGCGGCGGCAACATCCAGGGCGCTCACGCCGATCGATCCCGTCGAACCGATGATCGCCAGCCGTTTCACGACGCCCCGTCGAGGAATACCATGCAGTAGTAATAGAGGACGGGTGCCGCGAAGAGCAAACTGTCGATGCGATCGAGCAGCCCACCGTGGCCCGGCAGGAGGTTCCCCGAGTCCTTGACACCACTCGCACGTTTGAGCGTGCTTTCGGCGAGATCTCCGAGAATTCCGGCGCTCCCGATCAGCGCGCCGATGATCCACGCGTGCTTCAAGGGCAGCTCCGGGAAGAACCAGACGGTCGCCAGCCAAGCGGCCGCGACGCTGGCGACGACGGCGGCGATCGCCCCTTCCCAGGTCTTGTTGGGCGACAGCGTCGGCGCCAGCTTGGTTCGACCGATGGAGCTGCCGACATAGTAGGCGGCGGTATCGCCGAGCATCACGCATAGGAACAGGACGAACAGCAGGTCGCGGCCGGTCTCGGAGCCGACGGCCCGCAGTCCGATCAGGTGCGCGAGGGTCAAGCCGACGAGCACGACCGGTAGCAACGTCGCCTGTAGGGTGTCGAGGATCTCGCGCGCTCCGCTCCGCACGCGCATCGCGGCGGCCGTGATCGCGAGCACCCCGAGCGTTACCGGCAACGCCACGGAAAACTCGACGGGGACGCTCGCGTCGAATGCCGCGGCGATCGCCACGGCGCAAACGACGCCGAGTCCGCGGAGCGGGCGCGCACCGAGCGCGGCGAGGACACGGTACGCCTCCAGCGTGGCGCCGGCGATCACCACCGCGATGAGAATCGAAAACCCCCACGCCGGCCCGTACTGGACCAGGGCCCACAGCGGGGGGGCGAGCACGAGCGCGGTGAGCACACGTTTCAACTGTCCGCTCCGCGCATACCCCCGGCGCGGGGACCGTGTCGACTTGGAATCACGCCGCTAGCTTCGGACCACGACGGGGCCTTGTTGCTCGCCGCGGGCCAGTCCCCCGTAGCGGCGTTCGCGACTCTGATAATCGAGGATGGCCTGAAAGAGGTGGAGGCGCCGGAAATCGGGCCACAGCGTATCGGTGACCCAGATCTCGGCGTAGGCGATCTGCCACAAAAGGAAATTCGAAACCCTCAGCTCGCCGCTCGTACGGATCAACAGGTCGGGATCCGGTTGACCGGCGGTGTACAGCTTCTCGGAGAACGTCTCCGTCGTCAGGGTGTCGGGGTCGGCCCCCTCGGCGATCAGGGCGCGGCACGCGTCGACGATCTCCGTACGACCCCCATAGGACAAAGCGATGTTGAACTGCAAACCGTCGTTGTCGGCGGTTTGCCCTATGGCCCGACCGAGCTCCCGCTGCGCCGATTCCGGCAGATCCTCGAGATGACCGATCACGCTGAAGCGTATGTTGTTCTCGAGCAACGTCCCCAGCTCCTTGCGGACGTACTCGCGAAGCAGCGACATCAATGTCGTGACCTCGGCCCGGGGCCGTTTCCAGTTCTCCTGGGAAAACGCGTAGAGGGTCAAAACCTCGACGCCGAGACGGGCGCACATCTCGACCGTCTCGCGGACCGCGGTGATCCCCGAGCGGTGCCCGGCGACGCGAGGCAGGCTGCGTTCGCGGGCCCAGCGGCCGTTGCCGTCCATGATCACGGCGATGTGGCGCGGTAGCCGCTCGAGATCGATTCGCCGAACGAGGCTGTCCTCCTCGGTGTGCGGCTCGGCGAACT
>JBFFZZ010000312.1:0-3219 GCA_041568335.1 Candidatus Polarisedimenticolaceae bacterium | reverse complement strand
GTCACGATCGATCGGGGACGTCCCGTCGAGCTGGATGTCGACGGTGTGCTGCGCGCCAACACCAAGAACCTGGTCAACACCCTCAAGCGCGAGCTCGAGGCGCAACGGCGCGGTCTGCTCGACAAGCTGCATCAGATGACGCTTGTTCAGATCTTCGTCGAGCATCGCATCTACAAGCGCATCGAGGAGTGCAAGACGTATCCCGACGTCCAGAAAGCGGTACTCGACGGGGTCGGCAAACATCGAAAGCTGTTGCGGCGCGACGTGACGGGGAGCGACGTCGAGATGCTGCTGGCGGTCAAGATCAAGCGCATCTCGCGCTACGACATGAACAAACACCGCAAGGGCATCCAGGACGTCCTCGCCGAGCTCGAAGCCGTCGAGAAGAACCTCGCGGATCTGACAGGCTACGCGAAGCGGTTCCTGAAATCGTTGATCCGCAAGTACGGCAAGGCTTTCCCGCGACGGACCGAGATCACGACGTTCGACCCGATCGAGCTGCGGGATCTGACGGCGAACGAGCTGACCCTGTCCTACGACCGAGACAAGGGCTACGTCGGGTACGGCGTCGAGGGGGACGAGCTGTTCCTCTGTTCATCGCTGGACAAACTCGTGATCGTTCAGGGTGACGGCCGCTACCGCGTCGTGAACCCGCCCGAGCGTCTGTTCGTCGACACCGACATGGCCTACTGCGCGCCGGCGGACCGCGATCGCAAATGCCTGATGGTCTATTGCGACGAAGACGGACTCAGTCACGTGAAGCTGTTCACCTTCGGCGGGTCGATCCTCAACAAGGAATACTCCTGCATCCCGGGCCGCGGGAAGATCCTCTATTTCACCGATTGCCCCCCGAAAACTCTCTATGTGAAGTACAAAAAGCGAAAAGGGCAGCGAATTCACCAGCAGGCGTTCGATCTGTCCAAGATCCCGGTCAAGGGTGTCAAAACCCGTGGTAAACATATGACCTCGAAGAGGGTCGCTTCGCTGTATTCGGTCAAGCCGCGCGGTTGGGTCGACAACAAGCCGGGGCGATCCGGGACGTTGCTCGAGTTGTAGGTTCGGGGGCCACGATGAATCTCGATCTCGAAGAAAGTGGCGGGGTCAGCATCCTCGTCCTCAAGGGGCAGCTGGTCGGGACATCGGCGAATTCGTTCCGCGAGGCGATGGACACGTTGATCGAGTCCGGCCGGCTGCAGATCCTGCTCGACTTCACCGACTTGACCTTCATGGATAGCGGCGGCATCGGCGAGCTCGTCTCCGCCTATCGAACGATCGACCGTCTCGGCGGCGCCCTGAAGATCCTCAAGCCCGGCAAACGCATCCAGGACACGCTGACGTTGACCAAGCTGTTACCGATCTTCGAGGTCTTCGACGATCGCGACGCCGCGATCGCGAGCTACACCGAATAACACGATCCGGCTCGGGCGCTCTCTCCGCTACTCGGTGGAGAACCCGAGCCCGACGTAGGCCGCGATCCCGGAGGACCTGAACCCATAGACGTCCTCGTAGGTTTCGTCGAACAGGTTGTCGACGCGGCCGAACAGGTCGAGCCGGTCGGTCCAGCGGTACCGCGCGTGAAGCTCGCCGAGTAGATAGCTGTCGAGCATGACGCGTTGCGGTGGATTCGGGAACGGCGGAAAGTACAGATCGGTGGCCTCCCCCGTGAGGTGGAGCCCGCCTCGAAGAGCGAGGCGGCCGGGCGCGCTGCGCCAGTTCACGCTCAAAGACCCCAGATGCCGGGGTCGCCGGAGCTCACGCTCGGTTCCACCGGCGCCGTCGGGTTGGGTCGAATCCGTGAACGTGTAGCTGATCTGCACGTCGACGCGTTTGCCGACCGGAGTGCTCAACGAAAGCTCCACGCCCGAGCGATCGCTTTCGGCGGCCTCGTTGACGGCGGTGAAGCCACCCGCGACGGGATCGAAGAAAAAGCCGTTGATCTCGTCTTCGAGTCTCGCCCGAAAATAGGTGATCGCGGCCGTCCCCGACTCGCCGAACTGCCGGTCGACGCCAATCTCGTAGCTCTTCGATCGCTCCGGTTGCAGGGCGGCGTTACCGATGAACGAGCCCGTGAAAAAGCCGAACCGTTCGATGAAGGTGGGGGCCTTCTGACCCGTTCCGACGGCCGCGCGAAACCGCGTCGTTCCACCGGCGAGCGCATACGAGCCGGTCAGCCGGAACGTCGTCACGTCGTCGAAGTCGCTGTTGCCTTCGTGACGGACGTTCGCGGAGCCGGCCCAGCGATCCCGCGCCCGGAAACGGTACTCGAGCGCCACCCCCGTGTTGTTGATGGCCTGATCCTGATTCGGGTCGCCGAACGGGGAGCTCCCGCGCTGCCGGAAGTCCCGCCGCTCGTGATCCATTGCGAACGCGAGGCCGTGGCGCCGCGGGTCGGGTCCGCGGCCGAGATCGACCGCGGACTGGAGGGAGACGCCGAACTTGTCGATCTCCGTCGCGGTGTCCGGGCTGCCTCCGAGTTCCGTCGAGGTGTCCGAAACGACGGATGAAAACGTGGCCTCATGCGTCCAGCGCCCCTCCTCGGGACGCCACCGGCCGGACAGCCGGACCACGGTCAGATCGGTATCGGTCGTGTTGAGCGCGTCCACCGGGAGCCCGGTCGTCATGAAATCGATCGTATCGAAGTCGCTGCTGGATTCGGTGTGACGCGCCGACAATTCGACGTCGACGGAGCTCGCCGGTGTGAATCGAACCGAACCACCCGCCGTCGTGTTGCTCGTCCCGTCGTCCTCACTCCCTTGTCGCGAGATGTTCGTTCCGTCGGATTCGAGGTGCGACAGGCTCGCCTCGAAGCGCACGCGTTCGCGGGCGTAGGTGTAGCTCCCGGCGGTACGGACGGTCCCGAACGAGCCACCCTCCAAACGCAGGGCGCCACCCGGCTCCCGGTCCGACCGGGTCAGGATGTCGATCACACCGGCGACCGCATCGCTCCCCCAGAGCCCGCTTTGCGGGCCGCGGACGAACTCGATCCGCTCGATGTCGTCGCTCGTCAGGATCTCCAGCGGCAGCTCGTCCGCACCGAACGCGTCGCTCACGTCGACGCCGTCGATCCGCACGAGGACGTGGTTGGCCTCTGCGCCGCGCACGCGAATCTGCGTCTGCGATCCCGGCGGCCCCGAACGGCTGATCGAAAGGCCGGGAAGGCCCCGCAACAGATCGGCGAGGAACACATGGCCGCGCTGCTCGATCTGTTCGCGCGTCAAG
>JBFFZZ010000311.1:0-3246 GCA_041568335.1 Candidatus Polarisedimenticolaceae bacterium | reverse complement strand
CGGGATCGGCTCCGTCGCTCGCGCTCAGGTCCAACCAGTGCAAGCGCAGGCCGAGCCCCAGAACGAGGGCCCGGGTGTCCGGCTGGAGATCGCCCCACCAATCGACCGGCAGAGGGCCGGCGGCGACGATCACGAGCACCGCGCCCTGATCGAGGCGCAACAAGAGCCGGGTCGACTCGAGGTAGGTGGGGTGGGCGCACAGCGCGATCTGGGCAGGTGGCTCCGGTGCATCCGGCCGGCGACCGAAGACGAGCGCATCGTGCTCCATCGACAGCCGGATCGAATCTCCTGGCGCAATTCGTCGCGCGACGTCGAGCAAGAACCTCTCCGCCCAACCGGAGGGCCGGGCGGTCAGGACGAGTGAGCGACCGTCCGCGTCTTCTCGGGCAGCGCTGCTCCGGCCGTCGAGATCGAGCGCCTCTCGCACGGCGTCGATCGCCGCATCGCTTGCAAGCGGTTCGCCCAGGACGGGCACCGCCGTCAACCCGCCCTCGATCGCGGCGCGACGAGCGGCCTCGACAAAACCTGCGCCACCGGGAACGAGCAATAGCCGTTTCACCCCGCCGATGACGTGGCTCAGCGCGGCGGTCGGGAAGGGGCGAAGGAGGTGAACACAAACGACACCACAGCGGAGTCCGTCGCGCTCGAGAGCCCGGGCCAGGCATCGCGCGTCACGCCGCGCCGCGCCGCTCACGAGCAAGGCGACCTCCGGGTTCTCGGGACCGTCGACCGTGATCATGAACAGCGGGCGGCCGGTCACCTCCGCGGCGCGCCGGAAGGCCAGCACCGCATCGGTCAGGATCGCTTCCTCCGTTCTCTGTCGGGGTGCGACCGTTGGGGGCTCGGTGTTTTCGAAAGCCTTCAGCAGCGCCTGATCGGGTAGCACGACTCGATCGAGCATGCCGGCCTGTGGAACCGCCAACCGGCACACGCCGGCGGCGCCCACGCGGCGAGCGAGATCGTGTGCCACGAGACAGTGATCGACCGCGTCCTGCGCCAGCGACGCATCGAGCTCGAAGGCGAACCCGCTTGTCGGACCGGCTCCGAAGCGGTGGTGCACCCAGGGCACGCGCGTGGAGGCGGTGTCGCTCCCGAGCGGACCGGCGGCGGCCTGTGCGAGCAACGTCGCCGCCCGGCGGCCCTGGTGTGCCATACCCTCGGCGACGGCCGGTCGGGACACCGCACCGGGGCCGCAGAGCCGTCGCTCCGTTTCATTGACCGCCGCGTCCGGTGCCAGAACGACCGTCTCACCCCGCCCCGTCGATCCGGGTTCGGCTTGTCTGTCCGCGCGAGGCATCCTGGCCCTCCGGTATCAGATCAAATGGCGGTCGATCTGCGCCTGAAGTCGCTCGAGTTTCGTGGAAACGCCCATGCCGAGCCCGTGGATCGATTCCTCGTCGTACCGCACGCTGTCCAGGTTGCGGTAGAGCAGCCCGATCGGGGTCGCCTCCGCGTTGACGGCGTGGGCCCGCGCCGCGTCGAGATCGGCCGGGTCGTGAGTCGCCTGCGACTTGAAAGCCGCCTCGAGCTTGGCATCGATGTTGATCCCATCCGGATGCCTGAGCAGCAGCAAGCGGGAAGGATCGTCCTGAAAGCACTTGAAATCGTCGGGCATGAAGTGGGAGCAGCGCTGCATGATGCGTACGAACGCCAGCCCCGGATGCCGGTGCGCCGCGGCGATCGTGGCGTACACGTGGGCGATGTTCCAGTCCACGGTCTGCGCCACGAACGACGCGTTCGTGATCCCGAGCGTGACACTGAGCGGGTTGAGCGCAGGGAGCACCACGCCGTCCGGATGAGTGTTGGACTTCTTGCCTGCCGGGGTCGTCGGAGAGCTCTGTTTCTTCGTCAGACCGTAAATGTTGTTGTCCAACATCAGGACGGTCATGTTCATGTTGTAGCGCACGGCGTGAATCCAGTGCGCCGTTCCGATGGCGCAGCAGTCCCCGTCGCCGGTCACGACAAAGATGTGCAGATCCGGCCGCCGCGCGCGAATCCCGCAGGCAACCGGGAGCGCGCGGCCGTGAAGCCCGTGAAACCCGTAGGTCTTCATGTAGTGCGGGAGCCGGCTGGAACAGCCGATACCGGACACCATGACGGTTTTTTCGGGCTCGAGCTGTTCGTCACGGGCCAGACGCTGGATCGCGCCGAGGACGGTGAAGTCGCCGCATCCCGGGCACCAGCGCGGGATGTTGCCGGTGTAGTCCTCGAGGACAAACTGCCGGGGCCTCGCCACCAGCTCCCAGTCCTGTTTCACACCGTACATCCGTCCTCCTTCAGCGGGCGTCGAGCCGCTCGAGCTCGGCCTCGATGACCCCCTGGATCATGTCGGGGGGCAGGGGGACGCCGAGAACGCGCGACCAGCAGTCGACGTCGCAGAGCGTGCTCGCGCGAAGCAGCAACGCCAGCTCGGAATAGCGCCTGTTTTCGGGAATCACGTTGGGGTCGTCCGGGATGTCACTGTAGTTGAGCTCGATCGTCTTGACTCTCTTGAAACGCGCGAAGATCTCGCGCAGACCCGGTTCGAGCGGTGAGAGAAACCTCAGGATCAGCGACGATACGCTGCCGCCTTTCGCGCGGACCTTGTCGACCGCTTCCTCGATCGCGCCGCGTGTCGAGCCCCAACCGACGATCAGCAGGTCGCCCTCTTCGTCGCCGCGGATCTTGGGCGGTTTGAGCGAGCGTTGCAGGGTCGCGAGCTTGCGGCTACGCGCGGCCATCGACATCTGATTCGTCGCCGAGTCGTAGACGACCTTGCTGCGCCGGTCGTGAGACAGGCCGGTGAGGACGTACTCGCCGCCGCGCTGTCCCGGGACCGGGCGCCGGGAGAGACCGGTTTCGGGGTCCCAGTCGTACGGCGGGACCTCCTCATCCCACGGCGACTGGTCGATCGGCGGCGCCAGCCAGCCGGCCTCGGCGACGGGGCGCTTGAACGACGTCTGTCCGTTGGCCAGGTTGGCGTCGCTCAACACGATGACCGGGCCCCGGAAGGTCTCGGCGAGCTTCCGCGCCGTGATCACGAACTGGAAACACTCCTCGATCGACGACGGGGCGATCACGATCTTCGGGGCGTCGCCCGGCGCGCCGTTGATCGCCGCCATCAGATCGCCTTGTTCGACACGCGTCGGAAGCCCGGTGGACGGACTGCCGCGCTGCACATCGATGATCACCAGCGGCAGCTCGGCCATCACGGCCAGACCGATGAACTCCGTCTTGAGCGCCAGCCCCGGGCCGGAAGTGACCGTG
>JBFFZZ010000310.1:0-3264 GCA_041568335.1 Candidatus Polarisedimenticolaceae bacterium | reverse complement strand
TGAGAGGCGAGATCGACGCGTTGGAGCCGACGAGCAGGACGATCTCGTCGCTGGCCGATTGCCCCGAAGTCGATCTGTACCGCTTCCAGGAGCTGAGTGTTTCGTTCCTCGGGATGAACAACTCGCGACCTCCGCTCGACCAGACGTGGTTGCGACGGGCGATCGCCCACGCGATCGACCGGGACAAGATGGTTCTCGCATCCCCGCTGCGAGTGCACGCACCGGGGATCCTGCCCCCGGGCATCGCCGGATTCACACCCGAGGTCAAACGGTTGTCCTACTCACCCGACACCGCTCGCGAGATCCTCGCCGACGCCGGACACCCGGGAGGCGAGGGGATTCCGGTCCTCAAGATCTACGATCCGTCGTTCGGTTCCGAGCCGGACGCGGTGGCCAAGCAAGTACTCGACGATCTGGCGGCGGTCGGGCTCGACACGGAGCTCGTCCAGGTCAGTTGGAGCAAGCTCGGCGAGCACCTCGAGGCCGGGACGCACGAGCTGTTCTTTCTCGCTTGGATCGCGGACATGAGCGACCCCGACTCGTTCCTGTCGGGGTTCGGGGAGCACAGCGCCGGCGACTACTTCCGATTCAACGACCCGCACGCGGTCGAGCTGTTGCGCGATGCGGCGGTCGAATTCGAACCCGGCGAGCGCGGACGGCTGTATCGCGAGGCCGAGCGCTACATCCTCGAACAGGCCCCGTTCGTTCCGCTCTACCACACGCGAGGCATCCTGGCGACGCACCACGGCGTCCACGGCCTGACTCCGGGACCTTTCGGGATCGGACGCCTCGAGCTCGAGCGCGCCTGGATCGAGCCGTCGGACGACGCGTCATGATCCGCCGGCTCTTCGAGGGTCGCCGGCTCGAATCGAGCTTTGCGATCGCCTCGGCGCTCCTCGTCGTGTTCACCGTGGTCTCCGCGCTGGCCGTCGTCCGCACGCGCCTGGAAAACGTGCTGTACGAAGGGATGCAGGCCC
Source organism: Candidatus Polarisedimenticolaceae bacterium (assembly GCA_041568335.1). Lineage (GTDB taxonomy): Bacteria > Acidobacteriota > Polarisedimenticolia > Polarisedimenticolales > Polarisedimenticolaceae > WVWW01. Next base: position 2,287 of record JBFFZZ010000310.1, on the reverse strand, counting down.
GCGGCTACTCGGTCGCACAGTCCATCGGCGCGGTCTCGGCGCCTTCGCTGCTGGCCTACAACTACGTCGCGCTCGAGACCGCCGCCAGAAACGCGGTCGAAGACCCCGATCTCTCCTACGTGGTGATCCACGACAAGGAACGCAACCTGGCGGGAGCCGCCGGAGCGCTGGTACGGGACAGCGAACGGATCCCGGATCTACCCGACCGGCTCGACGGGCCGAGAACCCGCGACGTGCGCCTGCCGGGCCCCGAGGGCCAGGAGGTGCCGACGTTCGAATCGATCGTCCCGGTGCTCGTCGAGGGTTCCGCGGAGCCCTGGGGCTACGTTCGGGTCGGACTGAGCTACGACTCCAAGAAAGCCGAGATGCGCCGTTTGACGCTGGGGATGGTGATCACCGGCGTGTTGCTGAGCATCGTCGGCATGTCGATCGGACGGTTCTTGGCCCGTCGCATCGCGGCGCCGTTGCGCAACCTCGCCGACGGCGCCGAAGCGTTGTTGTATGGCGACACGTCGTACCGCATCTCGGTGCGCGGCGCGCGGGAGCTGGCCGAGCTGGCCAGCGCGTTCAACCGCATGATGGATCGCGTCGCCGAGAAGGCCGACGAGTCGACCGCGTTCCAGAAGGAGCTCGAGCGCCTCAACGCAACGCTCGAGGAGCAGGTCAGCGTCCGGACGCGCGCGCTCGAAGAGTCCGAGGTCCAGTACCGGACGCTCGTCGAGCACTCACCCGATCCGATCCTGATCGTCCAAAACGACCGCGTTAAGTTCTTCAGCCGGGCGTTCCAGGAGACGTTCGGGCTCACCGCCGAGGACGTCGAGGATCCCCACTTCCGGCTCGAGAATCTGTTTGCCAAGGATTGCCAGTCGGTCGTTGCTCATCGTCTGAAGCTGTGGCAGCGGGGCAAGGTGATGAGCCCCGCCATGGTCACCGCGTACGATTCCGCCGGCCGTGAGCGCGAGCTCGAGTTACGCGGAAGCCGGATCGACTACCTCGGGCAGTCGGCGACGGAGTGCCTGCTCGTCGACATGACCGAGACCCAGCGGCTTCGCAAAGAGCTGGAAGACACCCAGCGGCTGCGCTCGCTCGGCGAGCTTTCGAGCGGTGTGGCGCACGATTTCAACAACCTGCTCGGGGCGATCCTCGGGCGTATCCAGCTGTTGCGCACGCGCGGTTTCCCGCCGGACGTCGACTCCGAGATGGCGGTGATCGAGAAGGCCGCGCAGGACGGACGCGAGACCGTGCGGCGTATCCAGGAGTTCTCGCGCACGCGAACCGACCGCCCGTTCGAAGCGTTGTCGCTATCCGAGATCATCGACGACGCCGTCGAGATCACGCGGGGGCGCTGGAAGACGGAGTCCGAGCGACGAAACGTCAAGCTCAAGATTGCGATGGAATGCGACCGCGTGCCGCCGATCCTCGGCAGCGCGACCGAGCTGCGCGAGGTCTTCACCAACCTGATCCTCAACGCGGCCGATGCGATGCCGCAGGGTGGTGATCTGACGCTGCGCTGTTTCCGGCGCGGATCGGAGGTCCACGCCGAGGTCGAGGACACCGGGGTCGGGATGACCGAAGAGATCCGGCGCCACCTGTTCGATCCGTTCTTCACGACCAAGGGGAACTCGGGCACGGGTCTCGGCATGAGCGTCGCCTATGGGATCGTCTGCCGCCACGGCGGTACGATCCAGGTCGACACCTCGCTCGGCACAGGAACGAAGTTCACGTTGACGTTCCCGGTGTCGGAGGTCGTGCTCGACGAGGACGACGCCAGCGTCGCCGACGCGCCACGCCCCGAACGTCCCGCGCGGATCCTGGTGATCGACGACGAGCAACCGATCGCGCAGCTGATCCAGGATGCGCTCGTCCTCGAGGGCCACAACGTCGAGGTCGCCGTCTCGGCAACCGAGGGGCTCAAGATGGCCGCGGTCTCGGACTACGATCTGGTGCTCACCGATCTCGGCATGCCCGACATGTCCGGGTGGGAGGTCGCCTCCAACCTCCGCAAACAGGATCCCGACCTGCCGATCGTGCTGGTGACCGGGTGGGGTACGACGATCGACGAGCAGGAAATCGCGCGCAGCGGCGTCTGCGGTGTCGTCCACAAGCCGTTCGAGATCCGCGACCTCGTCGAGACCGTGCACCGCGAGATGGCCAACCGGAAGACCGTCCAGGTCTGACCCGCCGCGCGGGCCTTCAGGCCGTAGCCGGCCGTTTTGGCTATACTTTCCGCCTTTCGTTCCCGTCAAAGGAGCTGGGATGGCCGCGGACAGGATCGTGCGCGTGGCGA
>JBFFZZ010000309.1:0-3300 GCA_041568335.1 Candidatus Polarisedimenticolaceae bacterium | reverse complement strand
GCTGGCCGTGGTCGGTCCGGTGGGTTCCGGCAAGTCGACGCGGGCGCGCTTGCTTGCGCGCGTCTACGACGCGCCGCCCGGGTCGATCACCGTCGACGGCAAAGACCTTCGCGACATTCCGGTCCGCGCCTGGCGTCGCGCGCTCGGCTACGTGCCCCAGGAGCCGTTCATGTTCTCCCGCTCTTTGCGGGCCAACGTCGCCTTTGCCGACCCCGGCGCGGAGTCCGCGACGGTCGGCCTGGCCGTCGAGCGGGCGCAACTCGCCCAGGACCTCGAGCAGCTCCCGGAGGGCCTCGAGACTCTCGTCGGGGAGCGTGGGTTCACGCTGTCGGGCGGGCAGCGCCAGCGGGCAACGCTGGCCCGCGCGATCCTCACCCGGCCTTCGTTGCTGATCCTCGACGATGCCCTGTCGAGCCTCGACGCGGATACGGAGCGTTCGGTGATGCGCGGCCTCGACGAGCTGATGCGCGAGCGAACCGCGATCTTCATCACGCATCGTCCCTCGACGCTGATCGAGATGGAACGGATCGTCGTCTTGGACGACGGCCGGATCGTCGAGGAAGGGAGTCATGAGGAGCTGCTGAGCCGGGACGGAACCTACGCCCGCATCTTCGAGCGTCAGAGACTGTGCCAGGATCTGGAGGACCGGTGAGCGACGGCGACGCGCGAGGCAAGATCTACGACGCACGGATGATGCGGCGGCTGTGGAACTACATCCGGCCCCACCGTCTACTGGTCAGCGCGTCCCTCGTGTTGCTGTTCGCCGTCAGCGGCGCGCAGTTGGTGCAGCCCTATCTGATCAAGCGCGCCATCGACGATCAGATCGCGGTCGGCAAGATGGACGGCCTCGGGTTCCTCGCGCTGCTGTTCCTCGCCGCGTTGATCGGGGAGTTCGTGCTGCGCTTCGCTCAGATCTACGTCCTCGAACAGACCGGGCAGAACGTCGTGTTCGATCTGCGTAACGAGAGCTTCGCCCACCTGCAGCGCTTGCCCTCCTCATTCTTCGATCGCAATCCGGTGGGCAAGCTGATGACCCGTCTGACCAGCGACGTCGAGGCCCTCCACGAGTTGTTCACGTCGGGTGTCGTGATGATTCTCGCCGACCTGATCAAGCTCGTCGCCATCGCGGTGATCCTGCTGTGGATGGATTGGCGCCTGGCCTTGATCACGTTCACGGTCATCCCGCCCACGATCGTCCTGACCTGGTTCTTCCGCGCACGGATGCGCCGGACCTACCGGCACGTCCGGGCGATGCTCACCAAGCTCAACATCGAGCTGCAGGAAAACGTCAGCGGGATGGGCATCGTCCAGCTGTTCGCGCGCGAGCGCGAGACGATGGAGGCCTTTGGCGAGACCAACCGGGAACACGAAAAAGCGCAGCTCCGCGGGGTTCGCTACGATTCGATCTTCTCCGCGCTCGCGGAGCTGATCGGCTCGCTCACGCTTGCCGCAATCGTCTGGGCCGGCGGCTGGGGCATCCTCGAAGGCTGGGTCACGTTCGGGACGCTGGTCGCGTTCATCGAGTACGCGGCCAAGTGTTTTCGTCCCGTGCAGGAGTTGTCGCAACGCTACACGGTGATGCAGGCCGCGATGGCCGCGGGTGAGCGCATCTTCGATCTCCTCGACACCCCGGTGACGATTCGATCACCGGCCGAGCCGACGCCGATTCGCGAACGGTTGAAGGGGGACATCGTTTTCGACGGCGTCACGTTCGGTTACGACCCCGACCAGCCGGTGCTGCATGACGTCTCTTTCCGCATCGCGTCCGGCGAACGCGTGGGTATCGTCGGTTGGACCGGTTCGGGGAAAAGCACGTTGATCCGGCTGCTCGTGCGGCTCTATGACATCCAGGCCGGTCGGATCCTCGTCGACGGGGTCGACATCCGTGACTATGACCTGGCCGAGCTGCGCCGTTCCGTCGGCGTCGTGCTGCAGGATCAGTTCCTGTTCGCGGGAACCGTCGAGAACAACATCTCGCTGGGCGATTCGAGGGTCACGCGCGAGCGGGTCCGGGAGGCGGCCGAGGCCGTGCGTGTCCACCGGCTGATCGAGAGCCTACCCGAGGGCTACGACGAGAACGTCCGCGAGCGGGGCAACAACTTCTCGACGGGGGAGAAGCAGCTGTTTGCATTCGCCCGGGCGATCGCGTTCGACCCCGCCGTTCTGGTGCTGGACGAGGCTACGGCGTCGGTCGATCCGGAAACCGAGCGACGGATCCAGCGCGCCCTGACCACCGTGATGTCCGGGCGGACCTCGATCCTGATCGCGCATCGGCTGGCCACGGTCCGCGACGCCGATCGGATCCTGGTGCTGCACCACGGCCGGTTGATCGAGCAGGGACCGCACGAGGCGTTGCTGGACCGTCCGGACGGCGTCTACCGCACGCTCTACACGCTGCAGAACGCCTAGTTCCGGGCGATTTCTTCCAGCCGTTTCGCCAGCTCCTCGTGGCCGGTGCGCCGGGCGACGTTGGCCGCACGCTTCGGCGGCCTGGCGCCGGCCTCGAGGAGTATCTCGGCGATGCCGATCTCACCGCCCCGGATCGCCCGGATCACGGGGACACCGCCCTGTTTCAGACCATCGGGATCGGCACCCCGCTCGAGCAGGAAGCGGACGGCGTCGACGCGGCCGTATTCGATGGCCGCGAGCAGCGCCGTCCGGTAGTCGGTATCCCTGCCGTCGACGTCGGCGCCGGCGTCCAGCAGCAGCTCCAACGTGTCCAGGTCATCTCGGGTCGCGGGAATCAGAAGGATCCCCGGGAGTTTCTCCGCGCGCGCCCCGGCATCGAGCAGCGTCCTGAGCATCGGCGGATGAGACAGACGCACGGCCAGCGCTAGCGGGGCGGAGCCGCGGTCCTCGAACGAGTTCACGTCGTGCCCGGCCGCGATGAACCATCGGACCGCCTTCGTGTCGTTGGCCATCACGGCGCGGGAGAGGCCTGCGGCGTCGAACGTGATGCCGGAGGCCTCGATCTTCGCGCGCGCCTGCTCCGGCGTCGGGCTGCAGGCGCAGACCAACAAAAGCAAAGCGCCGACGGCGCCCATGACCCGATTCGACGGCATGCCTGTCTCTCGATCGATCCGTGACGAGTATACCGGCGCCGTGTGAAATCCGACGGCCCCCGGTTCTACCGGGGACGAGGCGAGCGAGAACGATGCGATACGGACGACCGACAGTTTCTGCACAGTGCCTGGGGGGGACCTCCCAGGCGAGCCGGTCGTTTCGCGAGTGTCGCTCTCGCAGTTTCCCGGCCCGGCGGGACGGAACCCCGCGGCCGGGAGGCGGAAACCTCCCCCTGGG
>JBFFZZ010000308.1:0-3361 GCA_041568335.1 Candidatus Polarisedimenticolaceae bacterium | reverse complement strand
GGAGCCGCCCGTCGATCTCGATCGGCGTGAACATCAACGGGTAGCTCGCCGAGGCGAGCACCGCCTGGATCAACGGACCCGAATCGAACGTGACCGGTTCCCCGCGCGTCAGGTCGGTGGCCAGGACCCGGAGCTCGCAGTCCAGCGCCTCGAACGAGTCGTCGGGGAAGTACTCCTCGAAGTCGGCGCGCACCTTGTCGGTGTCGATGATTCCCGGCTTGGTGAGGGTGACCTTCGATAGTTGGAAAGGGTTCTTCTTCACGAAGAAGTCGAGCATCTCCGCGTGGTCGTAGCCCGCGGCGTAAAGCGCGCCGACGATCGCACCCGCGCTGGTTCCGGCCACCCGTCCGGGGTGGATCCCGTGCTCGTGCAGCGCTCGCAGCACGCCGATGTGCGCGACCCCGCGGACCCCGCCGCCGGACAACACGATCCCGATCTGGTCGCTTCGTCGGATGGGTGATCCTCGCTCGTTCCCCGTGAGGGGAAAGGTACCGCAGATGCGTCCGCTACCGTACAACCGTCCTCCGACGAGGACACTTTTTCCCCTCCCTCGCTCAAAACAGAAGGGAAAACCGGCTGTTTTCGGTTGGCCCGCGCGTTGCAGTTCACTCGGGTGAGCCGAAAGGAGGCCCACCATGTTGAAGAGAATGATGCTGCTCACGATCGTCGCGACGACCCTGCTGGCGCCGACCGTCCTGGCCGAGCACCGGCACGATCGCTACCGCGCCGCCGACCGCGTCGCCGTGCTGTCGGACGAGCTGGTGGAGGCCACCCGGCAAATGCAGCGCGACGCCGAGCGTCGCTTGCGCGGACGCGGGTATGGCTCCGGTGAGCTGCTCGTGACGCTGGACCGGTTGGACGACCGGGCGCGCCGCTTCCGTCGCGACGTGTTCCGCGGCGCCCACCCGCGTCGCCTCGAAATCCAGCTGGACCGGCTCGTCGTCGCTTTCGAGCGCGCCGATCGGCGCATGCAGTTCGTGCGGTCCGGGCGGTTGCAACGGGACTTCGACCGCATCGACCGCGTGATGCGTGCGCTGCTGCGCAACGTCGATATCGCCTTCGCGCCGCGCGACCGCTACGACCGCCGCCAGCGCGACGGCCTGCACGGCACGATCGTTCTCGGCGACCGGGACGATCGCTTCCGGGCCCGTATTCGCTTCTAACCCGTTCTCGTCTCTTTCAACGCGGCGTCGCGGTTCCGACCGCGGCGCCGTTTTTCTTTGCGGCCGGGTTCGGTGCAACTCGGCTTCGATAAGAAAAGGGCCGCGGGGCCCGGCCCCGCGGCCCGTGGATTCTCAGGCGATCGTCCCGCTCAGGTGACCTGCTTGACCGAGTCCGCCTTGGAATGCTCGCTGACGACCTTGACCTTCTTGCCGACAAGGCTCGCGGCCTTCGTTTCCTTGCCCTCCCCGTCCATCACCTTGGTGGACGCGGTGAGCGTGATCGAGACCTCCTTGCCGTCCTTGCCGGCGATCGCCACGACGATCACGTTCTTTTCCGCATCGACGGACTTCAGCGTACCCTCGTGCGTCTCCTTGACCCCGCAACCCGCGTGGACACCACTCGCGCCGAGGGATAGGACGACGATCAGGGCAAGCATCGCCTTCATGACTCTCATCGGTTCCTCCTTCTCTGTTCGGGCCCCCGTTGGCACGTACGACTGCCTCAAGTGAAACACGGGTGGCGATCGGCGGGCAAGGGGAGCCGTCCAGGTAGGGCAAAAGGGTTCGTCTTGCGAGCTATCGTAACGGGGTCGCCTCGGTCGTCGGCCCGGCGTCCAACCCGTCGTGCGCAGAGCCGGCGCCGGCAACGGGTCGACCCACGGTCAGGGAGGTGTCGGGGAAAGCCGTCAGGCCAGACCGCGGCGCAGCGCTTCGATCGCCGGCTCGATGTCCCTCTCTTCGACGGATTCCCCATGCGCCACGACGATCCGGCGAGGGCGCTGCTCGACGATGGACTCGAACGTCTTCGAAGCGGCCCTTCGGTCGAGCAGAAGCTTCAGCAGTGTCGGCATGCGCGGACCGGGGACCCAGCCCAGCAGCCGGCGCAGCAGGCGCTCGCGTCGATCGGGCGGGTCGTCCGGAAAGTGGACGCAGAAATCTCCCGCGATCAGCGACCCGCTCGCCCGGTGGAAGAACAGCACTTCGTTTCCCATGCGGTATTTCAGCGGGTAGGGGACGAGCACGCCCGTCAGATCGTCCGGCAGCTCGCCGAGAGAGCGCAACCGCTCCTGCGGAAGCCGCTTCGTCTTGGCGCCCCTGGCGGCGTAGACCCGCGCCTCGGGGAACGCGGCACAGGCGTCTTCGACGAACGCGTTGTGAAAGGCCGTGACGACGATCAAGGCGTCGACCCGACCGGCCTCGGCGAGCGAGCGGTGCGCCTCGGGATCCAGCGGAACCGGGCCGACGAAGGCCCAGCGTCGGTCGGCGTAACGGACCACGGTTCCGCGGCGGCCGATGTCGGAGCCGAACAGCTTCAGCGGGACCCGGTAGGTCCAGAGATCGGGGTGGGCACGGTGCCACTGGCGGTCGTCGCGCATCGGCCCGGATCGTATCTCAGCGCTTGCTAGAGTGCGCAGATGTTCGGCGCGCACAACTCCGTCGCGGGCGGCCTCCCGCGAGCGCTCGAGACCGCGGCCCGGTTGGCGATGGAGTGCGTCCAGATCTTCACCAAGAACCAGCGGCAGTGGAAGGTGCCGCCGCTCGATCCGGTAGCGGTCGACGAATGGCTGGGTTGCCTGTCGGATTCGAGCATCCAGGCCGTGGTCAGCCACGGCTCCTACCTCATCAACCTCGCCAGTCCGGGTGGGCCGACGCTCGAACGCTCGCGCGCGGCGCTACGCGACGAGATCGCGCGCTGCGAAACTCTGGGTATCCCCAACCTGGTCCTGCATCCCGGGAGTCACCTCGGTGAAGGCGAAGCCACCGGGTTGAAGCGAGTCGCCGAGCGACTCGACGAGGTGCACGCGGAGCTGCCCGGCTATCGCACGATCACCTGTCTCGAGAACACCGCGGGGCAGGGGAGCAATCTCGGATGCGACCTGGAGCATCTGCGACAGATCCTGGAGCGAGTCAGGGAGCCCGAACGCATCGCGGTCTGCATCGACACGGCCCACGCGCTCGCCGCGGGTTACAACCTGACGTCGGGGTCGGGAGCCCGTCGCTTCCTGCGCGAGATCGAAACCAAGTTCGGGATCCAAACGGTCCGGGTGATGCATCTCAACGACTCCAAGACGCCCCGCGGGTCACGCGTCGACCGACACGAGCAGATCGGGCGCGGTCACGTTTCCCTCGACGCGTTCCGTGTCCTCGTGCGCCACCGCACGTTGCGCAACGTGCCCAAGATCCTGGAGACCCCCAAG
>JBFFZZ010000307.1:0-3388 GCA_041568335.1 Candidatus Polarisedimenticolaceae bacterium | reverse complement strand
GGCGAGCGCCGCGAACTTGTTCGGCGCGGATACGAACGCATGACCGGTGGCCCCGGCAACCTCGCGTGCCACGCGGTCGCCGAACTCGGGATGGGTGTTGAGACCCGTACCGACCGCGGTGCCGCCGAGCGCGACCTCGGTCAGCTCTTCCTTGGCCTGCGCGATGCGCTTGCGCCCGCGCTCGATCTGCCCGGCGTAGCCCGCGAAGACCTGGCCGAGCCGGATCGGCGTCGCGTCCTGCAGGTGCGTGCGTCCGGTCTTGATGACCTCCCAGAACTCCTTGCTCTTGGCGCGCAGCGCCTGCTCGAGCCGTTCGAGTCCGGGGTCGAGGACCTCGTGGATCGCGATCAGCGCCGACAGGTGGACCATCGTCGGGATCACGTCGTTGGACGACTGGCCCCAGTTGACGTGATCGTTGGGGTGGACCACGTCGCGCGCGCCACGGCCCGCGCCGAGAATCTCGGCGGCGCGGTTGGCGACCACCTCGTTCGCGTTCATGTTGGACGAGGTGCCGGATCCGGTCTGGTAGATGTCGACGACGAACTCGGCGTCGAGCTTGCCGTCGGCGACCTCGAGCGCCGCGCGCTGGATGGCATCCGACAGCTTGGCGTCGAGCCGCCCGAGATCGGCGTTGGTCTTGGCCGCGGCCCACTTGATCAAGCCCAGCGCGCGGATCATGCGACGCGTCAAACGCAGATCGCTGATCGGGAAGTTGTCGCGGGCGCGCTGGGTCGAGGCGCCGTAGTAGGCCTCCTCCGGCACCTGCATCTCGCCCATCGAGTCGCGTTCGGTTCGGGTTGCCCGGCTGCCCATTCCGTGCCCTCCAGCCCCGTTTCGTGGGCCGCCAAAAGCTCAGGATATCGCAGACCGGGGGGGCGCCGCGAGTGCGGGCTTCGGCTATACTCCGCTGCCCCGGCACTCCTCGCCGAACGGAGAAGGTGTGAGCGCAACCAGGCGTCTGGCCAGCTTCAAGGCCTACGACATTCGCGGCAGGGTCCCGTCCGAGCTCGATGCCGGGATGGCCGAGAAGATCGGCCGCGCGTTCGTCCGGTTTACCGGCGCCGGGCGTGTCGCGGTCGGACGCGACATCCGCTTGTCCAGCGGCGAGATCGCGGGCGGTGTGATCGCGGGGCTGAACGCGGCGGGTGCCGACGTCGTCGATCTCGGATTGTGCGGGACCGAACAGGTTTACTTCGCCACGTTCCACCTCGGGCTGGACGGCGGGATCATGACGACCGCCAGCCATAACCCGGCCGACTACAACGGGCTCAAGCTGGTCCGCGAGGGCGCGCGTCCGATCAGCGCGGATACGGGGTTGAACGAGATCGAACGGAGGATCGTCGAGGACGACCTCGGTCCGGCGCCGGGCGGCGGGAAGACCGAGCTGGGGAACCTGTCGGCGGACTACGTCGAGCACCTGCTCGGCTACGTCGATCGAGACGCGTTGAAACCGCTCAAGGTCGTGGTCAACGCCGGCAACGGCGGCGCCGGTCTGGTGATCGATCTGCTCGAGCCGCACCTGCCGTTCGAGTTCGTCAAGCTGTTGCACGAACCCGACGGGACGTTCCCCAACGGCGTTCCCAACCCGTTGCTGCCGGACAACCGCAAAATCACCTCGGACGCGGTGATCGAGCACGGCGCCGACGTGGGGATCGCTTGGGACGGCGACTTCGACCGCTGTTTCCTGTTCGACGAGCGCGGTGAGTTCATCGAGGGCTATTACATCGTCGGCTTGCTCGCCCGGAGCGTGCTCGAGCGCCACCCGGGCTCGAAGATCGTCCACGACCCGCGGCTGACCTGGAACACGATCGAGATCGTCGAGTCCGCCGGTGGGATCCCGGTGCAGTGCAAGAGCGGTCACGCGTTCATCAAGGAGGTCATGCGCAAGGAGGACGCCGCGTACGGCGGCGAGATGTCCGCGCACCACTTCTTCCGCGAATTCAGCTATTGCGACAGCGGGATGATCCCGTGGCTGCTGATCCTGCAGCTGATCTCCAGGTCGAACCGCTCGTTGAGCAGCCTGGTCGGCGACCGGATCGAGCGCTTTCCGGCGTCCGGCGAGATCAACCGGCGGGTCGACGATGCGGACGCCGCGCTCGCGGCGATCGAGCGCACCTACGCCCCGGACGCCCTGAAGGTCGATCACACCGACGGCGTGGGAATTGACTTTGCCGACTGGCGGTTCAACCTTCGAAAGTCCAACACCGAGCCGTTGATCCGGCTCAACGTCGAGACGCGCGGCGACATCGAGCTGATGCGCCGCCGGACCGACGAGATCCTGGCCCTGATGAACTGAGGCGAGCTTGGAACTCTCCGATCGAAACAACCTCTTTATCGGTTTGAAGCTCGACACCGGGCTGCGCCGCCAGCTCGAGGCGGTGAGCGGGCCGGACCGCAAGTACGTCTCGGGCGAGGACCCCGCGTTCCTGCGCATCGTCAGCTTCGGCGACGATCTCTACGTCGGGAAGGTGATCGAAGATCGGCTCACGACGGATCGCGTCGACGACGTGCGGCGCAACGTGCTCAGCATCCTGCACCGGCTCTGCCCGGACACACGGATCCCGGAAACGATGGAGATCCTGGCCTGCCTGGCCGAGCACGAGCATCTGCCGGGCTGAGAGCTTCTTTCTGGGCGTGGAATTGGTACCGCTACGGGGATTCGAACCCCGGTTTGATGGCTGAGAACCACCCGTCCTAACCCCTAGACGATAGCGGCACCTTTTCGAGCGGCGGATTATAGCGCAGGCGGCTTGCCCGAATCGCATTCAACTATATATTCCCTAGGAATACATCTATGTAATATTAGAATTATGTAAATGTATTCGGGGAGAGCCACCTTCATGCCCCGGATCCTGCTCTGGCGCTGGCCGTTGCTGGCCCTGATCCTGCTGGTCATCGTCCTCGAATCGCCGACGATCGGCTGGGCCTTCGCGCTCACGTTCGCGTTGATCGCCCTTCAACTGGGACTGCACCTGTACGCGCCGGAGCGCCTCCGGCTCTGGCTGGAGCGCGGCTACCTGATCGGGCTGGACGCCATCGCCGTGGCGCTGGCGTTGCTCGGCGCGGCCGCCATCCCCGCCGCCGGGTTCCTCGCGCTCTTCTCCGTCGTCTCCCTCGCGGTCCTCGTCAGCGACCTGCGCAAGATCCTGCTCGCCTCCGGTGCCATCGCCGTGATGTATACGGCCTGGGCCGGGACGGACGGCCTCTCCTGGATCGTCCCTCCGTTGACCCTCACCGCGGGTCTGGCGTTCGGCAAGCTCGGCGAGGCGCTGGGCGACAGGCGACGCCCGTTCCGATCCGCGAGGGCGACCGTCTCCGAGCAGTGGGCCTTGCTCAGCATCGCGGAGGCGATCGGCAGCAGCCTCGACATCAACCAGGTGATGCGCCG
>JBFFZZ010000306.1:0-3397 GCA_041568335.1 Candidatus Polarisedimenticolaceae bacterium | reverse complement strand
GTCGGGAACCCGTTGGCGCCGCTGTTCGCGTCCTGGCTCCCGGTCGACGGGCTCGCTCCGGGCGGGACGCTCGCGTTTGCGCGCGATGCCCGCGGCGGCTTACCCGGCATCGCCGACGTGCGCGCGTTGGGACCGCGCTTGCTCGGTCCCACCGAGAGTGGCCTCTACCCCGGACCCGCGTGGGGCTGGCCGGTCGTCGCCTGGTTCGGGCTGGCCGCCGTGGGTGCGTGGATGGATCGCCGCGTGCGTCAGATCGTCGGGGTCGCCGCGGGGCTGTTCGCGATCTGGTTCGTGACCTTTCGCTGGGAGCGCTTCCTGATCGCGACGACGTTCTTCGCCTGTCTCGCGTTCGCCGGAACGGTCGGCCTGGCCGTCGGTCGGACACGCGCGTGGCGGCTGCTCGCGGCTTTGGGGCTGCTCGCCGGCGTGGCCTACACACCGTCGAGCTTCACATCGATCGCGCGGTTCAGTGGCGGGCACGCGGTGTTCCTCGGTCGTGAGGACCCCGACGCCTTCGTCCGGCGTTCGCTACCCCAGCAACGTCTCGTCGAGCACGACTCGCTCTCGTGGGATCCGGCGACCGATCGGATCCTCCTGCTCGGCGAGATGCGCCACCATCGAATCCCCGTTCCGCGCGCGGCCCCGACCGGTTTCAACACCCACACTCTCGTCGAAGATCTCCGGCGTTCGGTCGCGGCGGAAACCGTGCACCGCGCGCTTGGGCGGCGAGGGTTCACCCACCTGTTGATCGACCGGGACTGGGTCGAGCGGTCGGCACGGCAGTACCCGTCGCTCCGCGATCTGCTGGAGGAACCCGGCAAGCTCGCCGCCTACCTCGATTCGCTCCCGCCGCCGCTCGCCGCCGACGGACGACGCGCCCTGTACCGCATCCCGGAGACACCGTGACCGATCGTGAAAAGAGCGTCGGCGGCTTCCTGGGTCTCGCGTTGCTGGCCTGCGCCGTTTATGCACCGGCGGTCACCGTCGGGTTCTTTTCGGACGATTACCAGTGGCTCGGCCGCATGAACGCCACGCTCGAGAAGCCGACGTACCTCTTCAGCGTCTTCTTCCGCGATTTCAACCCGGTCCTCCATGCGAGCTTTGCGCTGGACTGGGTCGTCGCCGGCTATCGTCCCGCCGTCTGGCACGCCCACTCCGTGTTGCTCCACGGCGTCGCGGCCGGTCTCCTGTTCCTGCTGTGCAAACGACTCGGAGTCCCCTTCTGGGTTGCCGTCGGCGGCTCGGCGCTTTGGGCGCTGAACGTGCGCCTCTCGGAAGCGGTGATCTGGCCCGCCGCCCGCGGCCACCAGCTCGCCACCACCTGTGCCCTTGCCGCCCTCGTTCTCCTCCTCGGAGACGGCCGCCGGAAACGCTGGATCGCGGTCGGCCTGCTGGCCCTCGGGCTGTTTGCCAAGGAAACCACGCTGTTCGCGATGGTGGCGATCCCGTTCTTGCTGCCGGACTGGCGTGAGGAGCGCGCCTTCCTCGGCGCGACGGCGGGGCTGGGCGTCGGATTCGTGCTGCTCAACGTCCTGATCAAGGACGACCTGCACACGTCCGGCGCGGGCCTGACCGCGCTGGTGCTGAAAGCGCCGTTCATCCTGTTACGGCCACTCGGTCTGGGAGACTACGCCCGGTTCGATGTGTGGACGTTGATCTTGACGGCCTTGGCCTTCGCCGCAGCGGCGATCGCGTTGCGGCGGGGTTTCGGTCTCGGCGGATTGGTCTGGGTGTTGATCTGCAGCGCGCCGATCGTGCCGCTCGACAAGCTGTCCTCGCGTTACCTGTACCTGCCGGCGATCGGTTACTCGGTGGTGTTCTGTTGCGCCTGGATGGGGGTGGAGAAGATCCTGAAGTCGGCTTCATTGAGGCGTTTGGTCGGTGCCTGGTTGATCGTCGTGCTCGTAGCGTTACTCGGAGTGAACGGGCTTTTGGTCCAGCGTGAGATCGGCGACTACCGCCTGCTCTCACGGCCCTACATGACCCTGGTCGACAACGTCTCCGAAACGCTTTCCGGCATCGAACGGGAGGAGATTTTTCTCGTCGTGGATGGCGCCCCCCAGACGACCATCGCGGAGCTCACCGACCGGATCGTCGAGCGCGGGAACATCACGAAACTGATCCCCTATCGACGTCACGCCATCGACGGGTTGATCGAGCTACCCGATCTGCTCAACGTGGCGCGGCCACGCGAGCCGGGATACCTCGGGCGCGCCGTGCAGACCGCGGAGGACGGTTCGATCCGCTGGTTCCTCTATGACGGACGGAGGCTCCTGGAGACGTCGCCGCGCGCGGGGATCCCTCCCCAGCGGCTTCATCGCGCGGCCTGGGACGTTGCGGAGGCGCACTTCCGACGCTAGAAGCTAATCTTGCCGACGCGCCAGCCAGCGGTCGAGTCCCGCCTCGCGCGCCTCGACGATCTCCTCGACGCCGAGATCCTTGAAACCGGCGTCGGCGAGCCGCTGGAGGAACGGCGGATCGACGTCGTGCTGGCGCAGGCGGATGAGCTCGTCGGAATCGAGCCCCTCGGGCAGGTAAGCGCGAACCCGTTCGACCCAGGCGGAGTCGACCCCCGCGGAGACGAAGCGCCGGATGTCGTCGACCGCGGTGAAGCCCGCAGCGGCATACCCTTCGTAGTCGCTCGCCCCGACCCCGTAGTGCCGCAACTCGATCAGCCCGTCGACATCGAGATTCCCGCCCCCCGCGGCGCGGACGCGCAAGACCCAGTCCGTGCTCAACCCGTTGCGATTCAGCCGCGTGATCGAGTCGGCGTCCAGCCGGTCCCAGCCGCTTTTCGTCAGCGTCTCCGCGAATTCCGTCGAGACCCCCCGACGCCACATGAACACCAGCTCGTCCCAGTCGAAGCCGCCCTCGAGGAGCTTGGCCGCGCCGCGAACGTCCGCGGCACCGACCCCCTGGACGTAGAGCTCGATCACGCCGGTGGCGTCGAGCCGGGGTCCATCCGACTCGGTGATCGCGACGATCAGATCGTTCGGCACGCCGTTGCGATGAAACCGGAGCCAGTCCTCGACGTCGTCGTATCCGAGCTCGATGTAGAGCGCACCGTCCGGCGCGTCGAATCCGTTCGTGTACAGGCGGAGTAGATCCTGGACCGGGAGCCCCTCGATCCCTGCGGCAACCCAGGCGTCGACGTGATGCACGTTCACGCCGTAGCTGCGCAACCGGATCAGCTCCTCGAAGCTCGGTGGACCGGCGAGCCGGGACATGCCCAGGACCCAGTCGGGACGCAGGCGGTTGGCTTCGAGACGGAACAGGCTCTGCGCGTCGGTGTCGTGGTAGCCCCCGCGGAGCAGCGCCTCGACGAGACCCTCGGAAACGCCGTGCAGGGCCAGCATCAGCAGCACGTCCCTGTCGATCTCTTCGACCCCGATCTCGG
>JBFFZZ010000305.1:0-3407 GCA_041568335.1 Candidatus Polarisedimenticolaceae bacterium | reverse complement strand
GCTGGTGTGGGCGCACTTCCAGATCGACTCGGTCGGTCAGCTGACCTTGCCGCATTCGCCGCTCGAGGACGAGGTGACCAGCACACCGACGAGCGCGAGCATGATCTCGTCGGCGGTCGCCGAGGAGCTCGAGTGCGCGGCGGCGGACTACCTCGCCTCGATCAAGCGCACCACACCCTCGATGGGACGGCGGATCGTCGACGCCCCCGAGGGGATGGTCATCGTCGGGCCGTTCAGCTGGCACACCGCCACGATCAAGAACGCACCCGCGCTGGTCGCGCTGCGAGAAGTGGTTACGCCGACCGCGGTACTCAGCCAGGGCTGGGTCGTCAACCACGAAGTCCTGGCGGAGCTGGTGAACGACGCCCCGTACCCGGCGACGATCCGGCCGGGCACCCCCGCCGGCGACGGGCAGGCCGCGTTGCCGCTCAGCCGTCAAAAATGGACCGTCGAGCTGGACCTCGCGGAACCACTTGCCCAGGCCGAAGTCGAGGCCGCCGCCATCCACGGACGTTTCCGGCTGAACTTCGCGCTCGGCGCGATCGCCGCGCTGCTCGCGGGACTGGCGATCGTCGTGCTGGTGCGGCGCGCCGAACGGCTCGCGGCGGAGCGTGCGCGGTTCGCGGCATCGGCCGCGCATGAGTTGCGCACGCCGCTCGCCGGTCTGCGCCTGTACGGCGAGATGCTGGCCGAGGGTCTCGGGTCGCCGGACAAGCGTGAGGATTACGCACGCCGGATCTCGGACGAGGCCAACCGGCTCGGCCGGGTGGTGGCCAACGTGATGGGCTTCTCGCAG
Source organism: Candidatus Polarisedimenticolaceae bacterium (assembly GCA_041568335.1). GTDB lineage: Bacteria > Acidobacteriota > Polarisedimenticolia > Polarisedimenticolales > Polarisedimenticolaceae > WVWW01. Next base: position 2,611 of record JBFFZZ010000305.1, on the reverse strand, counting down.
CTCCAGCGTGACGGCGTTCAGGTCAAGACCAGCCGCGGGAACCTGGCCGAGGCGACGCGTGCGTCGGTCGAGCAGCTCCGACCCGCGATCGAGGCGGCCGGCGCCCGGATCGAGCTGGATCTCGACGGCGAGGCGCCGGAGACCGAGTTCGATCGTGACGCGGTGCACCAGATCTTGCAGAACCTGCTCGACAACGCCGAAAAGTACACCCGTGAGTCGGACGATCGCCGCATCGCGGTGTGCGTGGCGGCCAACGGGGCGGGCCCGGTGCTCTCGGTTCGCGACCACGGGCCCGGGGTCGACCAAAACTTGCGCCGGCGGCTGTTCGCGCCCTTCACGCGGTCGAATCACGCCGACGCCCCCGCCGGCTTGGGCGTCGGGCTGGCGCTCGTCCGAGCCCTCGCCGAGGCCCAGGGCGCGACGGTCGCGCACCGCGCCGGGGCGGATGGCGGCGCTCTTTTCTCGGTGACTTTCCCCCCGGTTTCCTGACCCTTCCAAGCGCGGTTTGTTCGGTCATCGGCTACGGTCGAGACCCTCGCCCACTGCTACAATACCGCTTTTTATCGAGGTTCCCGATGTCCGCAGAGCAAACGGTTACCCGCGTTCTGGTCGCCGACGCGATCTCCGAAGAGGGCGTCAAGGTCCTGCAAGACACCCCCGGTTTCGACGTCACGGTGCGCACCGGGATGAGCCCCGACGAGCTGCGCCGAGTGATCGGCGACTACGAGGGGCTGATCGTCCGCTCCGCGACGAAGGTCCGGGCGGATGTGTTGGCCGAGCCGGGCCGGTTGCGCGTGATCGGTCGCGCCGGCACCGGTGTCGACAACATCGACCTCGAAGCCGCGACCAAAGCCGGTGTCGTGGTGATGAACACGCCCGGAGGCAACTCCGTGGCGGCGGCCGAGCTGACGATCGCGCATCTGACGGCGCTGGCGCGCAACGTCTCGCAATCCCATGCGGACCTGCGCGCGGGCCGCTGGGAACGCAAGAAGTACATGGGCACCGAGCTCGACGGCAAGACGCTCGGGGTGATCGGTCTGGGCCGGATCGGGCGCGAGGTCGCGCGAAGGGCCCAGGGACTGCGTATGGAGGTGCTCGGTTACGACCCCTTCGTGTCGAGCAAGATGGCCAGCGACTTCGGGATCGAGTACGCCGAGCTGGACGATCTGCTGAGTCGCTCCGATATCGTTTCGCTGCACGTCCCGCGAACCGACGAGACCCACCACATGATCGACGCGGAGGCGATCAAGAAGATGAAGCCCGGCGCGCGGATCATCAACTGCGCGCGCGGCGGGCTGATCGACGAGGCGGCGCTGCTGGAGGCGCTCGAATCCGGCCACCTCGCGGGCGCCGCTCTCGATGTCTACGAGAACGAGCCGCCGACCGATCTCGCACTCGTCAACCATCCGCACGTCGTTGCGACGCCGCACCTCGGTGCCTCCACGCGCGAGGCGCAGGTGCGGGTGGGTACGGAGATCGCGGACAAGATCCGCGGCTATCTGACCGACGGGGTGATCCTCGACGCGGTCAACTTCCCGTCGATCGATCGTGAAGCCTACGCGGAGGTCGGCCCCGTCATGGATCTGGCCGAGCGACTGGGTCGCTTCCTCTCGCAAACCACGGACGGCGGTTTCCGCAAGCTGGAGGTTCGCGCGCAAGGGTCGTTCGGCAAGCACGCGCTGAAACCGATCACGATGGCCGCGGTCAAGGGGCTGCTCTCCCCGGTCGTGGAGGGGCCGGTCTCCTACGTCAACGCGCTCTCCCTGGCCGATGCACGCGGGGTGACGGTCGAGGAAGGCCGGAGCAGTGAGCCCTCACCGTTCGCCGGCCTGTTGCGACTGACCCTCGAAACCGACTCCGGTAAGACCACGACGGCCGGGACGCTCTACGCGCCGGATCGCCCGCGACTGGTGGAAATGGACGGCACATCGCTCGAGCTCCGTCCCGAGGGACACATGCTGTTCGTTCGCAACCGCGATGTCCCCGGAGTGGTGGGCAAGATCGGCACGATCCTGGGTCGTGCCGACGTCAACATCGCCGGGTTCCACCTGGGCCGGCCGCGTGGCGACCACAGCGCGGTCTCGATCCTGACGACCGACAGCGCCGTCCCGACCGAAGCTCTGGACGAGATCCGCGGGATCGAGCAGGTGCTCGTCGCCCGTGCCCTTTGCGTCTAGTCGATCGCCCGTCTCACGCGGCTCCGCCCCCGCTCCTCGCGCCGGGAACACCGACGTGGTGGACCGTCCGCTGCGGGAACGGGATCTCGATGCCGGCGGCGTTGAGATCGTCGTAGATCGCCGTGTTCAACGCGTCGATCGCCCGCCCGCGGATCTCGGGCTCGTCGATCCAACCGAGCACACGGAAGATCAGCGCCGAATCGCCCATCTCGGTGAACCGGACGCGTGGCTCCGGGTCGCTGACGAGCCACTCGACACGTTGGGCGGACTTCAACAGCAGCTGGCTGACCTGCTGGACGTCCGAACCGTAAGCCACACCGACCGTGACGGCCACCCGACGCTTCTCCCACGGCCCACCGGATTCGTTGACCACTTTTGCGTTCGCGATGGCCGCGTTGGGTACGGTGACCTCGACGTCGTCGCGGGTCAGCAGG
>JBFFZZ010000304.1:0-3412 GCA_041568335.1 Candidatus Polarisedimenticolaceae bacterium | reverse complement strand
GGGATCGGGGCGCTCAAGGAAACCTCCGCTGCCCGCCAGGATACGCGCCAAGCAGCGCGCGAAGCTGGTACGCCTGCCAGGATTCGAACCTGGGACCCACGGCTTAGAAGGCCGTTGCTCTATCCGACTGAGCTACAGGCGCCCGTCTTGGCTGTCCGCGGCGGCATCGTTTGGGACACCCCGCATGACGCCCCATTCTGACGTCCTGCCGGCGAAGCGTCCAGGACGGTCCTCACCCCCCGAACACCAACCTCACGACGAACAGGCCGACGAACGAACCCACCAGCGCGAACCCGGGCCAGCGCCCGCACCGTTGCAGCGCGACGGTCAGCAGGCAGAAGCAACCCAGCGCAGCGAACACGACGATTCCGGCGATCCGGAACGCGAAACCGCTCTCGCCGAAGCCGCGCGTTGCGCCGATCCACAGGCCGGCGAGTGCCAGGAACGTGCCGATGGCGCCGAAGACCAGGCGGGCGATCGTCTGGCCGGTGCGCGAGGACCCGATCGGGAGGTCCATCGATTCGAGGAGGTCTTCGAGCATGGGGGGAATGTAGGTCAGTTCCCCGCCGTGTCCACGCTGCGGACCTACGGGCGCTTTTCCGGCCCGTGCTCCAGCCGGGAACCCGACGACCCCGGGCACCGGGAGGTGTATGGTGGACCCAACACGACGCCGCACCGCTCCGGTGCGTCGCCGGAAAAAAGGAAGAGCTGCCATGAACCAAACGCGCTGGAGATTCCGGGTCGCGATCGTGGTTTTTCTGGTGTCCTGTTCGATGGCCATGGCCGAGGATCGACACTTCGTCGGGGTCGGCTTCGATGTCGCGATCGTGGATTCCGACACGTTCTTCAACGAGGAGGACCACATCGGGTTCTCCGTGTTCGGCAAGTACGGCTTCACGGATCGCTGGGGGTTGTTCCTGTTCTACAGGGACATGGAGGACGACGAGGATCTGTTCGTGCTGATCGGCTTGGAGCAGACCTACGAGCAGGTCGGGGCGCGTGGTGTCTACGTCTGGCGGCCGAAGAAGAAGGTCCGCCCGCACATCGGTCTCGGCCTCGTGCGGACCGATTTCGACGCCGACTTCGGCGGGATGGGCGTCCTGTCGGATGACGGCGTCGGGCTGTCGGTGAGCGGCGGCCTGCAGGCCGGCCGCGGCCGCGTCGCCTTCTACGGGGAGTACGAGATCACCGGCGCGGAGCTCGACCGGCTCGATCCGGACGGGACCTCGCTCTCCAATCTGACGGTCGGGGTCGTCTTCAGGTTCTGATCGATCGGCCCGCTTGACAACGCATCGTGGGCTCGTGATCCTACGCGAGCCGACGGGGGTGGTCATGCGGGTCGCGTCGATTGCGGGGTTGCTGCTTGTGCTCGCGTCCCCGGCGCCTGCGCAGGCGGAGGATCCGCCACCGCCGCCCCCCGAGCCGAAGAGAGCCTCGATCGGTGCGGGCTACGCCGGCTCCACCCTCGAGGTCGATGTGGCCCGCGACGGGGACGAGAGCCTCGTACTCGACGGGATCGGCGTTCACGGCCGGTTCGACGTCAAGGGTCTCTGGTCCTTGCAGTTCCGCCACCTGACGGCGGACGCCGATTACGCCACAGGCGGCCGGCTCACGCTCGACCAGCTCAACGTGCATGTCGGCTTCCGGGTGTACGAGTCCCGACGGAAGGTCTTTCGCGCCGACGGTTGTCTCGGGCTGACCTGGGTGGACCTGGTCGAGCGGAGCCCGGCGGTCGGTCTGTTCAGCGATCGTGAGCTCGGGCCGGCTTTGGGCATCGGTTTCGAGTACGGGCCGCCGCGCTGGGCGTTCTTCATGGACTTCGCCGCCACCTTCGTCGACATCCGGTTGTCGCCCGGGGTCCGGGAGACCCTGACGATCGGCAACACGATCACGGGAGTCACGTACCGTTTCGGCGAGCGGCGCTAGGCCTCGCTCAGACGGATCTTGGTCTCCGTCGTGAGGGTCCGGTGCACGGGGCAACGGGTGGCGATGTACATCAGCCGTTCGCGCTGCGCCTCGTCGAGGTCGCCGTCCAGGCGGATCTTTCCGTGGATCTCGTCGATCAAGCCCCCCTCGCTCTCGCAGTCCTCACAGTCGTCCGTGTGAACGCGTCCGTGCTCGAGCCGGATCTCGATCGCATCCAGCGGGATCTCTTTCCGCTCCGCATACATGCGGAGTGTGATCGACGTTCACGTACCCAGCGCCGCCAGCAGGTACTCGTAGGGGCCGGGGCCCCTGTCCGACCCGCCATGGGAGGCCGGCTCGTCCGCGAGGAGCCGGTGTGAGCCGGCCTCGACTTCCTGTGTGAAACGCTCTCCCGCGACGGAGCGCACGGTGATTTCGGCTGCCATGGTCGACCTCCTTGATGGGTTCCGGTCCGTAGACTCCATTATCGCCAAAACCTGTTTACAGTAGTTTTACCGGCAGGGCCATCCGGGAAAGGCGAAGATCGATGCATGACTCTCGCTCGGCCGAGCCTCATCGCGGGCGCCGTTTTGATTCTCGTTGCGCCCGCCGCCGCGCACGGCCTGCAGGAAGAAGTCGAGGAGATCGCCGCCTTGTTCGATCTCGAGGAGGGCATGCGGTTGGCCGACGTCGGCGCGGGCGAGGGGGAGTTCGGCGAGGCGCTGGCCTACCTGGTCGGTCCGAAAGGACACGTCTTCATCCAGGAGATCGACGACGGCGAGCTGAAGAAGATCCGCAAGCTCATCGAGGAGTCCGGGCAATTCAACATGACGGCCGTCGAGGGGGACAGCGGCGACGCGCGTCTCCCCGAGGATTGCTGCGACGGCGTCCTGCTGCGCGACGTCTACCACCACCTGAGCCGGCCCGGTGCGATGCTCGACAGCCTGAAACGTGCGCTACGGCCTCACGGGCGGCTCGTGATCATCGAGCATCTGGAAGACGGGCACGGCACATCGCTCGAGGACGTCATCGACGAGGTGACCGCGGCGGGGTTTCAGCTGCTGTCGCAACAGACCGAGTGGGGCGGTCACGAGGCGTATCACGCCACCGTCTTCGCGCTCACTCCTCGATCCGGAAGAGCTGCACCACCTCGCCCTTCCGCTCGTTGAAGAACGTCGGTCGCGCCGTGCCCGGCATCGGCGTACCCATGCGCAGGCTCTCCCCTTCCCAGCGGTAGATCGCGTCCGAGCTCTCGCCCTTGTAACCGCAGACACACTCCTCGATCAGGAAATCGATCTCCGACAGGTCGTCGCCCGGGCGGACGAAGATCTCACCCTTGTACCAGTCGTCCGGGCTCACGATCGCGTGGAAGCTCCGGCCGTCGATCGTCATCGTCCACGACTTCACGCCCCCCTGGAGGGCCTGCCAGCTCCCCTGCAGCTTCTTGACGGCGGGCGAGTCGATGCCTGCGGTCTTGCGCTCCTTCTTCGCGACCGGTTTCGCCGGC
>JBFFZZ010000303.1:0-3415 GCA_041568335.1 Candidatus Polarisedimenticolaceae bacterium | reverse complement strand
GGACATGAGCTGTCTGGCAAGGGAGATCCGGGAACCCCGCTGAGCCGATGCAACCCGGCGGGCGCGCGGATCGTATCTTCAAACCGAACCCATCGGAGGTTTCGGATGAAGATCTTCATGGCGATCCTGAAGCTGGTCGCGACTGGCTTGTTTTCTTACCTCGTGATCGCTCTCAGCCAGACGCTCGTGCTCGAGGTGCTTCTGGGAGGTCGGACATCGCCCGATTCCGCGCCGACGATCCTCGCCATCGCGGGGATCGGAACGGTCATCTCCGGGCTGATCGGCGGCTATCTTGCCGCCCGCCTAGGCGGCGCACGACCCTGGCTCGCGATCGCGGCCGTCGTCGCCTTCCTGTCGGCCGACGCGATCTACGTGGTCTTCAACAACGTCGGCGGCCACCCGCTGTGGTACGAGCTGGGCGGCGCGCTGACGTTGATGCTCGCGACGGTTGCCGGCGGCTGGATCGGCATCCGGCGACGCGATCAGGACGCACTCGGCCCCGTCCCGGCCTAGAGTTCCGGCCGGACCCGACGCTGCCCCGTGGCGGCGAGGGCCGCAGCGCAGAGCTGCCGCGCGTTCGCGTATTGGCTTCCGCGGCAACGCAATCCCGCTCAATCCGGCACCTGGATCCGCGAAGGATTCTGGCTCCGGAGTCCCTCCAACGCAGAGAGACGCTGCGGGGTTTGTCACCGGGCGAACGCGAAACGAAAGGAGTGTTCGGACATGAGGAAGACATCACGCATCTGGCTGGTCGTCGCGGTGGCCGCGACCGCGCTACTGCTGGGAGCCGCGAGCTCGGCGGTCCTCGCCGACGAAGACGAAGAGGTCGTCGAGTTCGACGAGACGGCGATCTTCTTCGAGTACAACTCGACGGACAAGGATCTGGGGATTCAGATCTTCTTCGACGCCCCGGGCTGGAATGAGGTCAAAATCTACGGTCCGGATGATGACGACGACGGAGGCGAGTACGCCGAGCGGACCTGGCGCGACTTCTGGAGCGAGCGCGGATGGCGCGGCGAGCGTCACGAGCGGGAGCGCGCGCTGTTCGAGGTCGAAAACGGAGGCGGGCTGCGAGACATCGGCAGCACCGAGGTCTTCACGGAGAGCGCCGAACCGCCGCTGTGCCCCGAGGAGGAAGAGGACTGCAACGGCGCCGTGCTGCAGGCCGCGATCGACGCCTTCCTGATGAAATTCCCGGAAGGCACCTACGAGTTCGAGGGCGAGACCGTCGACGGGCGCGAGCTCGAGGGCGACGCCGATTTGAGCTGGGATCTGCCGACACCGGTCGAGATTCTCGATGCCGAGGGCAACTTCCCGACGATCGCTTGGACGGAGTCGGTGGGTGTCGAGGTGGTCGGCTACCAGGTGGTTGCCGAGATGGTGGTCGAGGACGCGGACGGCGAGGAGGTCGTCTACGTGCAGGCCACCGATGTGCCGGCGAGCGTGACGATGATCGAGACCTCGCAGCAGTTCGCGGATCTTGCGGATCAGTTCGAGTTGGACGGCAGCCTGCTCGAGCTGAAGATCGAGATCATCGCAGTCGGGGCCAACGGCAACAAGACGATCACCGAGGAACCGATCTTCGAGGCCGAAGAGTAAGGGGCAGGTAGAACGCGGGTCGAGCAGGACAAACTGCAAACGCAACGCCCTCGAGTCGGCGACAACCGTGAGAACGAGAGACGGCGCCCACGGACCAGGATCCTAAGTGGACGCCGTCTCTTCCACGGTTTGCGCCAGCAACTGCAGCCAGTGGCCGAGCTGACCGAAGATCAGGAACTCCTGGAACACCCGGCGCTGGGCATTGCGCGACAGCACGCTCCGCAGCGTCGGGTCCTGCAGTAGCCGGTCGAGCTTGTCGGCAACTTCGTCGGCGTCGCTGGGGTCCTTGATCAGGGCGCCGTCGACGCCGGAGCGGATTTGCTGGCGCAGACCGCAAGCGTACGTGCCGATCGTCGCCTTGCGCTTCCACATCGCCTCGGTGGCGGTCAGCCCGAAGCCCTCGCGTAACGAGTTTTGGACCACGACGGTCGAACAGCGCTGGAGCGCGTTGACCATCAGCGCGTTTTCCTTGCGCGACTGCATCGGCAGCGACAGCATGACCACGTCGTGCTGCATCCGCTCCGGCAGCCGCCGGTAGGCATCGATCAGCTCGGCGAGCACCTCCTGGCCCTCTGGATCGTCCTGCACGGCGCTCGGGTCCGGGCCCGCGAGCACCAGGCGAACGATCTCCAGCCGGCGACGGTGACGCTCGTCGTAGTTGCGAGCCGGATCGTCGGTGCGTTTCTTCAGCCGCACGAACCCTTCGAGCAGCGGGGCAAAGCCCTTGAGTCGGTCCCAGCGGGAGATCTGGGTCACGATCGGCCGGTACAGCAGACCGATCTGGCTACCGTCCGTCACCGCCGGCCCCCACGTGCCGTCGCGTTGTAGCCGCTGCGCCCGCTGTTCGAACGGCGGCGTCAAAACGGGGTGGCTATCGTGCTTGAGTCCGGAGTTGCAGAGAATCCCCACCAGCTTGTGGGGCGAGAGATCGCGGTTCTTGTGGCTCTGGGGATCGATCGCCGGATGGATGATCGTGGCGCGCCCCGCCAGATAGTCCGGGATGTACTCGGGCGCCGAGAAGACCGCGTGGTCGTAGCCGTCGGCGTAGCGTTCAAGAAAACTCCAGGCGACCCGCGTCTGCGGCAGGTGCTCGTCGAGACCGATGTGGCAGCGCCAGATCAGGGGCATCCCCAGCCGCTCCTTGAGCAGCGCACCGACGCCCATCGGCTGCGGGTCGTGGATCACCAGCAGGTCGTCCGGGCCGATCAGGCCCTCCATCCGCTCGGCGTTCTCCCGGCTGACCCGATCGTAGAGCGCGCGGTCGTCATCGGTCAGCCGCGGTTCGCCTTCGCCGTGGATCAGGTTGTGCATGCGCTTGGTCAGGTCGTAGAAGCGACGCTCCTCGGTGGTGATGACCAGCCAGCGCGTCTCGAGCCCCAGCTCCTCGAGCAGCGTGATCATCTTGGGCAGCATCTCGGCTACGCCGCCTCCCTGGGCGGTCGAATTGACCATCCACAGCGTACGGCCCTTGAGCAACGGCATCACCATCGCCGCCTGGGCCCGCAGGTCGGTCACGGACGGCATCAGGTGGTGCAGCGCTTCGTAGTACTGCAGCGTGAAGGCTTCCTCGATCTTCGGGATCTCGACCATACCCGTCACTATGACGGCCTCGCATTCCAACGGCAAGTCCTGGCTTGCTCAGCCGCGCCGAGCTCACGGGCGGTCGTCCGACGAGGTGGGACCGCAGGGTCCAGTCCCGGGAGCCGAGGTCCGATCTCTGCTGGTCTTGACCAGGTCTACCCGCTGTTGCGGGCAGCCCGCGAAAATCCGACGCGAATCAGGGGCAGATGACGTCGGCGCGGCCGTTGCCCAAGGG
>JBFFZZ010000302.1:0-3463 GCA_041568335.1 Candidatus Polarisedimenticolaceae bacterium | reverse complement strand
GCTGACGATAGATGTGCAGGGTCTGTCGTGGGCCGGCGTCCGCAGGCAGTCGTTCGATCTCCTGCTCGAGCCTGCGGGTCAGCGCATCGCTCAGCAGCGGATGCTCTTCGGCGGTTTTGGAGTCGATTTCGGCGAGTCGCGCGACCATCCGGGCGTGTCCGTCCCTCGGACCCGTCCGCGCCGGTACGTCCGCCGGAGCGTCGGCGATCGAATCGACGGGCGAGCAGCCCGTGAGAATCATCGCGACAGCGACCAGCAGCACCGACCCACCACGGTTTCCGCGGCGGCGGGCGAAAAAAGCCCCTCGGCCGTGACGCCGAAGCATCGCACCCCCTCCTTGTGCGAATGCCGAATCGTCTACCGTCGATCCACTCGGGCCATGCGGTCGAGAAGCCCCTCCACCGTACAGCTCGTTTTTATATATTCCGACTCGAGTCCACGGTCAACGCAAATCGGCCCGAGAGCCCGTGTCGGCCGCAACCGGGCCGAGTGCCGGATGCCCCGGATGGGCGGCTGCGTGGAGCTGGCGGGCGAGGCGGAGCAGCGGCGCGTCGGCGACGCACTGCTCGGTATAGACAGCGACGATCCTGGCCGGCAAGGTGACCTGGCCCCCGGCGGGGACTCGCTCGCTGGTGCGAGCCCGCGGATTCAAGTTGCGCAGCGTTCGAAACCAACCCCGAGGGTTCTCGCGCTGGCCGAGACAGATGCTCAGCTCGCCGAGAGACAGCGGAGCTTCCAACACGATCTGTGCGGTCGTACCGTCGAAGTCGGCCAAGCGCAGCCCGTACTCGTCGGCATGCAGGAACAGCCACGCGGCGGCGAGGACCTGCGGCACGTAGTCGCGAGTCTCCCTCGGCAGCGCGAGGTGGATCTGCGGGTCCCGGAACTTCGCTTTCCGGTACCGGCGATAGAGTCGCCGCAGGCGCGTCTCCCCGCCGTTGTAAGCGGCCAGCGTGAGCTCGAGATCACCGTCGAACGTCTCGAGCTGGTCCGAGACGTAGGCGGCGCTCGCCCGCGTCGCGGCCCGGGGATCGAGGCGGAGGTCGAATCCGTCGTCGCTGCCGAGACCGTAACGTCGCGCCGTATGACGCATGAACTGTAGCGGTCCCGCTGCACCGGCACGGGAATAGGCGTGGACCTTACCCCCGGTCTCCTTGGCCATGATCCCGAAGAGCAACGCCTCGGGCAGGCCGGATTCCATCCAGATCGGCGCGATCTGGGAGCGCATGAAGGCGTAGTTCTCGTAGGCTTCGAGAAACTCGGGGCGGTTCCAGGTCAGCCAGTCGTTGATCGCGTCCATCACCGGCTCGCTGAGCCGAATCTGCTCCTCGACCGCCCGCGCCCGTTCTACCGCTGCCTCACCGAGCGACGGACCGATCTCCGTCGAGCCGCTGCCGGGTCCGGCGGGAATCTGCCACGTGGCCCGTCGCGCCATTTGCCCGGCGCGGTCGATCCGGACCTGCTCCAGGGATTCCGTGAAGATCCGGGCGTCGCAGCCCGCGACACGCGCACAGTTGGCGGCGGCCGCTCGTAGACGGGAGGTCGTCGCCTCCAACAGATTCTTGCCGCGGAGCGCTTCGCCGGACAGAACGAGCTCGAGACCACGCTCGTAGTCCTGCCGCAATTCGTGGAGACGCACGTAGATCTCGCGAACCTCGGGCGAGAGCTTTCTCGCCGGCGCCGGCTCCTTCGAGCAGCCGCCCACCGCGGTGAGAGCGGCCACGATCATCGCGACCGGCGCCCAGCGCACGAATACGAGTTTCCCACTCCGCATACGTGACTCCCCAGGGCGAACCCGACGGGCTCGTCTCCTCGGATCAACATCGCGATCCGGGTCGCGCGAAGCAAAGCTATGCCCGGCTCGGGCTATCGAATGTGTAAGTCGGATGGCGGAGCAGATCGCCGAGAGATCGGCAAACGACACGGCCTTTCAACGACCTACCGACGGGGGCGGCGGTTACAGGTTTGCAATCCGCGCGGTCGTGAGAAAACAGGTTTTTTCCGGTCCTGGTATCATCTGCGCACGGAGGTCAGGATCTTGGCGCCGGACCCGGAGCGACGATACCGAGCGGGAGGGTCGGTCGACGACCTGTGCCGGGCGTGCAAGATTCTGCGACGCCACACGGTCATGGTCGCCGGAGCCGACGGGAGGCCGGTACGCGTCATCTGCGACTACTGCGGAAGTCAGCACAACTATCGCGGCGGAGCGCCGCGCACTCGCCAACGCGGCAGCGCGGCCGTGGAGACGGCCAGCAAGGAGCCGTTCGACCTGGTCAGTGAGCGGGAGAGGAGTCAACCGACGATGAACGATACTGGATCCGGGGCGACGGGAACGGACCTGGAGTTGACGCTGCGGAAGATCATTCGCGAGGAGGCGGGATTGACCCCGGCGGTCCCGGCGGACAAGTGGCGCGACGGCGAGTTGGTACTGCGACCGGGACGAGACGGACTTCAGGAGAAAAGCTGGCCGATCGAGAGCTTCTTCCACAAGATCGTCATGCTGCGGAATCGCTTGCGTGTCATGGAGCAACAGATCAACGCGGCGGAGATCCCTGCGCCACTCAAGATCAAACTGCAGGGCTATCTGACGGCCTGCTACGGATCGCTGACGAGCTTCAACGTCCTGTTCGCCGACGAACAGGACCGTTTTCGAGGAAGCGGCGGACGGGACTGAAACGGGCGCCCGTGATAGCATCGAGGTCATCTGGTTCGGTCCACCGGACCACGGAGGAATTCCATGTCCATGCGTTACGCCTTGTTTGCCTTGGTTTTCGTCTGCGCGACGCTCGTGGCCTGCGGCCAAGGCATGCAGACCTCGGTCGAAACACCGGACCTGATCGCACGTGAGGACTTCTTCGGAAATCCCGATCGAGCCGGCACACAGCTCAGCCCCGACGGAACCCAATTGAGCTATCTCGCGTCGGTCGACGGCGTGCTCAACGTTTGGGTCGCCCCGATCGACGATCTTGCGGCGGCGCGTCCGGTGACCAACGACACCGAGCGGGGCATCCGCCGTTACTTCTGGGCCTACACCAACGAGCACATCGTCTATCTCCAGGACCTGGGCGGAGACGAGAACTGGCGCGCGTACAGCGTCAACTTGAAGACGAACGAAACGAAGGACCTGACCCCGATGGACGGAGTGCAGGTTCAGGTTCAACAGGTAAGCCACAAAGCTCCGCAACAGATTCTGGTCGGCATCAACAACCGCGACCCCCGGCTCCACGACATCTACCTGCTGGACATCGACTCCGGCGAGATGACGATGATCGAAGAGAATCCGGGCTTCATCGGCTTCGTCACCGACGACGAGTACAACGTCCGCTTCGGCATGCAGATGACCCCGGACGGCGGGATGTTGATGACCCGCAAGACCGCGACCGGTAGCTGGGACGAATTCATGAAGATCGGGCCCGACGACACGCTGACGACCCAGCCGGTCGGCTTCGACAAGACCGGGAAG
>JBFFZZ010000301.1:0-3545 GCA_041568335.1 Candidatus Polarisedimenticolaceae bacterium | reverse complement strand
TCGCCGCCGAGGTCAACGCGTCGCTGAAGGCCTCCCACGCGACCGAAGGCCGTGTTCACCTCGACCCGTTGACGGGTCTGGCCAACGTCGACGGTCTTGCCGAGGCGTTCGACCGGCTGGTCGCGTTCTGCAGGCGTTCGGGCAGCCCGTTGTCCCTGGGGTTGATCGAGCTGGCGGACCTCCGCGAGATCAACGACCGCGAGGGCGACGAGGCCGGCGACGCCTGTCTGCTGCATGCCGCGGGGATTTTCCGTGACGCCCTGCGCCAATCGGACCTCGTCGCTCGCTGGGACGGCGATGCCTTCGTGACGCTGTTCCCCAACACCCCGGTCGAAGGGGCGCTCGTGGCGATCACCAAGATCCGCGAGCGAATCCGGGCCGCCGAGGTGCAGCTTCCTTCCGGCGAGTCCGCTCGGATCGATATCGTCGCGGCCGTGACCGACGCCGCCGAGGCTCAGCGAGCCGGAGACGCCGTCGAGCCGGCCGACGAGATCCTCCAGCAGGCCAGGCGCGCCGGTAGGGGGACGATCCTGTCGGCCGCCGACGCTCCGGCGACCTACAGCAACATCGTGCTGCTGGCGGAAGACGACCCGATCTCCGCCGCGGTCGTGCGTCATCGTCTCAGCAAGGACGGCTTCGACGTGCACCATTTCAAGGACGGCGAGGAGGCGCTGCGGGGCGCGATGGAGCTGGACGTCATGGTCTTCGTTCTCGACGTGAAGCTCCCGTCGATCGACGGGTTCGAGCTGTTGCGTCGTTTCCGCGAAGACGCTCGCTACGCCAACACTCCCATCGCCATCGTGAGCGCCATGGGGCGCGAAGACGACATCGTTCGCGGGCTGGAGCTGGGTGCCGACGACTACATCCCGAAGCCGTTCTCGACCATGGAGCTCCGCGCCCGGGTGCAACGGATGCTGCAAAAGCGCGGGATCCCGGTGCCCCGGGTCGAGGAAGAGCCGGCTCCGGCCTGAGGCCATCCCGTGGAACTCCTCGGCCGCGAATCCGATCTGCTGGTGCTCGTCATCCTGATCGGCATCATCTCGTTGTCGACGCTCACGTTCGCGGTTTCGGCGGTCAGCACCCGGCTGCACAGGGACAGGGTGCGGAGCCGGCGTAACGAGCTGGAATCGATCTGGGAGCCGCTTCTTCTCGACGCGTTGACCGAAGAGATTCCGCTCCGGGAGGTTTGGGACCGTGTACCCCGCGGTCGCGAGCTGTGGCTGGTCGAGTATCTGTTGCGTGTCACCCGGCGGTTGCGCGGGGATGACGTCGACGCCCTGGCCCGGGTTGCCGAACCCTACCTGGATCTCGTATCGAGCCGTCTGAACCACCGCCTCGTGGAGCAGCGGGCGTTTGCCGTCGAGACGCTCAACGTCCTCGGGTGCGGGCGATACACCGCCGAGATCGCCGCCGCGCTCGACGACCGGGCCCCGCTGGTGGCCATGATCGCCGCCCGCGCGCTGACCCGGAGCGGCGAGTCGGATCATCTGGAAGCCATCCTCGATCGGTTGCACCGGTTCGATACGTGGAGCCCTCGCCTGCTGATGTCTCTGCTCGCGTCCATCGGGCCGGCGGCAGCGCCGGTCCTGCGCAAGGCTCTCGTCGATCCCGATCGCCCGCTGCTCGTCCGTGTTGTCTCGACGTCGGCGCTGCAACAGCTCAACGATCTGAAAGCGGCCGACTGTGCCGTCCAGGTCTTGCGCACCGAGACGGATCGTGAAGTGCTCGCGAGCTCCCTGCGGCTACTGGCGAAGGTCGGGAGACCCGAACAGGCCGAGTTTGCCAGGGCGCTGTGTGGCTCGTCGGATTTCGTGGTACGCGCCCACGCGCTGACGGCGCTCGCACGGCTGGGGGAGCCGGAGGATGCGGGCATCCTGATCGAGGCCATTGACGATGAGTCGTCGTGGGTCGCCCTTCACGCGGTCAATGGACTCAAGCTCGCGGGCCACCTGTCGCAGCTCCGGGAGCTCGCCGACTCGGAGCATCCGCGGTCCGAGCTGGCGCGGCAGGTCCTGAGCGAGGCGGCGTGATGTTGCAGCCCGCGCTCCACGCGCTCAACGTGGTGGTGCTGGTCTACTTCGCGTTGCTCAACGCGACCTACCTGCTCACGAGCCTGCTCGCCTTCTGGAAGCTGCGACAGCACACGATGCGGATTCGCTCGCTGGGGGCGGAGGAGCTGATCTCGTCGGCCGGGGCGCCGCCGATCACCGTCATCGCCCCGACCTACAACGAGGAACCGACGTGCGTGGAGTCCGTGCGTTCGTTGCTGACGCTCGAGTACCCGGCCTACGAGATCCTGGTGGTCAACGATGGCTCGGACGACGGGACGCTAGCGCGGATGCTCGAGGCCTTCGAGATGGAACCGGCTTCGCGGGCCCCCACCGCGGATCTCCCCTCGGCGGAGATCCGCTGTATCTACCGCAGCAGGAACCATCCCGGCCTGTGGCTCGTGGACAAGCAGAACGGGGGCAAGGCGGACGCCCTCAACGCCGGGTTGAGCCTGTGCCGTACACCGTTCTTCTGTGCGATCGATGCGGATTGCCTGCTCGAACGCGATGCGCTCTCGCGGATCGTGCGCCCGTTCCTGGAGGACGACCGGATCATCGCCTCGGGGGGTGTGATCCGTGTGGCCAACGGTTGTGAGATCGGGTCGGGGATCGTTCGCAAGGTCGGGTTGCCGAGCAACCTGCTTGCCGGGTTCCAGGTCGTGGAGTACCTGCGGGCTTTTCTGTCGGGTCGAGTCGGCTGGGCGGCTCTCGGCTCGACGCTGATCATCTCGGGTGCGTTCGGCCTGTTCCGTCGGTCCATCGTGGTGGACGCGGGCGGGTTCTGGACCGAGACGGTGGGCGAGGACATGGAGCTGGTCGTTCGTCTGCACCATTACTGTCAGCAGAAGGGCATCCCTCACCGCATCACCTTCGTCCCGGACCCCGTCGCCTGGACCGAGGTGCCGGAAACGCTGGGGGCGCTGGCGCGACAGCGCGATCGCTGGCAACGCGGCCTGGTGGAGACGTTGACGCGACACATCGGCATGCTGGGCAATCCGCGCCACGGCCGCGTCGGTTTGCTCGGCTTCCCGTTTTTCTTCTTCTTCGAGATGCTCGGACCGGTGATCGAGGTCGCCGGTTACACCGGGTTCGCCTTGACCCTGGCGTTGGGGCTCGCCTCACCGGTCTACGTGATCGCCTTCCTGTCCCTGGCTTTGGTGTTGGGGATGAACCTCTCGCTCGCCGCCGTGGCCCAGGAGGAATTGACCTTCCGTCGCTACGCGCGGCTTCGAGACGTGTTCCGCCTGTTCGGTCTGGCGCTGATCGAGAACTTCGGCTACCGCCAGTTGACCACGCTGTGGCGGGTGCGTGGGCTCGTGCAGGCGCTCCGTGGCGTCCACGACTGGGGCGAGCAGAAGCGGAAAGGGTTCGCCAACACACCGGCTCGCGCATCGGGGTCCGACTGACCCAACGTGGTTCGAAGAATGCGGCTGGCGGGAGCCCTGAAGTGGGTTCGTCGGTTTGGGACGGTCGGAATCGCACGGAGTCGATTCGGGC
>JBFFZZ010000300.1:0-3547 GCA_041568335.1 Candidatus Polarisedimenticolaceae bacterium | reverse complement strand
GTCGTGGCCCGCGCCTGGACGACGTCCCGATCGCCGTCCCTTGTGGTCACGTAGAGCAGGTCGTCGTGGACACTGATCGTCGAGTAGCCCGCGCCGAGCGGATGACTCCACCGTTCCGGGGGCCCGCTTTCCGGCCAGCTGTCGGCCAGACCGGAGGTCTCCACGCGAAAATCTCCGCCCGGCCCGCCGAACCCCGGCCATTGTGTCGCCGCCGGCGCCGCACCGGCCTCCGTCGACGCCGGCGGCCCGTCCCCGGCCGGGTCGTTCGCCCGGCAGGCGAGAGTCGCCAGGACCAGGCATACCAAAACACAGGCTCGCTTCATCGTCACTCCGTCAGGCTCGAAACTCGGCCGGCTCGAGTCTATCGTTACACGACCTCGTCGTTCGCGGTAGGCTCGACACGGGGGAGAGGAACACATGACTTGGGATCCGGTTCGGTTGCGCGCCCGATTCCCGGCGCTCGCGCTCGAGGTCGCCGGCCGCCCGGCCGTCTTCTTCGACGGGCCGGCGGGCAGCCAGGTGCCGGTGTCGGTGATCGAGGCGATGAACCACGCGCTGGTGGGGTTCAACGCCAACCTGGGCGGGCACTTCGCCACGAGCATCGCCTGCGAGCGGGCCATGCAGGACGCGCACGCCCGGGTCGCCGAGTTCCTCGGTGCGGCCGATCCGGGTGAAGTCGTCTTCGGTCCCAACATGACGACGCTGACGCTCGGACTCGCACGCGCACTGGGGCGTACGTGGAAACCCGGTGACGAGATCGTCGTCAGCCGCATGGAGCACGACGCCAATTACACGCCCTGGATCCAGGCCGCGCGAGACGCCGGGATCGAGGTGCGGACCATCGAGGTGAACCCCGAGGACTGCACGCTGGATCTCGACAGCCTGGACGCCGCGCTCGGCGAGCGCACGCGGCTCGTGGCCATCGGCGCCGCCTCGAACATGGTCGGCACGATCAACCCGGTCGCCGAGATCGTCACCCGCGCGCATCGGTTCGACGCGCTCGTCTTCGTCGACGCGGTGCACTACGCGCCGCATCGCCCGATCGACGTCGCGGCATGGGACGCGGATTTCGTCAGCTGTTCGGCGTACAAGTTCTTCGGGCCGCACGTCGGGATCCTCTGGGGCCGCCGTGCCTTGCTCGAGCAGGCGCCGGTCTACAAGCTCCGTCCGGCGCTCGACAGGCTGCCCGATCGCTGGATGACCGGGACTCAGAACCACGAGGGGATCGCCGGGACGGCGGCAGCGATCGATCACATCGCCTCGCTCGCCGCGGAGGGCGGGGACGCGCGCTCGCGCATCCTCTCGGCGTTCGACGCGATCGACGCGTACGAACGCGCGCTGTCGGACCGCCTGATCCGGGGTATCGGGGAGCTGGACGGGTTTCGCATCTGGGGGATCACCGATCCCGCGAGGTTCGACGAGCGGGTCCCGACGCTGTCGATCACGCACGACCGCGATCGACCGGCGGACATCGCCAGGCGGCTCGGGGAACAGGGGATCTTCGTGTGGGACGGGAACTTCTACGCTCTGCCGCTAAGCGAGGCGCTCGGGCTCGAGCCCGACGGCACCGTGAGGATCGGCCTGCTGCACTACAACACGATCGAGGAGGTCGATCGGTTGCTCGACGCGCTCGGCGAGCTTTAGGACAAGCCTCTACCCGCCGGACCCCTTGAACCGGTCCTCCTCATCGGCGAACAGGACGTTGAAGCTCGTCAGCGAGCCGTAACACCCGGTGATGTAGCCGTGAAGCTTGGCCTTGGTCGAGGCCGACAGATCCGACGCGTTGACCTGTTGCTCGAGCGTGCGCAAGCGGTTGCGGACCATCACGATCTTGCTGAAGAAGGTCTCGATCGGGATCGTCTTCTCCTGCAGCCCCTCGCGGCCGGGTCGCAGCACGACATCCCCACCGATCCATTTGTCCGCCGGCGTCACCGCCGACAGGCCGCACTCCTCGCGGATGATACGGCGCAGCAGCAACTCCAGATCCTGTTCGGTTTCTTCCATCGGCGGTGCGCTCCTTTCACGATCGCTGACGAGGGGCAGGGGGCCGTGCGGGATCGGCGCGGCGGTCTTCGGGGAGGAAACGCGACGACGCGCCATCCCGCCGCGATAGTTGTGCTGGCTCCCGCAGTAGTCGCAGACGACGCGCAACGGTACGCCGTCGCCGCTGGCGACCATGACCACGTGCTCGCGCTCCAGCTTGCAGGCGCGACACAGGTCGTCGACGCGGCTTCCGGCGCCTACCGGTTTTCCCGTATAGCCCATTGCCTATCGCCTTTTACGCCGTCTCCGACGCCGATGCAATCCTTTCCCTTCCGGCGGCGGTGTCGTATCCTGCACCTCCCGCGGCGAGAGCGGCGGTAGGGGAGGCCATGGCAGAGACGCACCCGAGTTTGAGGCTCGCGCCACAGCGGGGGTGGGGGCAGACGACACGTTCGGACCGCTGGTGGATCCAGCCGCTCCTCGTCTTCGCCGGCTTCTCCGCGTTCATCGTTTATTCCACTTGGGCGGCGTTCCAGAACGCCCACTACACGGTCGAGGGGACGGGCTACCTGTCGCCGATGTACTCGCCGGAGATCTTCGGGGATTCGCACCACGCCTGGTTCGGGCCGAAACCGGGCTGGTGGCCGGGGTTCCTGCCGTGGTCGCCGGCGTTCCTGATCCTGTGGGCGCCCGCCGGCTTCCGGCTGACCTGCTACTACTACCGCGGCGCGTATTACAAGGCTTTCTGGGCCGACCCGCCCGCCTGTTCGGTCGGTGAGCCACGCAAGAACTACCTCGGCGAGCGTTCGTTTCCGCTGATCCTGCAAAACGTGCACCGCTACTTCCTGTATCTCGCGATCCTGTTCATCGTGTTCCTGACGCACGACGTGTGGAAGGGGATGTGGTTCACCGGCGAGAACGGGCAGACCCAATTCGGGATCGGCGTCGGCACGCTGGTCCTGGCGTTGAACGTGACGTTCCTGGGTCTGTACACGTTCGGTTGCCATTCCCTGCGCCACCTCGTCGGTGGCGCCAAGAACATCCTGTCCGACAAACCCGTTCGACGGACCACGTATGACTGCGTGAGCTGCCTCAACAGGCGGCACATGTTGTTCGCCTGGTTGTCGTTGTTCTGGGTCGGGTTCACCGACGTTTACGTGCGGCTCTGCTCGATGGGCGTGTGGCACGACCTGCGGTTGCTCTGATGGAGCGCTTCACGACCCACGAGCACGACGTCCTCGTGATCGGCGCCGGTGGCGCCGGTCTGCGCGCCGCGATCGCCGCGTCGGCCGAGGGGGTGCGCGTCGGGTTGGTCTGCAAGTCGCTGCTCGGCAAGGCGCACACGGTGATGGCGGAAGGCGGCATCGCCGCCGCGCTCGCCAACGTCTACTCCGAAGACAACTGGCAGGTGCACTTCCGCGACACCATGCGCGGCGGCAAGATGCTGAACAACTGGCGCATGGCGCAGCTCCACGCGCAGGAGGCGCCCGACCGCGTCCGGGAGCTGGAGGCATGGGGCGCGGTGATGGATCGCACGCCCGACGGGCGGATCCTCCAGCGGAAT
>JBFFZZ010000299.1:0-3568 GCA_041568335.1 Candidatus Polarisedimenticolaceae bacterium | reverse complement strand
GTACTGACCCTTGGTCAGTCCGTAGATCCGGTTGTCGAACAGCAGCAGCTTGACGTCGACGTTGCGACGCATCAGGTGGATCACGTGGTTGCCGCCGATCGAGAAGGCATCGCCGTCACCCGCGATGATCCAGACGTCCAGCTCCGGGTTGGCGATCTTGATGCCGCTGGCCACCGCCGTCGCCCGGCCGTGGATCGTGTGGAAGCCGTACGTGTCCATGTAATACGGGAAGCGGGCGGCGCAGCCGATCCCCGAGACGACCACGGTGTTGTGCCTTTCGAGACCGAGCGTGGCGAACGTCTGCTGCACCGAGGAGAGGATCGCGTAGTCCCCGCACCCGGGACACCAACGGACCTCCTGGTCGGTTTGAAAGTCCTTCTTGGTCAGCTTTGCTTCGGCCATCAGCGCGCCTCCGACAGCTCGACGATGCGGCTCAGGATCTCGTTGGCGCCGAACGGCAGCCCCCGGACCTTGGTCTGCGACTCGACCTTCTTCAGGTAGCGGCCCTGTAGCAACAGCGCGAGCTGACCCATGTTGATCTCGGGCACGAGCACTTTCTCGAATCGCGACAACACGTCACCGAGATTCGCCGGGAACGGGTTGAGGTAGCGCAGGTGGGCCTGGCTGACGGCGTGGCCCGCTTCGCGTGCGCGACCGACGGCGCTCGTGATCGCGCCGTAGGTCGAGCCCCAACCGAGAACGAGCAGCCCACCGCTTTCCGGGCCGTCGACTTCGAGCGCGGGGATGCGGCGGCTGATCCGTTCGATCTTTTCCGCGCGGAGGTGGACCATCTTCTCGTGGTTGGCGGCGTCGTAGGAGACGTTCCCGGTCCCGTCCTGCTTTTCGAGGCCTCCGAGACGGTGCTCGCAACCGGTCGTGCCCGGCAGGGCCCACGGCCGGACCAGCGTGTCGGGATCGCGGCGGTAAGGCTGGAAGGTCGCGGCCTCGGTGTGGAACGGCACCTCGATCGGCTCGAGATCTTCGATCTTCGGGAGCTTCCAGGGTTCCGTTCCGTTGGCGATGAAGCCGTCGGACAGCAGGATGACGGGCGTCATGTGCTGCAAGGCGAGGCGGCACGCCTCGTAGGCCATGTCGAAGCCGTCCGCGGGGGACTGCACGGCCAGCACGACGCAGGGCGACTCCGAGAAACGTCCATGGATGGCCTGCAACAGGTCGGCCTGCTCGGTCTTGGTCGGCATCCCCGTGGACGGCCCCGCACGCTGGACGTCGACGACGACCAACGGTAGCTCGACCATCGTCGCCAGGCCGATGAACTCGCCCTTCAGTGCGATCCCCGGTCCGCTGGAGGAGGTGATCCCCAGAGCGCCGGCGAACGACGCGCCGATCGCTGCGCCGACGGCGGCGATCTCGTCCTCGGCCTGGAAGGTGACCACGCCGAAGTTCTTGTACATCGACAGCTCGTGCAGCAGATCGGACGCCGGTGTGATCGGGTAGGACCCCTGGAACAAACGCAACCCGCTCGTCTTCGACGCCGCGACGAAACCGAGTGCCAGCGCCTGGCTGCCGGAGACGTTGCGGTAGGTGCCCGGCTCCAGCTCGGCCGCGGGGACCTCGTAGGCGTGTTCGAACACCTCGGTCGCCTCGCAGAACGCGACACCTGCCTTGAGCGCGAGCTGGTTGGCTTCGATGAGCGTGGGGTTGCTCTTGAACTTCTCTTCGATCCACGCGAGCGTGACGCCGACCGGCCGCTGGTACAGGTAGTACATCATGCCCAGCGCGAAGAAGTTCTTGCAGCGGTCGATCGACCGTGTCGGCAGGTCGACGTCCTTGAGCGCGGCGCGCGTCAGCCGCGTCAGCTCGACCTTGAGCAACCGGAAGCTGTCGAGCGAACCGTCTTCGAGCGGGTTCTTTTCATAACCCGCCTTCCGCAGATCGGAGTCCTTGAACGAGTCGACGTTGACGACGACGATGGTGTTGGGCTGGAGATCGCCGATGTTGGCCTTGAGCGCCGCGGGGTTCATCGCCACGAGCGCATCGGGCGCATCGCCCGGAGTGAAGACCGCCTGCGAGGCGAACTGGATCTGGAAGCCGGAGACCCCGGCCAGCGTCCCGGCGGGTGCGCGGATCTCCGCCGGGAAATCGGGCAGGGTGGCGAGGTCGTTGCCGACGGCCGCGGTCGTCGCGGTGAACTGACCCCCCGTCAGCTGCATGCCGTCACCGGAGTCGCCGGCGAAACGGATCACGGCGCGATCCCGCCGCTCGATCTTCGCAGGGCGGCCCGGCTTGTTGGAAACGGTTCCTTCGACACTCATGATGCGGTTGCCGCCTTACGCCTAGGTCCCCGCGTCCGTCGGCCGATTCGGCTCCCGGAACAGCGCCACGCATTATGGTGCACCGGCCGGAAACCTTCAATGTAAGAGGGGGCTAACCCAGATCGGTGAGTTTTCGCCGCAGCCAGCTGACCCGGCCGCGCACCGACTCGGCGTCGGGCGCCCTGGGCGAGCGGGTGAGGTAAGTCTCCAGGTCGGCGATCGCGGCGCCCGGCCTCCCGAGGTGCGCCTTGAGCAGTCCGCGGTCGCGGATCTCTCCCGGATCGTTCGGGGTCAGCATCAGCAGCCGCTCGACCACACCGAGCGCACGGCCGTAGTCCTGACGTTCGAGATGGATATGCTTGAGGTTGAGCAACAACCGCGAGAGCATCTGCCGCCCCGTCGCGCCCTCGAGTAGCTCACGACGGAAAAGCGACGGGCGGCCGGTCGTGCGTCCGACCAGCTCGCGGCAGTCTTCCTCCGACACGATCACGCCGGCGTGATAGGGGTCGACGAGGATGTCGCGGTTCTGCCAGCGCACGCGCGCAATGAAATGCCCCGGCAATCCGATACCGGTGGCCCGGAACCCCGCTGCACGCGCGACCTCGATGAACAGCAGCGAGAGCGTCAGCGGGATACCCATCCTGCGGTTCATGACCTCGTGGAGGTAGCAGTTGTTCGGATCGTTGTAGTTGTCCGTGTCCCCGCGGAAACCGAGGTCCTCGAACATGTATTGCCGCAGACCGTCGACCCGCGCGAACGGGTTGTTCTCGTCGTACACCCGTCGAGCACCCTCGGCGGCGACCAACCGGATGCGCTGCAGCTCGTGTTCGATGTCGAGGTTGGCGAAGTCCTCGGAGGCGATCACCAGCGCGGCCTCGACGATGTCGAAACCGTCACTCTCGCGCAGCAGTTCGACCAGGCGTCGTCGTGCACGCTCCTTGTGGTCGATGGGCAACAGATCCATCGGTCGGGGCTCCCCCTGGTCGTCCGGAGTGCCGGAACGTCCCGTGTTCGTCCAAGAGGGTACGTACGCCGGCGGCCGGATGCCACAGCTCGAACGGCCAAAAACCGCTCGAAACAGGCTAGGCCCGCTTGCGACCGCCGCCCCGCCGTCCGGGTTTTCTGCGTGTGTGTCGCTGCTCGGCGCGTTGCGCGGCGCCGGAGGCGGCGGGCATCAACTCATCGACGCGAACGTCCTGGGGGACCGCACTCGGGCTCGCCTTGTCGCCCGACTCGTCGTCCGCCGGGCGCCGCCGTCGCCGCCGGCGCCGGCGCCGGCGCGGGGCCTCCTGCCC
>JBFFZZ010000298.1:0-3654 GCA_041568335.1 Candidatus Polarisedimenticolaceae bacterium | reverse complement strand
TGCGCGGCGAGCTGGCGGCCCTCGATCGGTTGGACGACGCGGTCGAGGAGGCGGATGCAGCGTGCGTGGAAGCGCAGCGCGCTTACACCGCGTCCGCCGTCAGGTTGACCCGGGCGCGAAAGCGCGCGGCGAAACGACTGGCTCCCCGGGTCGAGGCCGAGCTGGCCGTGCTGGCGATGGAGAAGGCGCGCTTCGGTGTGGCGTGGACGGCGAGCGGGGCACCCGCGTTGCACGGAGCGGAAGGCGCGACGTTCCTGCTCGAAGCCAATCCTGGCGAGGGTTTGCGCCCGTTGCAGAAGGTCGCCTCGGGGGGGGAGCTGTCGCGGGTGATGCTCGCCCTGCACGCCGTGCTCGAGGATGCCGGGGGAGGCCGCGCGCTCGTCTTCGACGAGGTCGACAGCGGCGTGGGCGGTGCGGTCGCCGACGCCATCGGTTCACGGCTGGCCGTGCTGGCCCGGCGTCACCAGGTGCTCTGCGTGACCCATCTGCCGCAGGTTGCCGCCTACGCCGACGGGCACCTGCGGATCTCCAAGCAGGACCGCGCGGGCAGGACCCTCGCCTCGATCGAATCGCTCGACCGCGACACCCGCGTGGAGGAACTCGCTAGAATGCTCGCGGGCCGCGAGCCGACGTCGGTCTCGCGCCGCCACGCGACCGAGCTGCTGGCGGCGGCGACCGCCCAGCCGCGGCGGAGGTGAGAGTGAAGCGCACCGCGGTCTATCCCGGGATGTTCGATCCGGTGACCCACGGGCACCTGGATCTGGCCGACCGTGGCCGGCGGCATTACGACCGGCTCGTCGTGGCCGTGCTGCGGAACGAGTCGAAGGAGCCGTTGTTCTCCGTGGAGGAGAGGATCGCCTTGGTCCAGGAGGCGGTCGCCGGTTGGGACAACGTCGAGGTCGACAGCTTCGACGGACTGCTGGTGGACTACGCTCAATCGGTCGGCGCCAACGTGATCCTGCGCGGGATCCGGGTCGCCTCGGACTTCGAGTACGAGATGCAGATGGCGATGATGAACCGCCATCTGTCGGCGGACCTGGAGACCGTCTTCCTGGTCCCCACCGAGGCCTACTCCTACGTCTCCAGCCGGCTGGTCCGCGAGGTCGCCGGTTTGGGCGGCAACGTCGACAATCTCGTCCCCGCCAACGTCGTAAAAGCCTTGAAGCGGCGGTTTGCCGGGGCCTAGAAAAGGTATAATTCCGGCATGAAGTTCTGGGCGATCCTTCCCGTGATCGGCCTGCTGGTCTGTCTGCCCGTCGGGGCCGAGCAGGCCCCCGTCATACGGTGGGTCGATTTCGACCAGTCGGTCAACCCGATCTCGATCCTGCGCATCACGCGGGCCATCGAGGAGGCCGCGGCCAACGGCGAGGATCTGGTCATCCTCCGGCTCGACACGCCCGGCGGCATGGTCGCCTCGCTGCACCCGACCGTCCAGGCGATCCTGAATTCCGAGGTGCCGGTCGTCGCCTGGGTCGCGCCACCCGGCGCGCACGCGGCATCGGCCGGTTTCTTCATCCTCGTTGCCGCCGACGTCGCCGTCATGTCTCCCGGGACACGCACCGGGGCCGCCTCGACCATCGTGATGGGCGGGGAGAACCGCGACGATGACGTCGGCCTCAAGAAGATGAACGAGGACGGCGCGGCCCTCCTGCGCTCGATCGCCGAGAGACGCGGTCGCGACAAACAGGCCTGTGAGGACGCCGTCTTCGCCGCCAAGGCGTTCGAGGAGTCGGTCGCCCTGGAAAAAGGGTTGATCGATTTCGTCGCCACCGACAGAGAGGAGCTCCTGCGGATGCTCGACGGCCGCGAAGTCCGGCGCTTCGACGGCGAGGTCATCACGCTACGGACCGAAGGGGCCGTCTTCAGCGAGACGGAGTTCCCGATCAAGCAGGCGTTCCTCGAGTTCCTGGCCTCTCCGACCATCGCGTTCCTGCTGTTCACCTTCGGCGCGCTGCTGCTGTACCTCGAGTTCCAGTACCCCGGCACGATCGTCTTCGGCGTCCTGGGGGGGCTGTTCCTGCTCCTGTTCGGCATCGCCGCGTTGAACCTGCCGGTATCGATCCTCGGGATCCTGCTGATCGGTCTCGCCGTCACGCTGTTCATCCTCGAGGTGAAGATCGTCTCGCACGGCCTGTTGACGCTGGGCGGGATCGCGTCGTTGATCGCCGGCTCGCTGATCCTGATCGACGGGCCGATCCCGGAGTTGAGGGTGCAGCCGATGGTCGTGATCCCCGTGACGGTCGCGATCTCGCTGTTCATGGTTGCCGCGATGCGGTTGGCGGTGCGCGCGGCACGCGCCCAGGTGGCGACGGGGATCGAGGGCCTGAAGGAAAAGGTCGCCACCGTGACACGATCCCTCGGACCGCAGGGCAAGGTGTTCGTGCACGGGGAGACTTGGGACGCAGTAAGCTGCGCGGGGAACGTGCCCGAAGGGGCCAAGGTCCGCGTCGTGGAAGTTCAAGACATGCTTTTGACCGTCGAGCCGTTGGACGGCGAAACGGATGAGGTGACCTGATGTCTCCGGCACTCATCGGTCTGGGTCTCGCGATCGTCTTCCTGATCTTCTTGCTGCTCCAGGCGGTGCGGATCCTGCCCGAGTACGAGCGCGGTGTCGTGTTCCGGCTCGGCCGCCTGCGCGAGTCCGACTATGGCCCGGGGCTGTTCCTTCTGATCCCGATCGTCGATCGCATGGTGCGTGTCTCCTTGCGGACGATCGTTCACGACGTACCGTCGCAGGACATCATCACGCGCGACAACGTCTCCATCAAGGTCAACGCCGTCGTCTACTTCCGGGTCATGAACCCGCGGTCCGCGATCGTCGAGGTCGAGAACTACCACTACGCGACCAGCCAGCTTGCCCAAACGACCCTGCGCTCGGTCCTGGGCCAGGTCGAGCTGGACGAGCTGCTGTCCGCTCGCGAGAAGATCAACCACGAGCTCCAGACGATCCTCGACGCACAGACGGATCCGTGGGGCATCAAGGTCTCCGCGGTCGAGGTCAAGCACGTCGACCTGCCCGCCGAGATGCAACGGGCGATGGCCAAGCAGGCCGAGGCCGAGCGCGAGAAGCGGGCCAAGATCATCCATGCCGAAGGCGAGTCCCAGGCTTCCGCCAAGTTGGCCGAGGCGGCCACCAAGCTCGCCTCCAGCCCCAACTCGATGCAGCTTCGCTACCTGCAAACCTTGACCGAGATCGCCTCGGAACGAAATTCGACACTGATCTTCCCGCTGCCGGTGGAGCTGTTTCGACACCTTCTCCAGCCGGCGGACAAGAGGACCGTCGATTGACGACGACCACCCGCAAGGCGGTCGAAGACGCTTCCGCGCGCAAGCTGCGCGACGACCCCGAGCTGCTCGAGGCGATCCTGGAGGCGCATCGCTGCCTCGAGATGTCCGAGCTGCTCGATGTCCTGCTGCGCCGCGCGATGCGATGGAGCGGGGCGACGGTCGGCCTGGCCTGGGGCTCCGTCGGCGAGGGCCGCTCGTTTCGTCGCGCCGCCGCCAGTTTCGGTCGCGACGACCCGCGTTACCTCTCGATCCAGAAGATCCGCGCCGGGACGCTGCGTGAGTGGTTCGGAGAACAGGCCGGGCCGGTCAACGGTCTCGGGCCGTTGGCCACGATCGTCTCGTCCGGGATCAGCCGCGGCCCGCACG
>JBFFZZ010000297.1:0-3683 GCA_041568335.1 Candidatus Polarisedimenticolaceae bacterium | reverse complement strand
GTCGAGGCCGTCGGCGGCTGGCTGGCGAACAGCCTGGCCCTGCTCGCCGACGCCGGCCACCGGACCCCGTCCGGACCTACGGCTACCAGCGAGCCGAGATCCTCGCCGCGTTGTTCAACGGCGTGGCGCTGATCGTGATCGCGATCTACATCACGATCGAGGCGTGGGAACGGTTCTCGAACCCGCCCGAGGTCGTCTGGACGACGATGCTCGTCATCGGCACGGCCGGCTTGATCGTCAACATCATCGCCGCCATGCTGCTCCACGGATCGCAACACAACCTCAACATGCGAGGCGCTTATCTGCACGTGCTGGGCGATCTGCTCGGTTCGATCGGCGTGCTCGTGGCCGCCGCTTGCGCGGGTTTCGGCGGTTGGGCGGTCGCCGATCCGATCGCCAGCGCCGCGCTTTCGCTGATCATCGTGTTCGGCGCGATCCGCCTGGTGCTTCAGGCCATGCACGTCCTGATGGAGGGCACGCCCATGCATCTCGACGCCACCGAGGTCCAGGCCGGGCTCGCCGGTCTGCCCGGCGTGGCCAGCGTCCACGACCTGCACCTGTGGACCCTCGGCGGGAGTCACACGGTCCTGACCGCTCACCTCGTTTGCAACCACGACGAAACGCCGGCGCGGCTGTTGCGCAACGCGACCCGCTTGCTGGAAAACCGCTTCGGCATCCGGCACACGACGCTGCAGATCGAGCCACCCGACTACAACATCGTCGAGAACGTCGAGGCTCCTCCGTAGCGGCCGGGATCGGCCGTCTCAGAGGTCGAACTCGACTCCCTGGGCCAAGGGCATCTCACTGCCCCAGTTGAGCGTGTTGGTCTGCCGGCGCATGTAGATCTTCCACGAATCGGAGCCCGACTCACGACCGCCCCCGGTGTCTTTCTCGCCACCGAACGCCCCGCCGATCTCGGCGCCGGAGGTGCCGACGTTGACGTTGGCGATCCCGCAGTCGCTGCCACGGTGAGAAAGGAACGTCTCGGCGGAGATCATGTTCGTGGTGAAAATCGACGACGAGAGCCCTTGCGGGACGTCGTTGTGCAGGGCCAGCGCCTCGTCCAGCGTCTCGACCTCGAAGAGGTAGACCAGTGGGGCAAAGGTCTCGTCCCGGACGATCTCCATGCCCTTGTGGGCGCGAACGATCGTCGGCTGGACGAAGTAACCGGGGCGGTCGATCTTGTCCCCGCCGCAGAGGATCTCACCGCCCTGCTCGCGGACCTTCTTCAGCGCGTTCATCATGTCGTCACGCGCCGCGTCGTCGATCAGCGGACCCATCAGCGTGGCGGCGTCGAGCGGGTCGCCGATGTTGACCCGGCCGTAGGCCTTGACCATGCGCTCGGTGAAATCGGCGGCGATGCCCTTCTGCAGGATCAGCCGTCGCGTCGAGGTGCAACGTTGGCCCGCCGTTCCGACCGCCCCGAACGTACAGGCCCGAAGCGCCAGCTCCTGATCCGCATCGTCCATCACGATCACGGCGTTGTTGCCGCCGAGCTCCAGCAGCGAGCGTCCCAACCGCTTACCCACCACCTCCGCGATCCGACGTCCCATGCGGCACGAACCGGTCGCCGAGATCAGCGGCAGGCGCCGGTCGGCCAGCATCGCCTCGCCGACCTCGGAGCCGCGGCCGATGACCAGGTTGAACACGCCGCTGAGCTTGTTGCGCTCCATCACACGGTTGGCGATGTGCTGCACGGCGATGGCGGTCAGCGGTGTCTTCGAGGACGGTTTCCAGATCATCGTATCCCCGCAAACGGCGGCGATCGCCGCGTTCCAGGCCCAGACGGCGACGGGGAAGTTGAACGCCGTGATGATGCCGATCGGGCCCAGCGGGTGCCACTGCTCGTACATCCGGTGTTGCGCGCGCTCGGAGTGCATCGTCAGGCCATAGAGCTGACGCGACAGACCGACGGAAAAATCGCAGATGTCGATCATCTCCTGCACTTCACCGAGGCCTTCGGAAAGGATCTTGCCCATCTCCAGCGAAACCAGGCGACCCAGCGGCTCTTTGTGGCGCCGCAGCTCGTCCCCGAGTTGGCGGACGATCTCCCCGCGTTGCGGCGCGGGAAGCATGCGCCAGTCTCCGAACGTGTCCCGGGCGGCGGCGATGACCCGCTCGTAGTGTTCGATCTTGGCCTGCCGCACGCTCGCCAGCGGCTGCCCGTCGGTCGGGTTGTACGAGATCAGCTCCTGACCGTCGGTATCGATCCATTTCCCGGTGCAGGCGCCCGCGTTGGACGCTTCGACACCGAGTTGCTTCAACAGATCTTCGGCGACCATCTCCTTGGCCATGACTCCTCCTGTGCGGGTGCCGCACGGCTCTCGCGCCGCGGTGCTTTCAGCTCGTTGATCGGTGGGGACCGAACGACTTTATCAGACCGACCGCGAGGCGTCAGGCGGGCCCTTCCGGGAACTCCGCGGGGGGCAAGAGGTAACGCACGTCGCCACCGATTTCGGCGTCGAACTCGGATCCCAGCTCGAGCCTCCCGCGCAGCGAAGCGGAGGCCAGCAGATAGACCTCGGCTCCGTCCCGAACGAGCAACGCGGCCTCGACCTTGCGCATTCGGCCGATCAGGTCGGTGGCGGCCTGGTAGGTCGACGCGGCAAGCGCCGTGGCGAACGCATCCGCGTCACCGGCGGTGTGAGCCGTACCGATCGCGAGAATCACGTCACCGTCCACCGGCAACCCGGTCAACGGATCGAACAGGGTCTCCGCTCCGGCCTTGCGTTGACCGGCAACCGCGACGCCACGATTGGCGATCCGCAGCGTCAACAACGTCCGGTCGGGGGAACGCGGGTCGGCCAGCGGTACGGCCCATCCGTCGCCGTCGGGCGGCGTGCTCCACGCGTAGGCGTTTCCGCCGAGCACGAACAGCCCCGCGTAGCTCCCGGACTTGGCCAGGCCACGCGCCGCGATGTGCAGCGCGTAGCCCTTCGAGATCCCACCGAGGTCGAGCTCGACCCCGGGCCGGCGAAAGCGGATCGCATGGGCCTCGCGCGCGACCGCGACCCACTCCCATCCGACGTCCTCGAGCGCCAACGCCAGCTCGCCCGCGGTCGGTTGCCCGCCCTCGTAGAGCCGACCGAGCCGGCCGACGGTGGGATCGAAGGCGCCGCGGCTGGCGCGCGCGTAGTCCAGCGCAAGCTGCACGGCGCGGTAGAGGTCGACGTCCTCGATCGAGTGATATCCGTGCGGCGCCTCGCGGTTGAGCCGCGCCAACGCGCTGTTCGGGTCCCGCGCGTCGAGCTTCGCGGCGACGCGATCGATCGCCTCGCGCGCCTCCCTCACCGCCTCGTCAAAGCGCTGTTCGCTGCCCATGTAGAGCTCGATGAAGCCCTCGCGACCCATCGCTTGCAGGGGTTCCGTGCGGTGCACGGGCTCCGCGCATGCGGCGTGGACAACGAGCAAGAGGGCGACTGTCGGGAGGGCGCGCATTCCTATACGATAGCCCCATGACGCGCTACGGACACAATCTCGGATTCATCGACGAGCTCTACCGGCAGTACCGCAGCAACCCGAGCTCGGTCAGCGATGCATGGCGGGATTTCTTCAAAGACTACCGCCCCGCGGAGGCGACCGTCACGAGCGCGCCCCCGGCGACGCAGGTGGAGAGAACGACCACGACGATCGATCTTCCGGAGCACGCCAGGCCGATGGTCGGGATCGACGCTCGAGATCGG
>JBFFZZ010000296.1:0-3691 GCA_041568335.1 Candidatus Polarisedimenticolaceae bacterium | reverse complement strand
GGCGGCGACGGGTGTCGTCGGCGCCTCGGTCGTCGCGATGGGCCTGATCTCGCTACCCGTGATGTTGCGTTTCGGTTACTCGCCATCGCTGTCCTCGGGGGTCATCGTCGCTTCGGGCACGCTGGGCCAGATCATCCCTCCGAGCATCGTGTTGGTCGTGCTCGCCGATCAGCTCGGCGTGTCGGTCGGCGACCTGTTTCTCGGCGGGTTGATGCCCGGTCTGATGCTCGCGGGGATGTACGGGATGTTCGCCTTCGGTGTCGCGCTGGTGCGCCCCGAAGCCGCCCCCGCGCTACCGCGCAGGGAGCGCGAGCGCGACACGCGGGGGTTGGGGCGGCAGGTGGCGATCGTCCTGCTGCCGCCGCTGGCGCTGATCCTGCTGGTGCTGGGGAGCATCTTCGCCGGGATCGCCACCCCGACGGAGGCCGGCGCGCTCGGCGCCGTCGGCGCCATGCTGCTGGCCGCGGCCAATCGACGGCTGAATCGAAAAACGTTGAGTGAAGCGCTCGACGCGACCGCGCGGCTCACGACGATGGTCGTCTTCCTGTTGATCGGTTCCACCGCGTTCGCACTGGTCTTTCGCGGTCTCTATGGGGACATCTGGATCGAGGACCTGCTGACCAACCTCCCGGGTGGGATCCTCGGCTTCCTGATCGTCGCCAACCTGACGATCTTCGTGCTCGGCTTCTTCATCGACTTTTTCGAGATCGCCTTCATCATCCTGCCGCTGCTGGTCCCCGCGGCGGAGCTGCTGGGCATCGATCTGGTCTGGTTCGGCGTGATGGTCGGGATGAACCTGCAAACGTCGTTTCTTACGCCGCCCTTCGGCTTTTCGTTGTTCTATCTGCGTGGCGTCGCGCCACCGCAGGTGACGACGACCCAGATCTACCGTGGCGCCGTCCCGTTCATCGCGATCCAGCTGATCGGCCTGCTGTTGATCTTGCGGTTCCCGCAAATCGTCACCTGGCTCGTCCCGCGCTGAGGCTCGCGGTACAATCCAGGCCTGGCCGGGAGGAATTCATGTGTCGGAACATCAAGACGCTCTATAACTTCGATCCGCCGGCGACCCCGGAGGAGATCCGCGCCGCGTCGCTGCAGTTCGTGCGCAAGCTGACGGGCTTCAACAAGCCGTCCCAGGCCAACGAGGCAGCGTTCGAGCGCGCCATCGACGAGGTCGCCGCCGTCGCGACCCGGCTGTTCGGCGAGCTCACGACCCACGCGCCGCAGCGCAACCGCGAGGCCGAGGCGGCCAAGGCGCGCGCCCGCGCGATCAAGAGGTTCGGACCGCGGACGGCCTGAGGCCCGATCAGCTCTCCAGCTTGGCGACGATCAGATCGATCAGCACGTCCCCGCGATTGCGGTACTCCGCGAACGTGTGCGCGCTCGTGAACCAGGAGCTGACGGGGTCCGCTTCGCCCTCGCGAGCCTGCGCGACGATTCCGGGATAGGCATGGGTCAGCGCAACGACGCGCTCGAGGACGGGGCGCGCCGCCGGCTCGGTCGCCGGGTAGGCCTCGCGCAGGAACCGCACGATGACGTGAACGAGGACCGGATCGAGGTCCTCCGCGAGGATGCGTCCCTCGGACGGGTCCAACCCGCCCATCTCGAGGCCGTTGAGCAGCCGCAGCGCCCGGTTTCGGTCGGTCGAGGTACCCATGGTCAGGCATCATACCGAGGAAGGAGGAGACATCCCATGGCCGCCTACGTGATCGCCGATCTGAAAGTGACCGATCCCGACACCTATGCCCGCTACATCAAGGCCGTCCCCGAGACGATCGCGGCCCACGGTGGGCGCTACATCGCCCGCGGCGGGGCGGTCGAGACGCTCGATGGCGACTGGGCGCCGAGCCGTTTCGTGATCGTCGAGTTCGACGGCATGGAGCAGGCGAAGGCCTGGTGGCACTCGGACGCCTATCACGGGCCGAAGGCGATCCGGCAGGCGTCGGCCGAATCGCGGATCATCCTCGTGGAGGGAGTTTAGCCCCGGATCGCGAACGACGAGTAGGCCACCTCGCTGACCGAGGACCAGCGGTAGGCCTGCTCGCGCACCTTGGTCCAGGCGTCGTAGACCTCGCGGTAGGTGGCGTCGGCCGCGGCCTGTTCCTCGAACAGCTCGAAGGACGCCTTTTCGGCCGCCCGCATCACGTCGTCGGGAAACGGGGCGAGATGGGCCCCGCCGTCGAGCAATCGTTTCAACGCCGGTGGGTTGACGGCGTCGTACTGTGCCGTCATGCGCATCGACGCCTCCGTCGACGCGGCTCGGAACATGCGTTGCTGTTCCGCGGACAACGCGCCCCAGGCCTTTTCGTTGACGTAGAACGAGAGCGTCGGTCCGGGTTCCCACCAGCCGGGGTAGTAGTAGTGGCTGGCGATCTTGTGGAAGCCCAGCCGCTCGTCGTCGTAGGGCCCGACCCATTCGGTCGCATCGATCGCGCCGCGCTCGAGCGCGGGGAAGATCTCACCGCCGGGGATCTGTTGCACGTTGACCCCCAGCCGGTCCATCACCTGGCCGCCGAGACCGGGGATACGCATGCGCAAGCCCTTGAGATCGGACAGCGAGTTCACCTCGCGGCGGAACCAGCCGCCCATCTGGACACCCGTGGAGCCCGCCGGGAACGATCGCACGTTGAAGTCCGCGAACACCGGGGCGAGCGTCTCCGCGCCGCCGCCCTCGTAGAGCCAGCTGTGCTGCTGGCGCGCCGTCAGGCCGAACGGCACGCCCGCGTCGAACGCCAGCGCGGGGTTCTTGCCGATGTAGTAGTAGCTCGCGCTGTGGCCGACCTGCGCCGTGCCCTGCTGGACTGCGTCCAGCACGTTGAACGCGGGTACGAGCTCACCCGCGGGGTAGGGGCGGATGCGGAATTGACCTCCGGACATCGACTCGAGGCTTTCGGACAGCGTCTCGGCGCAGCCGAACAGCGTGTCCAGGCTGCGCGGGAAGCTCGACGCCAGCCTCCAGACGACCCGCCTGCTCGTCTGCACGGCGGGACCCGTCCCTTCACCGGGACCGTTGCTCGTGCAACCGGCCAGGGTGGCTCCGGCGGCCCCCACCGCCGCGCCACGCAGGAAACGGCGGCGCGTGGTCTCGCGTTCCTTCTTCCGGTCGGCCATGAACTCCTCGGAGCGCCGAAGCGTAACACGACGTTCGCGTCAATCAGGCGGCGGATAGCGACGCCGCAGCAGATCGCAGTATTTGCCGCGGTGCACCAGCTCGTAGGTCTGCAGCCCGGCGATCTCCGGCAACAGCTCGAACCGGTCCACCGGCAGGTCGCGCAACACGAGGAAGTAGTCGTAGAACCGGCCGGGCCGGTTCGCCGCGTAGCGGATTGTCTCGATGCGCTCCCGTCCGGCCAGGTGGGGCACGAGAATCTCCGACGCCGTGACCGAGGCCGTCGGCGGGACCCTGTCGATCATCTCCAGCAGCTCCCTGTAACGTTCCCGCTCCATCTCCGAGTACTCGAAATCGACCTGCCGGAACCCGCCCATGAAGTTGTGCCGCGGGAAGATCATGCCGTACCGGAAACAGACGACCATCGCCGCCAGCACGGCCACGGTCAGCAGCCGGGTCCGCCAAACCCCGCGCAACCGCTCCAGCGCCAGGATTGCCCCCACGAATGCCGGCGGCAGGATCATCAGCGGGTACTGGAAACCGATCTGGAACAACGGCTCCCGACTCGCGAGCAGCGCCATC
>JBFFZZ010000295.1:0-3711 GCA_041568335.1 Candidatus Polarisedimenticolaceae bacterium | reverse complement strand
TCGTGATCGCTCACGACGACGTCCTCGACACGACCCCGGGGCAACCGCTCGATCTGCTGCTGAGCCATCGCGCCAGCGCCGCGGGGGGGGGCCTGACCTCCAAGGTCGCGCGGCTCGAGGATATCCAGGACGAGTTCAACTTCGGCTTGCCGGGTCCGCTGGCGATCCGCGAGTTCCTGCGCTGGGTCCTTTCCACGAGTTCGGGCGAAGGTTGGGCCGATCCGAAGCCGACCTTCGTGTTGCTCCTCGGCGATGCCTCGTACGACGACAAGGCGGGTGGGGTGAACGGTAATTTCGTTCCCACCCAGATCGTCTACCGCGACGTCATCGAGCTCGGTCACTACGCGTCCGACAACTTGATGGCCGCGGTCACGGGCGGTGACCAGCTCCCCGATTACATCGTGGGCCGTTTGCCCGCGCGAACGCTCGGCGAGGCCAACGGCTACCTCCAGAAGATCCTCGACTACGAGACGAGCGCCCCCGGGGGAGCCTGGCGGGAGCACGTCGTCACGTTCGCGGATCGCGGCAAGACCGGGAACAACCCCGGCGAGGCTTTCCAGTTCGAGCTGGTCAATCAGGCCGGGCTCGACGAGATCGGGGCGCAACCGTACACCTCGCGTTCGGTCAAGTACTGGACGGATTTCTACGACAACGGCGTGATGAACCCCGAGGACGCGATGCGTCAGGAGATCAAGGACGCGATCAACGGGGCGGATGCCTTTGCCGGTGCCGCGGTCACGCAATACACCGGGCACGGCAACTTCGTCGTCTGGAGCGATGATGCGTTCTTCGACGAACGTGACAGCATGTTCCTCGACACCGACGATCTGACCAACGGCCTGCAGTTGCCGTGGCTGATCGTCCAGAATTGCCTGACCGGCGGTTTCCACATCCCTCGTTTCAACACCATGGGCGAGGACTGGCTGCGGCGGGACGGCGGCGGCTCGGTTGCCGTCTTCGCGCCGTCGGGACTCGCGTTCAACTTCATCGGGATCGTCGTGACCGAGGACCTCTTCCACATGATGTTCGGGCCGCGGAAGGCGCGCGACATCGCCACCCCGGTGGCCGTCGCGCTGACCGGTCTCTGCGCCCAGGGGTCCATCGAGCAGTGCCAGCATTACGTTCTGCTGGGCGACCCCGCGACACGGCTCCAGCTGCGGTCGACCGCGCCCGCTACGGGGCTCGTCGCCAGCGCCGGCAACCTGCAGGTCGACCTGAGCTGGACGGCGAGCAGTACGCCTTCGGTCAACTACATCGTGATGCGCAACCAGGATCTGGCCCAGCCGTTCTACGTCAACCTGACCCCGACCCCGATCGCGCCGACCCAGTTCACCGACACCAACGTCGTCAACGGAGTGACGTACTACTACCACGTGATCGCGGTCGATCCGGACGGCTTCGAGAGCGCTTGGTCGAACTTCAACACCGACTGCGCCGTCTCGGGCCCCGATTGCGCGGAGGCGACCCCGACCAACCCCGATCCGCCCGGCGTCCCGACCGGCTTGAGCTCCACGGATCTCGGGCTCGGCGACCGGCTCACGTTTACGTGGGATGCGAACCCGGAGGTCGATCTGGACTACTACACGATCTCCTGGGGGCCGGGGAGCGGGAACCCCGCCAACGTCGTCCAGGTGTCGCGCCCGGTCTTCGTCGCGACGGGCCTGACCGAGGGCCAGACCTACTGCGCCGTGGTCTCCGCCACCAACACCTCGGGGAACACCTCCGCCGCGACCGCGGAGGTGTGTGATTTTCCGGTGACGGGGATGGGCGTCCGCCTTCCCGACTTCATCGACGACCTGCGCGTGGTCAAATCCGGTGCGGATGCCGTGCTGGACTGGACCGAAGTGACCACCGACATTTACGGCAAGCCGGCGACCGTCCTCCATTACGAGATCTTCCGCGGGGGCGCGCCGGATTATTCGGTCGGCGGGATGACGAAGATCGCGGACTGCCCGGCGCCCTGCAGCAGCTATACCGATTCCGGTGCGCTGACCAACGGGATGTCCGAGCATTACCGGGTGCGCGCCGTCGGGGCGGACAATCGCCCGGGCGCCCTCGGCTCGGAGGTTCCCGAGGGGGTCTTCCTGGACGTCGCGCGCGGTACCCAACCGGGGGACATCCGCCTCACCTGGACCCCGTCGACCGAGGATCTCGACGGTCGACCGGTCGATCTGCTGCACTACGCGATCTACGCCTCCGACACCCCCGTGGCGAAGGAAGACGTGGTCGACCAAGCTCTGGCGCCACTGACGACGAGCACGGGAACCAGCCTCGAGCTCACGCCCGCGCTGCAGACGCGCTACTACTCGGTTTTCGCCGTCGACACTCGGGGTAACATGAGTCCCGACTGAACTGGCCGGGGCAGAAGACGGACGATCGGAGAGGGGGCACTCTTGGGCGGACGCGCGGCCGAGAACGCCGGCGAACCGTTCGCCGCGGACACCCGCGCGGCGGATGCGGAGTCGGACGTCCGGATCGACGGTGAGCTGATCGCCGCCGCCGTGGCGGGAAGTGACGATGCGTTGGACCGCCTGCTCCGTCGCCACGAGTCCGGGGTGCTCCGGCTCGTCCGTCTGCTGGGAGTCTCCACGGACGACCGGGAAGACGTCGCTCAAGAAATCCTCGTACGCGTGTTCCGGCACCTCGGGACGTTCAAGTCGGGTCGGTCCTTCCGCGGTTGGATCTACCGCATCGCCGTGAACGCGGTGCACGACCATCGCCATCGTCTCAGCCGCCGTGCCCGGCGGGAATCGCCGTGGACCGCCGGGCTGGAGGAGACCCCCGACGATTCGAGCGCTCCCGGAGACCATGCCGTGGCGCGCGAGCAGCGCAGGGCCCTCGAGGCGGCGCTCGACGGGCTCAGTGAACGGGAGCGGGCGGTGTTCGTGCTGATCGAGCTGGAGGGTTTCGAGCGGCGCGAGGCGGCCAGGACCCTGGGGATCACGTCGATCACGGTGCGGCGGCATCTCAGCCGCGCGAACGCACGATTGAGGACCCTGCTGACCGATCCGCGAAAAAAATCGTGAAACGTTGAACGGTGGGCCCCTACGCCCGGTAGTTACCCTTGACGGACCCGATCTTGAAGAGGGGACCGGAGGAAGACGCGAACGTGAGAATCGGCACGAACACCCCGAAAAACGACCCGGACGGGACACAGGACGTGGTCTCCGCCGCCGTTTCCGCCTGGCGTCACGCCGAGTCCAGCCTTCCCGCGGACCGGTTGTCCGCGGGCGCCCGGGCCAACATCCGGGTGCTGGCGCGACGCCGGGTTTCCGACGATCCAGCCGATCGGGTGTACCAGCGCCCGCTGGCCCGGCTGTTCCTTCCCGCCGGCCGATTCGCTGCGGTGGCCGCGATACCGGCCCTGATCCTGGCGTTTTCCTTCGGCTGGCTCCTGAACAGCGGCTCCGGGCCGCAGGACCGTCTCGAGGCCTCGGTTTCGATCGAGACGAGCAAGATCGACGGCCAGGCGGTCTTCGATATCGCCAACGGCGGGCGGGTCCACCGGGTCTACAAATCGACCTCGGCCAAGGACATCGGACGCGCGGATCTGTTCGCGACCGTCGAAGACGGATTCAGGGACACGCTGACCGGCGACGAGACGCTGGTTTTTTATCGGATCGACTAGTTTCAAGGTTTTGGTTCATGTATTGTAATAATTGCCAGCGCCAGGGCAGCCTCGGAAAGGCGATCAATAAATCGCTTTTCACC
>JBFFZZ010000294.1:0-3717 GCA_041568335.1 Candidatus Polarisedimenticolaceae bacterium | reverse complement strand
TCTGCGTGATGTCCTGGTCCGACGTGAACTGGTTGAAATCGCCGCTGACGCCGATCGCGCCGTCGAACGACGCGCGACTCTGATCGAGCTGCTGCTGGGCGATCATCGGATCCTTGCGCGCGGAAACGAGGTCGAGGTTGTTCTCGAGCGCCGTCCGCAGGCACTGGTCGAGCGACAGGGTGACCTTGTTTTGCTGTGCGCCCGTGATCGACGGGATCAGACAACCCAAAACGACTACGAGGCAAGCGATCTTGGGGAAGCGCTTCACGGTATTCCTCCGGCGGTGTCTTGCTGTCTTTTCGGCCCATACTACGGGACGCTACGGCAAAAGGTTTCACCGACTCTCGCCCGCCGGAACCGGCGGCCGATATCGCCTTTGGGCGGTTTCGCACCCGCCGCCACCGGTCCTGTTTAGCGGGCTTTCTCCACAACGTGACAGGCCACTCTATGACCTTCACCGATCTGGAGCAACGCGGGCTCGCGGTGCCGACATTCGTCGATGGCCTCGGGGCACCGCGGGTGGAAGGGACAGCCGCCGGGGGGCTCGGTCTGGGAGGGCGGCTCGCCGATGAGGGCCGGCGCTTCGGGCCGGCCCGGGCGAACGCGCGGTGTCGCGGCCAGAAGCGCCTTGGTGTAAGGGTGGCGCGGGGCGCGATAGAGCTCGGCAGCAGGCGCTTGTTCGACCACCCGGCCGAAGTACATCACCGCGACGCGATGGCAGATCCTGCACACCAGCTGAAGGTCGTGCGCGATGAACAGGTAGGCCAGGTCGAGCTGTTCCTGTAGATCGACCATCAGGTTGACGATCTGCGCCTGGACGGGCGCGTCGAGCGCCGAGACCGGCTCGTCCGCGACGATGAACTTGGGCCCGCACGCGATCGCGCGAGCGATACCGACGCGTTGCCGTTGCCCTCCGGAGAACTCGTGGGGGTAGCGCGCCGCCATCGACGGATCGAGACCGACACGGGTCAGTAGCTCCGCCACGCGTTCCTTCAGCTGGGTCTTCCCGTCGACGAGCCGGTGAATCGTGAGCGGTTCGCCGATCGCGTCGCCGATCTTCATCCGCGGGTTGAGCGAGCCGTAGGGATCCTGGAAGACGATCTGGAACTCGCGGCGGCGACGCCGCAGCGGTTCGCCGCGGAGTGCGAGCAGATCGGTGCCGTCGAAGTGGAGACTGCCCTCGTCGGGCTCGATGAGACGGATCAGGATTCGTCCGAGGGTCGATTTCCCCGACCCGGACTCGCCGACCAGCCCGACGATTTCGGACGCGTGGACGTCGATGTCGACGCGATCGACCGCATGAAACGCGGGACCCTGGGGGCGGAACAAACCGCCGCGGGGACGGAAGCTCTTGGTCAGTCCACGCGCCCGGACCAGCGCATCCGCGCTCATGCGACCGGCTCCTCGTGGTGCAGGAAGCACGCCACACGCCCGCCGCCGGGCCGGTCCAGGAGCTGCGGCTCGTCGCGGTCGCACGGGTCGAAACGCTCGGTGCACCGGGGATGAAAACGGCAGCCGGCCGGCGGTCGGCCGGGATCCGGAACCGCTCCCGGTAGCGTCGCCAGCCGCCGCCCCTCCTCCGTGCCCGCGCCGGGCATCGCTCGAAGGAGACCGCGCGTGTAGGGGTGCTCGGGAAGCTCGAACAGCGGTCCGACGGAGGCCTCCTCCACCAGCCTGCCGGCGTACATGACGCCGACGCGGTCGGCGTTCTCCGCAACCACGCCGAGGTCGTGGGTGATCAACAGGATCGTCAGGGAGAGCTTGGCGCGAAGCTCGCGGAGCAGCGCCAGGATCTGCGCCTGGATCGTCACGTCGAGCGCGGTCGTCGGTTCGTCGGCGATCAACAGGGCCGGTGAACAGGACAGGGCGATCGCCAGCATGACTCGCTGCTTCATTCCGCCGGAGAGCTCGTGCGGGTAGGCGCGGGCCTGCCGCTCGGGGTCCGGCAGCGCGACCAGACGGAGCAGCTCGACGGCCTCGGCATCGGACTCCTTGCGCGACATCCCTCGGTGGATGCGCAGGGTCTCGCCGACCTGTTTGCCGATCCGCATGACCGGGTTGAGCGCCGCGGCCGCCTCCTGGAAGACCATGCCGATGCGCGCGCCGCGCAGCCGGCGCATTTGTTCCTCGGGGAGGCCCAGGATGTCGCGGCCCTCGAAGAGGATGCGACCGCCGACGATGCGGCCGGGTTCGACCAACCGCAAGAGGGCCAGACCCGTCGCGGTCTTCCCGCAGCCGGATTCACCGACCAGCGCGTAGGTTTCGCCGGGCTCGAGCGAGAAGCTGACGCCATCGACGGCCCGGACCGGCGCATCCGCCGCGGGGTACTGTACGCGTAGATCCGAGACCTCGAGCAGGGGCATCAGATGGCCATGATGTTGAACCCGCCGTCCACGTAGAGGATTTCACCCGTGATGCCGGACGCCATGTCGCTTGCGAGGAACAGTCCGGCGTCGCCGACTTCCCGGGGCTCGATGTTGCGCCGCAGCGGGGCCAGCTCGCGATGGTGCGTCGCCATGCCCGAGAAACCGGAGATGCCGCGCGCGGAGAGGGTCGGCACGGGCCCGGTCGAGATCGCGGTGACCCGGATGTTGGACGGACCCAGCTCGGACGCGAGCTGTCGGACGGCGTGCTCGAGCGCGGCCTTGGCGCTTCCCATCACGTTGTAGTTGGGCACCACGCGCTGGCTGGCCACGTAGGTCAGCGCCATCACCGAACCGCCCTCCTTCATGAACGGCACGGCGAGGCTCGTCAGGCGGATGAACGAAAAGGCGCTGATCTCCATCGCGATGCGCCAACCCTGGCGGCTCGTCTTCAGGAAAGCGCCCTCGAGATCCTCGCGCCGCGCGTAAGCGATCGAGTGAACGAGCACATCGAGCCGTCCGTAGTCCTTCTCGACACGCGCGAAGACCCCATCGACCTGCTCGTCGCTCTCGACATCGCAGGCCATCACCGGCGCCTTGGGGTATTTCTTCGCCAGCTCCTCGACGTTCTTCTTCAGCCGCTCGCCCTGGTACGTCAGCGCGAGGGCGCACCCCGCCTCGCCCAACGCATCGGCGATGGCCCAGGCCAGGGAACGCTTGTTGGCCACGCCCAAAACGAGCGCGACTTTGCCGGACAGGTCGATGCTGCGCATCACAACTCCTACGCGGTCAGACCCCGCATTATCTCATGGGGTCACAACGGAAAGTTCGAGCGGGCGTTGATGTCGAGCGGAGCGGAACGCCCCTTTTCGAATTGAAGGAAAGCCGCCGCCGCGATCATTGCGGCGTTGTCCGTCGTGTAGCGTGGCGCGGCGGCGTAAAGCGTGATGCCGCTGCGCGCACAGGCATGCGCGAAAGCGTCGCGGAGCCGCTTGTTGCAGGCCACACCGCCGGTGAGGAGCAGGCTCTTGACGCGCTCACGTTTGCAGGCGGCCAGCGAGCGGCGGACGAGCACACGGACGACCGCGCGCTGGAACGCCGCCGCCAGATCGCGCACCTCATCCGAGACCTCCCCACCCGTCGGTTCGTGATGCGCCAACCCGCGCTCGGTGGCCAGACGCCGGACGGCCGTCTTCAGCCCGCTGAACGAGAAGTCCAACGAGCCGTCCTTCATCCGGGCGTGCGGGAACGGGTGGGACGACTCGTTCGCCCCCCTGGCCAGCCGCTCGATCACCGGTCCGCCGGGATATCCGAGGCCGAGCAACTTGGCGACCTTGTCGAAAGCCTCACCGGC
>JBFFZZ010000293.1:0-3757 GCA_041568335.1 Candidatus Polarisedimenticolaceae bacterium | reverse complement strand
TCCGACGCCGGTCTCCGCCCTGATCCACGCCGCCACGATGGTCACGGCCGGGGTCTACATGGTCTGCCGCATGTCGGCGCTCTACAGCGCGACGCCCGAGGCGATGGCGATCGTCGCCGCGGTGGGGACCGCGACCGCGTTGCTCGCCGCCACGATGGGGATCACCGCCACCGACATCAAGAAGGTGCTGGCCTACTCGACGGTCAGCCAGCTCGGCTTCATGTTCGCCGCCGCGGGTGTCGGCGCCTACATCGCCGCGATCTTCCACCTGATGACCCACGCGTTCTTCAAGGCGCTGCTGTTCCTCGGGGCGGGGAGCGTGATCCACGGTCTCCACGGCCAGCAGGACATCCGCGAGATGGGTGGTCTGCGGGCCAAGATGCCACGCACGTTCATGACCTTCTTCATCGCGATGCTGGCGATCGCGGGGATCCCGGGACTCGCCGGGTTCTTCTCCAAGGACGAGATCCTCGCCGGCGCCTGGAACTCCGGCCACAAATTCGTCTGGGCCCTGCTCAGCATCGCCGCGCTGATCACCGCGTTCTACATGACGCGATTGTTGTGGCTCGTCTTCTTCGGCAAGTACCGCGGCGATGAGCAGACCTGGTCCAAGGCCCACGAGTCTCCGGCATTGATGACCGTCCCGCTGATGATCCTCGGGCTGCTCTCGGTCATCGGCGGCTGGGTCGGCATCCCCGCCGTCATGTCGGGTTGGGTCGGGGCGGGGGACGTCAACAAGATGCACCACTGGCTGGCGCCCGCGATTACACCGCCGGCCTCGCACGGTGAGGACGCCGCGCACGGGGGCGGTCACACGGCGGCGGTCGTTCACGACGCCGGGATGGAGACGATGCTGATCGTCATCGCGACCGTCGTGGCGCTGCTGGGCATCTCCCTGGCCTGGATGGTCTACCGGAAGGACGGCGCGGCCGCCGCCTGGGCCAAGCGCTTCGGCCCGCTGCACAACCTGCTGCGCAACCTCTA
This sequence comes from Candidatus Polarisedimenticolaceae bacterium, assembly GCA_041568335.1. GTDB lineage: Bacteria > Acidobacteriota > Polarisedimenticolia > Polarisedimenticolales > Polarisedimenticolaceae > WVWW01. Next base: position 2,773 of record JBFFZZ010000293.1, on the reverse strand, counting down.
CTGGGTCGACGAGTTCTACGAGCTGGTCGTGCTGCGTCCGTTTTACTGGCTGTCCCGCGGCTTCGCCGCGATCGACCGTTGGGTCGTCGACGGTCTGGTCAACGCGACCGCCGTCACGGCGGAGATCAGCGGCCAGGTGATCAAGCTGTTCCAGACGGGGCTGGTCCGCAACTACGCCTTGATGTTCCTGTTCGGTGTGTTCGTGATCCTTTACTACGTGATCCGCGCGGTCTAGCGAGGCGGTCGATGGGCGACTTCAATTGGATCCTGGTGCTGCCGGTCGTTTGCCTGGCGGCCTACGCCCTGTTGACGATGATCCTGTCCGCGTTGTTCCGCGGGGATACACGGGGGCCGGTCCTGGCCACGCTGGTCGGGTTGACGATGACCGGGGTCATCCTCGTGTTCCAGTGGCGTAGCTGGGTTCTCGCCGGACCGCAGGAAACCGCGTTCGGGCTCGTGCGGATCGACGGTTTCGGTCTGTTCTTCTCGTTCCTGTTGCTGATCGTCACGATCCTGTCGGTGCTCATGTCGATCCGTTTCCTCGAGCGTGAAGCGGCGGACCACGGCGAGTTCTACGCCCTGATCCTGTTCTGCCTCGCCGGCATGTTCCTGATGCTGCACACGACCCATCTGATGATGGTACTGATCGGGCTCGAGGTCTTCTCGCTGGCGCTCTACGTGATCTGCGGGCTCACTCGCGGGCGCGTCCGCTCGGTGGAGTCGGCGCTCAAGTACTTCCTCCTGGGCGCCTTCTCCTCGGGCTTCTTGGTCTACGGCATGGCGCTGCTCTACGGCGCCGCCGGCACGCTGGACATGGGCGGCATCGGCAACGCGGCGATGGGTCAGCCGGGCAACCCGTTGTTGTGGGCCGGGATGGCGCTCGTCCTGGTCGGCCTCGGTTTCAAGATCGCGGTCGTGCCCTTCCACCAGTGGGTTCCCGATGTCTACACGGGCGCGCCGACCAACGTGACCGGTTTCATGGCCGCCGCGACCAAGACCGCGGCCTTCGCCGTGCTGCTGCGCTTCCTGATCGGCGCGTTCGACGGTTTTGCGGAGATCTGGACGCCGATGCTGTTCTGGCTCGCGGTGCTGACCATGACCGTGGCCAACCTCGTCGCGCTGGCCCAGACCAACATGAAGCGGCTGCTCGCGTTCTCCTCGATCGCGCACGCCGGCTACGTGCTGATCGCGGTGGTGGCCAACTCGGCCGCCGGGGTCGAGGCGGTGATGTTCTACCTCGCCGCCTACGGGCTGATGACGGTCGGGGCGTTCGCCGTCCTGGTCGCGATCGGGCGCGGCGATGCCGAGAACGAGCGTGGTTACACGCTGAGCGAATGGGCCGGTCTGGGCTGGTCGCGACCGATGCTCGCGCTGGCGATGAGCTTCTTCATGTTCTCGATGGCGGGGATCCCGCCGACCGGCGGCTTCTTCGGCAAGTACGTCGTGTTCCGCGCCGCCATCGAATCCGAGCAGTACACGCTGGCGATCATCGGCGTGATCAACGCGGCGATTGCCGCGTTCTACTACCTCAAGGTCATCATGACGATGTACATGCGCGAGTCCGAGGGCGGCGAGCTGCCGCTCCCGGTCCCGCTCGCCGTCGGCGCCGTGATGCTCCTCTCGGTCGTCGGGATCCTGTACCTGGGGATCGCCCCGGGTGACGTGCTCGAGATGATCCGCGGGCTCGCGAACACGCTGATCTAGCCCAGTTTACTTCGGACAACCCTTACTGTCTCGATCCGCACGCAGCCCTACACTGCGCGCATGCGGCTCCGATCCTTCCTTGTCCTACCGTTTGTGGTGGCGACGCCGCTCCTCGCCGCCGATGAATCGAACAGAATCGAGCTTTACGGCGATGTTCGCCTGCGTCTCGAACAGGACTGGGACTCACGGCGGGCGGATGGCACCCGACGTGCCGACCGTGCGCGGGTGCGCGCGCGAATCCGACTCGGTGGGACGTTCGCACCGTCCGAACGTGTGACCGTCGGCGCGCGCTTGCGTAGCGGCTCGGATCTCAGCCAGCAGTCGCCCCATATCACGATCCTCGATTTCAAAGGGGACGAAACCGGCGACGCGGAGTTCAACCTCGACAAGTGGTTTCTCCGGGCACGCTCGGAGGAAGGCCGTTTCTCCGGCTGGGTCGGTAGGAACGGCTTCCCGTTCTGGAAGCAAAACGAGATCTTCTGGGACGACGACGTGACGCTTTCGGGCGTGTCCGGGACGCTCGATCAGCCCGTTGGAGACGGCGGTCGGCTCGCCGTTCACGCCGGCTGGTTTTCGCTCCCCGTCGGGATGCGCGCCTTTACCGGCGAAATGGGCGGTGTTCAGGTGGTGTTCAGCCGGCCCGTCGGTGACGCGGGTCTCACCGTCGCGGGAGGCTGGTTCACGATCGACTCCAAACCCTCCGACGGCGACGCCGACCCGTTGCAGAACAGCCTCACCGATCCGGTCAACGGTCTGGACGACGACATCCTGCTCAACGGTGACGGTGTCCGGGACTACCGGATCCTCGTGGGAAGCGCGCAGGTCAAGTTGAGCGCAGCCGAGCGCCCACTGATCGTCGGGGTCGATTACATCAAGAACCAGGAGGACTACGCGCCGACCGACCCGTTGCCGTTCACGGCGGCCAACGCGGACGAGACCGACGGCTGCACGAGCGCCTGCACGTCCTCGAGCTGCACCGGCCAGCCGTTCGACTCGACCTTCGAGGCCATCCAGCAGGTGGTCTTCGAGGGCTACGGCTGCACCAACGCGCTCTGTCACGGGGCCAGCC
>JBFFZZ010000292.1:0-3782 GCA_041568335.1 Candidatus Polarisedimenticolaceae bacterium | reverse complement strand
GCGGCGCGCCTCGTCGGGGTCGCCGCCGGACGCACCGCCGGCCCCGCCATCGGCGGCACAGCACACGACCGAGGCGGCCAACAGCACTCCCATCGCGATCAACCTCATGCCGGCGTCTCCAGGGAATCCGCCCGAAAGTCCACCGTAACGAGTTGTCGCTCGTGGTGTCAACCGCAGATAGAATCCAGCGCATGTCCGATCCCCGATCGACCGGTTTCCCGCTCGCGGTCGCCGCCGGTCTGCTGCTCACCGGCTGCGCCGCCGAGCGCAGCGCGAAGGAATGCCTGCTGGACTTCACGCGGGCGATCCAGGATCGCGACGCGGCGACGTTGTTCTGCGTCAGCGCGGGTGCGGCGGGGGCGGCCTCGCTCGGCGCCGATCCCGGGGAGCGCCGGGACGGCTTCGAGCGCTGGTTCGAGCAGGAGCTGCTGGTCTACGAGCAGGCGCGGGACGAGGGCGACATCGAGCTGACCGGGCACGGGGTACGATTGACCAAGCTGCTCGCGCTCGGGCGCGGTACGTTTTATCAGGAGGTCGGCCGGACGGGTCTCACGGACGGAGGCCTGCTGTTACGGACCCGTCTCGAGATGGCCTATTCGCAGATCGACTTGTCCGGGCTCACGCCAGGCACCACCTTTTACGTGGCGAGCGCGCCGGTCGGGCGCGTGGTGCCGGTGGTCGTCCCCGCGCGGGCGGAGGAGATCCGGGTGGAGGCGCTGGAAACCGTCATGCTCGATTGGACCCTGCTGCGCGAGGACGCGGCCGATGACTGCCCGGCCGGTCTCAAGGTCGCGTCGGTCGAGCCGGTCGAGGGCAGCGCGCGGACCCGATCCCTCACCTGGTTGTTCTGATGCGCCCGAAGCTCACCCTGTTGCGCCCGAAGCTGACGCCCCGGATCGGGCTGGCGCTCGGCGGCGGCGCGGCTCGCGGGATGGCCCATATCGGCGTGATCCGCGCGCTCGAACGCGAGGGGATCGAGATCGACATCGTGACCGGGACGAGCATGGGGTCGATCGTCGGCGGCGCCTGGGCGGCGACCGGGGACATCGCGGGGCTGGAGGCCAAGGCCCGCGCCGTGCTCAGCAGCGAGGAGTTCAAGAAGAACCGCCTCTCGTTCCTGCGGGAAACACGCAAGCAGCGTGGCGGACTGTTCTTCTCCGTCGCGAACCTGATCCGCCGCGGGATCTTCTTCGGGATGTCGAACATGCGCCCGAGCTTCCTCTCGGCGGAGGAGTTTGCGACCAGCATCAAGCGAATCGTCCCCGACGTGGACATCGAGTCCCTCGAGCGACCGTTCGCCGCGATCGCGCTGGACATCCACAAGGCCCGCGAAGTGGTCCTGACGAAGGGCAGCCTGCGCCGCGCGGCGGCGGCGAGCTCGGCGATTCCGGGAATCCTGCCCCCCGTACCGGTCAACGGACGCGTGTTGATCGACGGCGGGTGGGTCGACAAGATCCCGGTCCTCCCCGCCTTCGGTCTGGGAGCCGACCTCGTGATCGCCGTGGACATCACGGCAAACGTCGAGGACAGCGAGAGCTACGACCGCGGTCTCGACATCATGGTCCGGGCCAACGCGATCCGCGATCAGGCGCTCGTTCGATTCTGCCGCAGCATGGCGGACATCGTGATCCGTCCACCGGTCAAGGACGTCCACTGGGCGGACTTCGGCGCCTACGCGCGCTGTATCCGCGCGGGCGACGAGGAAACGACGGCGATGATGCCCCAGATCAAGGAGACCCTGCGCCACGCCCGTCTGCTGCACCTCGTCCGGCCGAGCGTCGGCAAACGCCTCGCCGACCTCTACTTGCAGGCGAACGATCGCGCGTTCACAGTGGAATGACCGCATCCGGGGAGACGAGTTCGTGGCGCAAGAGCACATCCATCTGATCGGCATCGGCGGGACCGGCATGACCTCGCTCGCCGGCCTGCTCCACGAATCCGGCTGCCGGGTCACCGGCTCGGACGGCGCGCTGTACCCCCCGACCTCCACGATCCTCGCCGATCTCGGCGTCGAGGTGTACGAGGGTTTCGACGCCGCGCACCTCGATCCGGCTCCCGACCTGGTCGTCATCGGCAACGCCATCTCGCGCGGCAACGCGGAGGCCGAGGCGGTCCTCGACAACCGCCTCCGCTACACCTCGATGCCGCGGCTGATCCACGATCGCTTCCTCACCGGCCGCCACTCGATCGTGATCGCCGGAACCCACGGCAAGACGACCACCGCCTCGATGCTCGCCGCGGTCCTGACGCACGCGGGGAGGCAGCCCGGCTTCCTGATCGGCGGCCAACCCCACGACCTGACGCGGCCGTTCGCCGTCGGGAAGGGCCCCGCGTTCGTCATCGAGGGTGACGAGTACGACACCGCATTCTTCGACAAGGGGCCGAAGTTCATGCACTACCGGCCCGACACGGTCCTGCTGGGCACGGTGGAATTCGATCACGCCGACATCTACCGGGACCTCGAGCAGATCCGGCTGGCGTTCCGCCGCCTGATCAACCTGGTGCCGCGACGCGGCCGGATCATCCGTTACGAGGAGTGCGAGGTCACCCGCGAGGTCACCGAGGGGGCGATGGCCCCGGTCGAGGGTTACGGTCTGGACGCCGGGGTCTGGCGCGCCGTGGATCTCGACGAGCGACCGGACGGGTCGGCGTTCCGCATCCTCCACGACGGGCAGCCGTTCGCGGAGATCGAGCTCAAGCTGAGCGGGCCGCACAACGTGCGCAACGCGCTCGGGGTCGCCGCCGCGGCCGCCGAACAGGGGTTGTCGGCGGGAGAGATCGCGGCCGGTCTGAACGGTTTTCGCGGGGTCCGACGTCGGTTGGAGCTGCGCGGTGTTCAGTCCGGTGTTGCGGTGCTCGACGATTTCGCGCATCACCCGACGGCGATCGAGGAGACGCTCAAGGCGGTCAGGAACCGTACCTCGGGTGGCCGTGTGTGGGCCGTCCTGGAGCCGCGTTCCTGGTCGCTGCGGCGCAACGTCTTTCAGCAACGGCTCGTCGAGGTGTTCGACGCGGCGGACGAGATCATCGTCGCGCCCGTGTTCCGCCCGGAGCAGATCCCCGCCGACAATCGTCTCGACGTTCCCGCGCTCGTCGAGGCGCTGCTCGCGCGCGGGGCCAGGGCGCGGCACATCGCCGAGGTCGGATCGATCGTCGAGCGTGTGGCGACCGAGGCCGCGGACGGCGACGTCGTCGTGGTGATGAGCAACGGGGCCTTCGATGGGCTTCACGATCGGCTGCTCGAGTTCCTGGCGGCACGCGCGGTCGATTCGTCGCGGGTGTCCCGTTGAGCGACGCGCGACGCCTCTGGATCATCGATCCGTCGAAGATCCACTCTGAGAATCAGGGTGTCGAGGAGATCCGTCGCGGTTGGTCCGGAGAATCGAGGCTTTTCCGACCCGCGCTCGACGGGGACGGTCCCGGCCCGGCGGACGGCCACGGTTGCGATGCGGTCGTGTTGATGGGTTCGGCCGCGTCGGTTTACGAAGATCTGCCCTGGCTCGCGGAGCTGCGCGCGTGGCTACGCCCGATCGTCGACGGTGAGAAACCGGTGCCGTTGCTCGGCATCTGCTTCGGGCACCAGCTGATCGCGGAGATGGCCGGCGCGCGGATCGACTGGCTCGAGACGTCGCGTGAGAAACGAGTCGGCGTCGAACGAACCGAGGTGCGCGGTTCCCGGTTGTTGCCGGAGGACGCGGACCTGCGCGTGGTGGTCAGCCACCGCGAGACGGTCGTCGACGCCCCGAATGGTTACCGGGTCACCGCTCGACGCCCCGGCGTGC
>JBFFZZ010000291.1:0-3785 GCA_041568335.1 Candidatus Polarisedimenticolaceae bacterium | reverse complement strand
CGACGACATCCAGGGAACGGGGGCCGTCACGTTGGCGGGGCTCCTGTCGGCGGGGCGTATCACCGGAATCCCGCTGCACGAGCAGAAAATTCTCTTTGTCGGCGCGGGGGAGGCCGGGATCGGGATTGCCGACACCATCGTCGCCGCGATGGTGGAACAGGGCGTCCGCCGCGACGAGGCGACGGCGCGCTGCTGGTTCATGGATTCGCGCGGGCTCGTCGTGTGCGACCGCCCCGGTCTCGAGCCCCACAAGAAGCCGTACGCCCGCGACCACCGGCCGGTCGCCGGTCTGCAGGCCGTCCTCGAGGAGTTCCGGCCGACCGCGATCATCGGTGTCTCCGGCAAGCCGCAGATCTTCTCGCAGGAGATCCTCGCAACGATGGCCGGGATCCAGGAACGACCGATCGTCTTCGCGCTCTCCAACCCGACGTCCAGGTCGGAGTGCACCGCAAAACAGGCGTATCGATGGACCGGGGGCAAGGCCGTGTTCGCGAGCGGGAGCCCGTACCCACCGGTCGAGATCGACAACCGGGTGTTCGTTCCCGGCCAGGGCAACAACGCCTACATCTTTCCCGGCGTCGGTCTGGGCGTGATCGCCAGCAGGGCTCGACGCGTGACGGACGAGATGTTTCTTGCGGCGGCCAGGGCGCTGGCGGACGAGACCAGCGAGCACGATCTGGCGATCGGACGCGTCTACCCGTCGCTCACGCGCATCCGTGACGTCTCCGCTTCGATCGCGACGGCCGTGGCACGGGTCGCGTTCGCCCGCGGCCTTGCCAGCGAGCCGGAGCCCGACCACCTCGAGGCTCACGTTCGGGGCGGGATGTATGAGCCGGTCTATCGAGACTACGCCTGATCGACGGCCACCGTTCGGCTAGACTACCGACCCATGTCGTTTGACCAGGTATTCCTGCTCGTTCTGCTCGTCGCCGTTTTCGGCTTGCTCCTGTGGGGGCGAATCCGCTACGACATCGTGGCCTTCGCCGCCCTGATCGTCGCCTATCTCGGCGGCGTCATCCCCAAGGAAGAGGTCTTTTCGGGTTTCGGTCATCCCGCCACGGTGATCATCGCGCTCGTGCTGATCGTGAGCCAGGGCCTGTTCCGATCGGGAGCGATCGAGGTGATCGCCCGCTTTCTCGTGGACGCGTCACGGCGGGAGGGTGCGCACATCGCGATCATGGCGTCGGTCGCCGCGGCGCTTTCCGCGGTGATGAACAACGTCGCCGCTCTGGCGTTGCTGATGCCGGTGGACCTTCAGGCGGCGGCGAAGGCCAAGCGCAGCCCGGCGGCGACACTCATGCCGCTCTCTTTCGCCTCGATCCTGGGAGGGATGGTCACCCTGATCGGGACGCCACCCAACGTGGTGATCGCGACTTTCCGGGAGCAGTCGCTCGGTGTCGCCTACACGATGTTCGATTTCGCGCCCGTCGGCCTGATCGTCGCCAGCGTAGGGGTCGCGTTCGTGGCGTTGATCGGTTGGCGACTGATCCCGGGCGAACGCCGAAGCCGCGACACGACGGTCGAGCTGCTGGATCTGCGAGACTACATCGCCGAGGGGACCGTTCAGGAAAAGTCGAAGGCGATCGGACTGGAGCTGCAGGAACTTCAGGAGATCGCCGACGAGGACGATATCAACCTGCTGGGTCTGGTTCGTCGCGGCAAGCGTCTGCCCGGCGCAGCGCGCGACGAGGTGATCAAAAAAGGCGACGTCGTGGTCATGGAAGGCTCCCCGCAGGCGATCGAGAAGTTCCTGGGCGCCTCCGGTCTGACCTACGCCGGCGCCGACAAGCACGGTGGCATCGCCAGCGAGACGCTCCACCTGCTCGAGGTGGTCGTGCCACCGGATGCGCGAATCGTCGGCCGATCGGCGCTCGACGTGCGTCTCCTGTACCGGCATGCCGTCACCTTGCTGGGCGTCTCCCGCAGCGGGCGGCGCTTCCGGGATCGCGTGCGCGAGCTGCGTGTCAGGGCGGGGGACATCCTGCTGCTCCTGGGTCCGGCGAACCGTTTACCCGACGTGGTGGCATGGCTCGGCACCCTGCCGTTGGCCGATCGCGGAATCAAGGTGATCCAGCGGAGCAAGGCGTGGGTCGCCGTGCTCACCTTTGCCGGCGCCGTCGCGCTGGCGAGCGTCGACCTCGTCTACCTACCCGTCGCCCTCGGAGCGGTCGTCGCGGTTTATGTGTTGTTACGGATCGTCCCGATTCGGCAGCTCTACAGCTCCGTCGAATGGCCCGTGATCGTCCTGCTCGGCTGTCTGATACCCATCGGGAGCGCCCTGGAGACGAGCGGAGGAACGGCGCTCATCGCGGAGACGATCGTCGCGTGGAGCACGGGGCTACCGGTCGTTTTCGTGCTTGCGGCGCTGATGATCGTGACCATGACGCTGTCCGACGTACTCAACAACGTCGCGACCGCGCTCATCGCCGCACCCATCGGTGTCGATATCGCGCGGCAGCTGGAGGTCAGCCCGGATCCGTTCCTCATGGCCGTCGCCGTCGCCGCCTCGTGCGCGTTCCTGACCCCGATCGGGCACAAGAACAACACGATCATCATGGGACCGGGCGGCTACAAGTTCGGCGACTACTGGCGCATGGGCTTGCCGCTCGAGATCCTGGTCGTCGTCGTCGGCCTGCCGATGATCCTGCAGTTCTGGCCGCTCTGAGCGGGGTCGCCACGCTCTTTGATTCGGAGCGGCGCGGGCCCTATCTTCGGGAGAGGACCAAGGGAGCGAGTCGTGCTCAAACCGAACTATCCGCTGATCCTGTTGCTCGTTGCGATCGTGACCGGTCCGCTGTCCGCCGGAGCGACAAACGACGTCCGGGTCGACAGGGACAGGGACCCCAAAGGCAACGTCGTCTACAAGCTGACCAACAACGGTAGCAAGAACGTCCGGGTCACGCTGCAACACAAGAAGACCTGCGCCAGTACCACCACCCGTCAGGAACCGACCAAACGCGACTACTGGCTCGCGCCCGGTCAAACCACACGGTTGCGCAAAGTGATCGCCAACTCGGACTGCAGACACGCTTACCGGGTGGTTCGCGCCGAGTACGACTAGCGGCTAACTCTTCTTGCGCTTGAAGATGGCGACGATCGCGCCGACGATCAGGCAGGTGACGACCGAGCCGATCTTGCCCTGGAGCGATGAGCCCACCGGTGTGGTCGCCTCGATCTTCGCGATCTGTGTCTCCAGCTGATCCTCAGACAAGTTCCACTGCTCGAGACCGGCGATCTGCGCCGTCTTGACCTCCTCGAGGTAGTCCGGGAACACGGTGAACAGCAACATCGAACCGGCGAAGACCAGCACGCCGCCGATCAGGCCGATCAAGGCCGCGTTGCCGAATTGCCGCCCATAGCCGTTCTCGCCGGCGGTCTGCTTGAGCCCCCAGAACACGACCGCGATGGTCGCGCCGATAAACAACACCAAGGATCCCAGCCCGGCGAGGGGGTTCTCATGCAAACCGGTCAGGTACGTGGCCGTGCTGACAACCACCACAAAGACCGCGAGCGCCACACTTGCCTTGATTACACTATTCATCGTCAACGTCCTCCTGGCCGGGCAGTCTATCCTAGCGGGCCCCTCGAACCGTGAGTCAGGAGGTGCGATGGTTTCCAACGGGAGTTTCGACCCGATGAACGGTCCGAACTGACATGCCGGCGAGCCTGACGGCGGCGATCTACGGCTGCGTGACGTTCGCCCTGGCGTGTCAGCTGATCTCGATGCTCACGAGGGAGCATTCCTGGGTCGACCGGCTGTGGTCGATCACACCGGTCCTCTACGT
>JBFFZZ010000290.1:0-3873 GCA_041568335.1 Candidatus Polarisedimenticolaceae bacterium | reverse complement strand
GTCTCGTCGGGCTCGAGCGTGTTGCCGACACGGATCGCGACCGAGACGGACGCCCCCGCGGGGAGGTCCGCGTCCCAGGTGACCCGGCCCCAGCGCGCCTGGGTGCCGGCCTCGATCGGCAGCGACAGGTACCTGCCTTCGGCGCGACGACCGCTTTCGAACCGCTCGACTCGCGCGTCGGAGGTGCCGGCGACGAAGACCTGGCCGTCCGCGTTGCGTGCGATCGCGCTGGCCTGGTTGGAGGCGATCGGGATCATCCGCGCGGCTTTACCGCTCGGATCCACCCGCCAGATTTGACCTTTGTCCCCGGTCGCAACCAGAACCGATCCGTCCGCATCGACGATCATGTCGAACGGGATCGATTCGCGTGTCGTCCAGACGGCATCGATCCGGACCCTCCCGATCCTGTAGAGAGCCCCACCACCGCTCGCGCGGAAGGAAGCCGTCGGCCGTTTCGCTTCCGGTTTCTGAGCGGCGTCGTTCTTGTCGTTGCCGTTGTCGGATGGCGGCGCTTCCGCCGTGACGCGGACGTGCGTGACCGGACCTTGCGTCGGGGGTCGGGACGACGGTTGCTTGCCACCGGCCGTGGCGAGCGCCCACACCGCCCCATCCGCGGTCCGCGCAAGCGAGACGATCTCCGTTTCGTCGGCATCGAACAACACGAACGGCGACCCGTCACCGGTGACGCGGATGACGCGGCCGCGGCCACCGGTTCCGGCGATCACGACCCCGTCGCTCCCGACAGCGAGCGATCGGACGGGATCGTCTCCGGTTTCGTAAACGGTCTCCAGGCCACGGCCCTGGCGATAATTCTGGATGCGCCCGGGCACGCCGGTGCCGGCCCACAGCGTCCCTCGCGGACCGCTTGCGAGCGCCCACACAAAGGTCGCGCCGGTCTCGGCGACCACCCTCGCCTCACCCGGGGAACGCAGGTGCACGATGCGGCCCTGCGGCGAGAGTCCCGCGTAGACACCCCCTTTGCCGTCCGGCGCGAGAGCGGTAATGAGGGATTCGTCGTCCGTTTGGTACCAGGATGTGGTCGCACCGTCCGAGTCGATGAACAGGATCTGCCCCGGTCCGCTCAACCCGACGAACACCGAGCCCTTGCGCCCGGTCACGATGTCCCAGACGATCCCGGACTCCGGACCCCAGAGGTGGGTCATCCGTGGCGCGATCTCGATTCTACCCTCCGCATCGATCGCCGTTCCCTCGAACGTTCCCAGGACGAACTCCCGTTCCGTCGAGGCACTCCATCGATCGATCGACGCCGCATCGATTCCACCGGCCAGGACGAGCGACAGGATTCCGAGTGTGGTGAGACGTGAGGCGGTCCTCATCGTGGTGGCTCCTCCAAACCGTTCGAAGGTGCGGCCGAGTCGACCTGGATCCGAATCGTCAACCCACCGTCGATGGGTCCATCCATCTCGAGTTGGGTGCTTCCGAGCCGGCTGACGCGCGAGCGAAACGCGGCGCCCGACCGAGTTCCCCTGGACAGCAGGTGGACGGCGGTCGGCGGCAGCTGGGCGTACAGCGCTCCATCGCGCACCACGGTGGGCGCCTCGTGGAACAACATGGCCACGAGTCGATGATCGGAGCGGAGCTCGCCGAGGATGCGTAAGACTCCGGGCAGGTCCCCGGCGGTTTGTAACCGACGTGCCAGCGGGTTACCGAGCGCCCGCTCGATTTGACTCGGTGGGCCGACCGCGAGCCGGAGCTCCTTCTCGTCCGCGACCCCGTAAGGGATCCGCATCTCGAGCTCTTCGTGCACCGTATCGCCACGCCACGGACGCAGCGCGACCTGCACGCGGACGGCCTCGCCGGGCCGGACCGCCTTGCGATCGTAGTTCACGGTTTCGACAAAGTAGCGATTCAACTCGTCGACGAGCTCGACCGCGACGTCGATCGCCTCGACCGTGGGGCGCTCGAACGGGTTGTTCCAGAGCATGGCCAGCGTCTGCTGGACCGTGGAGGCGACGGAGATCAAGGGATCCACGGCGCCATTGCCCGCCGCGGCGAGCTCGAACGGGACATCCGGGTAATCGGTCAACCGGATCGTGCCGGAAGCCCGCACGGTCACGGCAATCTCGCGATCGACGTGGTTGAGGATCGAGTTCGACACCGATAACCCGGCGAGCAGGGGCGTCAGACCGGGCGTATCGACGATCTCGAGCCGGCTCTCCCGCGCCCCCGATGCACCGGCGGGGCGTACGCGAACGACCATCGGGATCATCTCGGCCTTGCGCCCGGTCCGCCCGACCACGGCGGTCAAACGGTCGTCGACGATCGCTCCGACTTCCCTGCCGATACTCGCCAGCTTGCGCGAGCCGGCTGCATCGGCGAGCGTGTGAATCACCGTCGCCGTGTGCATCGGGAACTGCACGTCACCCGTGCCGAGGAACGGGTGGCCGAACGCGAGGACGGCGCCGTCTTCGATCGCCGTGACCGTCCCGGTCGCGGCGAACGACCAGTCGCCACGCACGAGGGCGACGCCGATCGGAGAACCGGGCTCGAACACGCTGGACGCATCCTCGTCGTCCCCGTCGTCGGTGGTTGTCGCGGCATCGGTCCAGACGAGTCCGGACGATTCGAGCTGCTCGCGCGCCCACGCTCGAAGCTCCGGGTGAAGTCCGCTCGCGGAGAGTGGCGTACGGATGGGTCTCGCGTCACCCGAGCTCGGCGCGGGAACGGCCGCGCTTCGCGAAGCGGCGCGCATGGCTTCGATCGGAGTCACGCCCGCGATCGCGTCCTTCGGCAACGACCCCATGCGGTAGGCCAACGCACCGATGAGTCGATCGCCGAGATACACGGGGGACCCACTCATGCCGGCGGCGATGCCCACGTGCTCGGCCACGGGGCCGTCGAGCTGGACGAGATGCAGGTCGACGCCGGGCCCGAGGAAGTCGCTGTAGGTCCCGATGTAGTGGAGCGGGATCCGCTCGACCACACCGCCCTCGAGCGCGGTCAGCGTATAACCCTTGGCACCGTCTTCGAAGACGGCTTCGTGGTCGGCCGTTTCGGCCGGAAGCGGACCCATCCATGTGCCGCCGAGCAGGAGGGCGATCCCCAGCCGCGTGAGGATCGTCAGTCGTCCTGGCGCCGGATGGCCGATTTGATCGACTCGACGATGAAGTTCTGCATCGACGGCCGTTGCCCGCGGACGGCGGCGTAGACGAGGCATGGGAGCTTCAGAGAGATCTGCACCCCGTTTTCGTCGAGTGTGTCGAGCCATTGCGTAAAGGATTGCCACGAGTCGAACGTCTTTGCTTCAATCGCCCCGCGGCGGTACAACTCGATCAGTTCGATCTCGTCTCGCATGCGAAACAAGACGTCGGACTCATGGTAGTCGGCAAAATCGCTGTATGCAAAGAACTTGACCTCTCCGGCGGTCTGGTCCTTCCCCTTGATCGACACCTCGGGGTTCTTGTTGCAGCGCAACATGATGTAGTCGTCCTTGCCGGTGAAATGGAACGCCAGGATCGGGTCGGTCCGCGGGTTGTTGTCCGACGGGGTCTTCAACGCGCGGTAAACACGACGGGCGATCTCTGCATTGGTCTTCACCATGCGGCTACTCCATCCAGGTTTCAGGGGAATCGAATAGGCCGAGTATACGAACGGACATAGCCCATCTCAACCGCGAGCCATGCCAAACCCGCAAAAAACCCCAATACCTTGGCTGTTTCGAGTCTAGACGGCGCCCAAGCTAACCGATTTGCACCCCCCCGCACAAGCCCCTGTCGCGCTTTGCCCGGGACGATCCGAGACCCTAGATTCGCCCCCGGAGGGTGGTCGTTGAGAGAGGTCAAGCGGTGGATCGGGAGCGAGCTTTTTCTCGGGGCCGTCTACGGGCTGGGGATGAGCCTCGCCGTCTGGATC
>JBFFZZ010000289.1:0-3904 GCA_041568335.1 Candidatus Polarisedimenticolaceae bacterium | reverse complement strand
GGTCCGAAGCTCCCGTCGCCGTCCGTGTTCTCGAACCAGGCGATCACACCGGCCGAATTCCCGATCACCGCGTCGGAGTCGCCGTCCCCATCGATGTCTGCGGCAATGACCGGCCTCGTGCCAAGGTAGCCGAAAGGGAACAACATGGGCGGCCCGAACTCTCCGAGGGCCTCGGCGTCCTGCTGGTCGGGGTTCGGCACCAGCGGACAGTTGTCCAGGGAGTCGTCCACCCCGTCGCCATCCGTGTCGACGACCTGCGCGCCGACCGGCGCGACCACCAGCGCGAGGGCGATCAGTCCGCAAACCAGTCCGTTTCTCTCTTGACCGCGCATGCCCCCCCCTTTTGATCGGACTTGGAAGGAAATATACGCTTATTGGTCTCTAAAATTAATTTTTTTTAAAATTATTGAATTTCTCCTGGGAAGAAGATCCACGGCGAGTAACTCCCGGGCCCGGCTGCCGCCCCCGGCAGTCGGGCATTTTTTTGAGCCTCGGGTGAGATCGAGGATCTAGGGGCAGGTATTCACGTGGGCGCCGAAGTCGGAAACGTCGTTCTGCGCCGCTCCGCTCCACTCCGCCGCGGGATCGTAGGGATCCGCGGTGTCGGTATCGCCGTCGGTGACCGCGGGGTTGCGGCGCAACGTGCTGTCCAGTGTGTTCGGGTTCGTACCCCACTGAAGCCCGGGGTCCTCACCGATCCTGCCGATGGAATCGACGACGACCCCCGCGCCGCCGCCCTCACGCAGAACGACAACGTCGTTGCCGTTGAAATCGATCAACAAATCCTGCTGGTCGCAGGCGGCCGCCAGAGCCCAGTTGGAATGGCATAGCTTGAACGTACCGCCGGCCGCAACGATGCCCGCGAGGGCCACCACGTGGGTCGCCACCGTGCTGCCGTTGTGGTAGTCCTGATAAACGAAGTTCCTCGCGGCAAGGTCGATCGCGTTGGCCGTTCCGTTGAACAGCTCGATGCCCTTGTTGTTCCCCGAGCCCTCGATGTATTCGGAGATGATCAGCTGGTCGCACTGGACAGCGGGGGGGTTGACCACGTCACGGCTCGAGCGGCAGCTCGTCGACGCCAGCAAAGCGAACGTGACGCAGGCAACGGCCAGGCAAAAACGCGAGTTTACGTTGCTCATCTTTACAGATCGTTGCGCCAGCCGAGGACCACATGCAGCGGCTCGCCGGCCACCTGATCGACCAGGGCTCCCAGGAAACGCTCGTGATCGCCGGCGGCATCGATGGCGACGATTCTCGGATCCAGCTGGAACAAGACCCTGGGCGTCCCCAGCGTGATCCCGCCGGCTCCGAATTCGAAGGACACCGCCATCATGCGCCGTTCGGGATCGACGTAGAGGATCTCGCGACCGTCGTTCCTCCAGTGGGGTGCGGTTCCCCCGGACGTCGACACCTGGCCGCGAGCGCCGCCGTCGATCGTCTGGACGAAGACCTCGGTGCGCCCCGCATCGATCGCCACATAGGCGACGTGACGCCCGTTCGGCGAGAAGCGTCCCGCGGTGTAGGCGCGGCCGCCCTCGATGAAGACCTCCGATTGTTCGGTCCGGGTATCGTGGATGTACAGATCGGAATTCGACCCTCCCGCCGGAGAGTAGAGGATGTAGCGCCTGTCGTGCGACCAGTCGAGCAGGACCTTGTCCTCATCGGTCCGGAGGAACAATTGTTCGCTACCGGATCCGTCGGACTTGCGCAGGTAAAAATCCCATGTACCGCTTTCGGGCGAGACGTACGCGACACGATCCGCGTCGGCCGACAACACCGGATTGACGTAAGAGAACGGCGCGGGGGGCGTCAGCCGCGAGGGTACTCCGCGTACCAGATCGAGGACCCAGATCGCGCCGTCACCGGTGGTGTCGGGCATCAGCGCCACCGCCCGTTTGGCATCCCGTGACAGGCGAAGCTCGCCCAGGAACGGCGTCGGCTCGATCGGCGTCGGAGATTCGTTCCCGTCGCGGTCGTACCAGACGAAAGTCGCGGGCGGGATGGAGGCGTCGCCGCGTGCGTAGATCAGGGTGCCCTCGGCGGACACCGAGAACGCCGCGAAGCCGCTGTTGTTGTTGAACAGAACCTCGCTGGCCACCACGGTCGCTTCGCCATGGACCGCGCGCCTGTTTGCATCGAACGGGACGGCCATCAGGTTGTTTTCCTGCATCACCAGCAAGTATCCCGGCGGCGAATAGGCCATGCTCGAGGCGTCGGGGACGAGCCGCACCGGCTCGGTCTTGCCCGAGATCGACGCCAGGTAGACACCGCCGACCTGCTCCAGCGCCGCGACGTCGTTGGTCCACACCAGGTAGAGGAAGTGCTCGCCGTCGGGCAGGAAGTAGGGCCAACGATGACTGCTGTCGGCGACGTCCGGGTCGGGCGTCGTGATCTGTCGCGCGGTCCCCCCGGCGGCATCGATGATCCAGATGCCGGTGTTCGAGTTCGGGGCGAACAGGATCTGGTCTTTCGGCCCCCACGACGCGCCGCGAGGAAACGTCGCAGCCTCGCCTCCGATCGGCTGGATCCGGCCGGAGGCGACCTCGAGGCGCTTCAAACGCCCGTCGAGGTAGAACCCCAGATGCTTCGAATCCGGCGACCAGAACGCGAAGTTCCCGTTCTCGGTTCCGGCCAGCGGGCGTGCCTCGAAGCGATCCAATCGCCGCAACCACAGGCGATCCACGCCGTCGTCGCCCGCCTGGCCGTAGACGACCGAGCCGCCGTCCGGCGACAACGCCGGGGGAGGCAAGCCGCCACCGTCGCTGAATTCCGCCGAATAGAAGCTGGGGATGGTCAGCCGTCGCGTGGCGGGATCGGGCGTCGAACCGCCGGGACGCAGGGCGAAGAAGAGCGCGAAGAGCGCGGCGACCGCAAACAGCGCCCAGGGTAACCGGCTCCTGGTCGCCGTGGATGTCGACGGCGCGGCCCCGGCCGGCATCAGGCCGAGCGCGTCGACGCTCGGATCCTCGATCGCCTGCTCGAGCTCGAGCCGCGCGTCCCCGGCATCGCGGATGCGTTTGCCCGGATCGCGCGCAAGACAGCGCCGCAACAACAACCGCACCATCGGCGGCGTGTCGCCGGGCAACGCCGACCAGTCCGGCTCCTTGCGCAGGATCGCGGCGAGCGAGTCCGAGATCGTCTCGCCGGCGAACAGGCTCTTGCCGGTGAGGCATTCGTAGAGCACGCAACCGAACGACCACAGGTCGGTGCGCCGGTCGAGCGGCTTGCCGCGCGCCTGCTCGGGCGACATGTAGGCGGCGGTGCCGAGGATCATCCCGGCGACGGTCCCGGCCGAGGTCATCGTCGGCGAGAGCGACGGGTCCCCGCTGGCGGGGTCGTTCTCGAGCGCCTTGGCCAGGCCGAAATCGAGCAGCTTGACCTTGCCCTCGGGGCTGACGATCACGTTCGCCGGCTTGAGGTCGCGGTGCACGACGCCCTTCTCGTGGGCGGCTTCGATCCCCGCGGCCATCTGCGCGCCGATATCGAGCGCCTGGTCGAGGGGGAGCGGGCCGCGCTGGAGTCGCTTGGCGAGATCTTCGCCCTCGACCAGCTCCATCGAGAGGAACCGCTCGCCGTCGGCCTGGTGCAGGCCGTAGACGGCGGCGATGTTGGGATGGTTCAGCGAGGCGAGGACCTTGGCTTCGCGCTCGAAGCGTGCCAGCCGCTCGGGGTTCTCCGCGAAGATCTGGGGCAGCAGCTTGATCGCGACATCGCGGTTGAGGGTCGTGTCGGTGGCGCGCCAGACGGCACCCATCCCGCCCTCGCCGATCTTCTCGGCGAGCGTGTAGTGCAGCAGGCGGCTTTCGGGTTCGATGGGCACGCCGGGAGTTTAGCAAGATGGGATCGAGACGAGCACTCCCAGGGATCTCCCTCAGGAAAGCGCGATTTTGGAAAGTCCAGGTTT
>JBFFZZ010000288.1:0-3905 GCA_041568335.1 Candidatus Polarisedimenticolaceae bacterium | reverse complement strand
GCACGTGCTCCCTGGCCTAATACGCGAAGGGCGGCGGTTCGAGAACGCCGAGGACCTGACCTCAACTACATGGTCTGCCATGTGGTGCCGAAGAGAGGACTCGAACCTCCACCTGGTTGCCCAGACTAGAACCTGAATCTAGCGCGTCTACCAATTCCGCCACTTCGGCTCGGGTGGGGGCGCTAAACTAGCACCGGCCCGATCACAGGGTCAAGCGAACCGCCACCGTGCAAAAGCGCGGATTGACGGGAGGAAAGTGAAGAAAAAGAAGTCCCGGGACCGCTGGACCGGAGCGAGCGTTCTGGCCCGTTTCGAGGACCCCGGCTACCGACCGCGAACCCAATCCCAGATCCTCCACCATTGGAACGTCGACCGTGCCGACCGCGACACGGTGCGCGGGATCCTCGCCGAGCTGCTCGATGCCGGACGGCTCGAGCGCGGCAGGGGAGCGCGTCTGGCCCTCGCCCGAAGAAGGGACGGGCCGATCCTCGGACTGCTGCGGCAGCGCGGCGGGCGGGCCCAGGTCGTGCCCGAGGACGGCGCGCCCACGGTCGAGATCCCGCCGCGCGGGCTCCACGGGGCGCGCCCGGGCGATCGCGTCGAGGTCCGGCTGCGCCCGCGGCGCGACGGTCGTCGCTTCGGCGAGGTCGAGCACATCGTCGAGCGTCCACGGCGGCAGCTGCTCGCGGTGCACCTCGGCAACAACCGGGTGCAGCCCTTCGATGCCGCGTTCCGCGAACCGCTGGCCGTGTTGCCGCGGCTCGGCAAGGGCGCCCAGCGGCGTGACGTCGTCGAGGTCGAGATCGTTCCGCCGCAACGCCGCGGCGACGGGGAGGGCGTGCGGGTGCTCGACGTGCTCGGCGGTATCGACGACCGCGGCATGGATATCCGGGTCGTCTCCCGCAAGTACGAGCTGATCGAGAAGTTCCCGCGCGACGTGCTCGCCGCGTCCCGCAAGCTGCCCCACCGCGTTCCGTTGAGCGAGACGCGGAGTCGCACGCGATTCGACGACCCCGCGCCGATCACGATCGACGGCGAGACGGCCAAGGACTTCGACGATGCGATCGCGGTCGTCGAGAAACCCCGCGGCGGCTTCCGCCTGTGGGTCCACATCGCCGACGTCGCCTACTTCGTCGAGGAGAGCGGCCTGATCGATCGCGAGGCGCGACGGCGCGGGACGAGCGTCTACTTTCCGGGCACGGTGTTTCCGATGTTGCCGCCGAGCCTGTCGGACGATCTCTGCTCGCTCCGGCCCGGAGTCGACCGGCTCGTGCAGACGGTGATCCTCGATATCGACGCCAAGGGTGAGCCGACCAAGGTGCGTTTCGCCGATGGCGTGATCCGCTCCGCCGCGCGGCTGACCTACACCCAGGTCGCCGATGCGATCGACGGGAAGGCGCGTCCCAAGGGCATCCCGAGGAAGGTCCTCCCGATGCTCCACGCGGCGGACCGCCTGCGCGAGGCGCTCGAGGATCGCCGCAGACGACGCGGCAGCGTCGACTTCGACCTCCCGCAGCCGCAGATCCTGCTCGACGTGGAGGGGCTGGTCACCGGGATCACGGTCGAGGCGCGTAATGCGGCGCACCGGCTCATCGAGGAGTGCATGCTGATCGCCAACGAGGCGGTCGCCGGGCACCTGGAGGAGCGTGACTGGCCGACGCTCTACCGTGTCCACGAGTCGCCCGCCGACGACAAGGTCGAGCTGCTCGAGACGTTCGTCTCCGGGTTCGGTCTGCGGTTACGCCGGGGACAGCACCCGCTGACCCCGGCCGACGTGCGCGATCTCATCGAAGCGGTGGAGGGGCGACCCGAGCAGCCGCTCATCGCGCAGATGACGTTGCGCTCGATGAAGCAGGCGGTCTACACACCGGACAACTCGGGTCACTTCGGTCTGGCCGCGCCGACGTACTGTCATTTCACCTCGCCGATCCGTCGCTACCCCGACCTCATCGTCCATCGGATGCTGCGTGCGTGTCGCCACCGCCGGCGGCCGGACGCGATCTGGATCGACGGGCTCGAGGAGCTCGGCCGGGAGACCTCGACGCTGGAACGCAACGCCGAGGCCGCCGAGCGTGAGCTGCTCACCTGGAAGAAGGTCGCCCTGATCCGCGACCGGGTCGGCGACCTGTTCTACGGCGTGGTGACCGGGGTGCAACCGTTCGGCCTGTTCGTGCAGCTGACCGAGAACCTCGTCGAGGGGCTCGTCAACGTCGAACGCCTCGGGGACGAACGGTTCGTTTTCGATCCCGGCGCTCAGACGCTCACCGGGCGGCGAACACGCACGGTCTGGCGCCTCGGCCAGCAGGTTCGCGTCCAGGTGGAGCGGGTCGACCGGATACGCCAGCGCGTCGACTTCGACCTGGTGACCGAGCGGGTCCGGCGGGAGCCGCGGGCGCGCCGGCCGGCTCGCGGGCGCAACAGAGTAAAACGGCGGTAAAACGAAAAAAACGGGACTTGAAAGGGTCCGGACGGCCACGGATACTCTTGGCATGAGGTCCGGATCGCTGGTCACCGACATCGTGCTCCTGGTCACCGTGGGCGCGGTGCTCGGCGTGGGCTACAACGCCCTGGGGCTACGTGGCGGGAACGACTGGGGGCTCGCCTGGAAGGCGATTCCGCTGAAAGAGACGCTGGGCGGAGAGGTCCAGCCGGTGGTGGACGCCACCGATGCGCTGCCGGCCGCCGTCTCCTCCGACCCGCTGGCGCCGCCACCGATGCCCCAAAAGGCGCTTCCCGTGATCGAGGATTTCGGTCGTCCGATGGAGATCGGACTCCAGGCGGTCAAACAGCTTCACGACGCCGACGCGGCCCTCTTCATCGACGCCCGCGAGGACTGGGAGTACGCCGAGGGCCACATCGCCGGTGCGATCCACCTGCCCTACGAGCAGGCGATCACCGACCCGGCGCTGCTGGAGCGGGTCGACCCGGGAGACAAACCGATCATCGTCTACTGCGGTGGCGGCAGCTGCGAGATCTCGATCAACGTGGCCTGGGAGCTGCTCGGGGTCGGCAAGACGCACATCGCGGTCTACATGGGCGGGTTCCCGGAGTGGCAGCAGGCGGGCTACCCGGTCGAGTCGAAGGACGCCGCGCTGTGAAGCGCCTGATCGACAAGCTGTCGCATCCGGCGCTCGTCCGCGTCGCGGGGATCGTCATCGGCGCCGTCTTCGTCGTCGCCGGGCTGGCCAAGATCGGCGACATGGCCGCCTTCGCCACCCAAGTGCACAACTTCCGGTTGACGCCGATCCCGCTCGAGAACCTGGTGGCCATGACGCTTCCGTGGATCGAGTTGGTCGCCGGAACGGCCTTGATCCTGGGTGTTCGCTCGCGCGGCGCCGCGTGGATCTGCGCCGGGCTGATGATCGTCTTCACCGTCGCTGTCGGCCAGGCCGCGGCGCGGGGCCTGGACTTCGAGTGCGGCTGCTTCGGGAAGGGCGACGCCTCGACCATCGGCCTCAAGAAGCTGCTGGAGAACGCCGGGCTGTCGCTGGTCGCGCTGATCGCGACGCTGCAGCGCCGCTAGCGAGCTACTTCGCGGCGAGCTTGTTGTAGGCGCGCTGCAGCCGGGACTTGGTCCGACCGGAGGTGTTGTCGTGCATCGCGCCTGTCTTGGAGGCGCGGTCGAGCAGCGACACCGTGGGGCCCATCAGACCGGCGGCGGTCTCGGCGTCCCCGGCGGCGATCGCCGCGCGGGTGTTCTTCACCGCCGTCCGGACGCGCGTCTTGTGACGGCGGTTCGAGATGCGCCGCTTGGCGTCCTGCCGGTTTTGCTTGATCGCGCTCTTGTGCGTTGCCATCGAATCCTCGATACCCGTCCAGCGGGCCGAATCAGCCGCCCATGGTAGAGAAGGCCCGAAAAACCGTCAAGAGCGGCACGTCGGGCTAGACCGGGGCCCCCAGGCTGG
>JBFFZZ010000287.1:0-3926 GCA_041568335.1 Candidatus Polarisedimenticolaceae bacterium | reverse complement strand
GTTGATCTACGGCCAGATGACCGAGCCCCCCGGCGCACGTCTGCGCGTGGCGCTGACGGGGCTGACCGTCGCCGAGTACTTCCGCGACGTCGCCAAGCAGGACGTGCTGCTGTTCATCGACAACATCTTCCGCTTCACGCAGGCGGGCTCCGAGGTATCGGCGCTGCTCGGCCGCATGCCCTCCGCCGTGGGTTACCAGCCGACGCTGGCCACCGAGATGGGCCAGATGCAGGAACGCATCACCTCGACCAAGACCGGCTCGATCACCTCCGTGCAGGCGATCTACGTGCCGGCCGACGACTACACCGATCCGGCGCCCGCGACCACGTTCGCGCACCTCGACGCCTCGACCAACCTGTCGCGTCAGATCTCCAACCTGGGGATCTACCCCGCGGTCGACCCGCTTGCGTCGACGTCGCGCATCCTCGACCCCGGCGTCGTCGGCGAGGAGCACTACAGCGTCGCTCGAAACGTGCAGCTCGTCCTGCAGCGGTACAAGGACCTGCAGGACATCATCGCGATCCTCGGGATGGATGAGCTGTCCGAAGACGACAAGCTCACCGTCAGCCGCGCGCGCAAGATCCAGCGCTTCCTGTCGCAGCCGTTCTACGTTGCCGAGCAGTTCACCGGCATGCAGGGCCGCTACGTCAAGATCGAGGATACGATCAAGGGCTTCAAGGAGATCGTCGACGGCAAGCACGACGACATTCCCGAGCAGGCCTTCCTGTACGTCGGCACGATCGAGGAAGCTCTCGAGAAGGCCAAGGAACTGGCGGCGGCCTAAGCGAGGATCGTCATGGCCGACAAGATCGCGTTCGAAATCGTCACCCCGGACCGGAGGGCGTTGAGCCTGGCGGTCGACGAGGTCGTGCTCCCCAGCGTGAACGGATCGATGGGCGTGCTCTACGGCCACGCGCCGACGCTGTGCGAGGTCGAGGTCGGCGAGGTGTCCTATCGCATCGGCCAGGAGCGCACGTTCCTCGCCGTCAGCGGCGGCTTCGCGGAGGTGCTGCGAGACCGGGTGAGCATCCTGGCCCGCACCACCGAGGCGGCCGACGAGATCGACCTCGAACGCGCGAAGAAGGCAAAGGACGCCGCCGAGGCGACGCTGAATGAAGATCCCGCCGGGGACGCTTTCCGGCGCGCCGAGATCAAGCTCAAGCGGGCCCTGTGCCGCATGAACGTTCACGCTCGCGGGCGAAACTGAGGCGAGCGCCCTGGGTGGCGTATACTCGCTTCATCGGTAGGAGTCGCCCATGATCCACCTGCGCCGCCTCGTCCTGTTGCTTGTTTTTGTCGTCGGTTTCGTTGCCCTCGGGTGCTCGAAAGACGTCATCATCGGAGCGGTGATCTCCGAATCCGGCTCGGTGGAGACCTACGGAAACTACGTCAAGAAAGGCATGGACCTCGCGGTCGAGGAGATCAACGCGGCCGGCGGCGTCAACGGCGGTCCGGTCAATCTCATTTACAAGGATGACGCGACCAACGCCAACGTCGGCACGCAGGTCACGACCGAGCTGATCGAGAAGCACGGCGTCCACGCGATCATCGGAGCGGTTTCGTCGACGGTCACGCTGGCGATCGCGCCGATCTGCGAAAAAGCCGGTGTCGTGCTGCTGTCGCCGACGGCATCGGCCAACTCGATCTCCAACGCGGGCGACTGGATCTGGCGCAACTATCCCTCGGACCAGATCGAGGGAACGGCGATGGCCAAGTTCGCCAAGGAAGAGATCGGCGCCGAGACAGTCGTCATCTTCGCGGAGAAGAGCGAGTGGGGCAAGAGTCTTACCGATGTGTTCACCGCGCAGTACGAGGGCCGCTTCCGCCGCGTCGAAAAACGCTTCGACTTCGACGAGACGATGATGGACCAGGTCGACGCCTGGGTCCAAGAGACCAAAGCCATCGGTCCGGACGCCGTCTATGTCATCGCCTATGATCGGGAGCTGATCCCGCTGCTGAAGAAGTTCGAGGCGGCGGGGCTCGAGGCGGTCCGCATGAGCACCTCGTCCGTCACCGCCGACATCGTCAAGCTCGCCGGCAAGAGCGCCGAGAACATCGTCTACCCGCAGGTGGTGCTCGACCTCGAGTCGAAGGAGCCGGCGGTGGCGCAGTTCATCTCCGCCTACCGGACCAAGTACGGCGAGGATCCGGACATCTACGCCGCTCACGGTTACGACGCGGTGAAGTTGATGGCCGCGGCAATCACGGCGGCGGGCTCGATGCACCCGCGCAGCATCCGCCAGGGGCTCAGCGGGATCGAGAACTTCGACGGCGCGGCCGGCCGCACGTCGTTCGACTCCAACGGCGACGTCGTACGCTACCCCCGGATCTTCATCGTTCGCGACGGGTCGCCGCTGCCCTACGACAAGGTCAAGGATCAGGGCGGGTCGCTGTTCGACTAGAACCGGTGCTCTCTCGGCCACATCTGTCCGTCGTCATCCCGGCGTACAACGAGGAAAACCGCCTGCCGGCCTCGCTCGAGAGAATCGACGGCTATCTCCGTCGGCAGCGTATCGAGGCCGAGATCCTCGTCATCGATGACGGCTCCACGGACGGAACGGCACGGCTCGCCGACGAGTTCCTGAAAGATCGCCGAGGCCGCGTCGTCCGCCTCGACGAGAACCGCGGCAAGGGCGCCGCCGTCCGGCGCGGCGTGATCGAGGCCGCGGGCCGCTGGGTCCTGATGACCGACGCCGACCTCTCCGCCCCGATCGAGGAACATCAAAAGCTCGCCGCCACCGCGCGCGACAACGACCTCGACATCGTGATCGCGTCGCGCGGGCTTGCCGGATCCCGGATCGAGGTCCGCCAGGCCTGGCTGCGTCAGACGATGGGCAAGACCTTCAACGTCCTGATGCGCGCGATGACCGGGCTACCGTTCCGCGACACGCAGTGCGGTTTCAAGCTGATGGACCGCCGGCGCGTGCTGCCGCTGTTCGAGAAGATGGTCATCGACCGTTTCGCGTTCGACATCGAGCTGCTCTACCTCGCGATGCGCTACGGGCTGGGCGTTCGAGAAATCCCCGTCGTCTGGCGCAACGAACCGGACTCCCGCGTCAACCTGATCGGCGACCCGCTCAACATGCTCTGGGATGTCGTTCGCATCCGCTGGCGCTTCCGCACCGGCGCCTACAACCCCGACACCGCCCGGGAGACCTGACGCCTGCTATCCTGCGCGGGTCATGGAAAACGGCCTGGCGCCGTGGCGATCACTGCTGGAGGCGCCGTTTTTCGAGACGCTCAGGCGCCGCCTGGAAGACGGTGGAGGGGGGACCTGTGTCTCCGGCCTGGTCGAAGGCGCCCGGGCGCTCGTCCTGACGCTGCTTTCGCGGGTTTCGTCGACCAAGATCCTACTCGTCGTTCCCGACGATCCGGCGCTCGACCGCTGGCGCCGGGACCTCGCCGCCGCCGCTGCCCTGACCGGCGGGGATGCCGGCCGGATCGCGATGCTGCCGGCGCTGGACGCCGATCCGTACGGGGGTCTTGCGCCGCACCCCGAGGTGGTGCGGGAACGCGTGCTGGTCCTGCAACGGCTCGCGCGCGGCGACATCGACCTGTTGCTGCTTCCCGCTCGCGCGTTGTTGAACCCGCTGCCGTCGCCCGCGGAGTGGAAGGCGGGGACACGCACGATCCGCAAGGACAGCACGCTGCCGCCCGACCGGTTCGTGCTCGACGCGATCAAGCTGGGGTACCGGCGCGTCGACATCGTCAATGCCCCCGGCGAGGTCTCGAGACGCGGCGGAATCGTCGACCTGTTCCCGCCTACCGCACCCGAGCCCGTGCGGATCGAGCTGTTCGGCGACACGGTCGAATCGCTGCGCGCGTTCGACACCGACAACCAACGCTCGACCGGCGGGCTCGAGGAAGTCCTCGTCACCCCCGCGTCGGAGAACCCGCCGACCGACGACGCGGTCCGTCGCGTGCAG
>JBFFZZ010000286.1:0-3934 GCA_041568335.1 Candidatus Polarisedimenticolaceae bacterium | reverse complement strand
GGATCGCCTCGCCCTGCGCCTTTTCCTCCGCCACGCGGATCTCCAGGTCCTCGCCACGGCGGTCGCGCCGAACGACCAGCTTCGGCAGGTCCGGCTCGAGGCGTTGTTGCGACGCGATGATCTCCACCTGATCCTCGTATCCACCGAAGCGGACCCAGATGTTGCCGTGCGGGTTGTCGACGACGACGCGGCCCGATTTTCCGACCTTCTCCATGAAGGTCTCGGATGTCTTCTCCCAGGTTTCCTCGGCCACGGCTTGCCCCATGGCGGCCGCGGTCAACGCCAGGGCGCACACCATCCATCCACGGGTCTGGAATACACTCGATCTAGAGCGCAAAAGACGGACTCCCTGGTCGGTAAAAATACGGTTCTGCGCGGAGTCGAACCATCCTATTGTGGCGGATTATCGGGTTCCCGCCAGTTATCTTGCAGCGAAGGCAACCCCGCCAAGCCGGACAACCCCGTGTAGACGTGGCGAGTTTCAGATTCGTACCCTGGGGCATGGACCGCCGGGTGAAAGTCTGGGCGCTGGCCTCCGTGCTGGTGGTGCTCGGCGGGCTCTTCACGATCCTCGTCTTGCTCTCCGGACGGGCCCAGAGCGTCAAGAAAACCGTCATGGAACGCTGGGCCGAGACGATCGGGACCCCCGAGGAGGTGTTCGCGGAATACCCGACCCGGAAAATGAACGAGGGCGCGCGCGACCTGATCGACGCGACCCTGAGCTTCGGCATCGACAGTGCGCCCCGGTATGACGAGACGCTCCCGCGTCCGCAGGTCGAGCTCAAAGAGAAGTTCAGAACGTTCAAGATTCATAGCGGTAGCTGGTTCAGGAACCAGTTGGCCAAGACGATCGGCCCTACGGATCAGCCGCCCGCAGAGAGCGCAGCGTTCCTCGACGAATTCCGCGCCGAGATCGACCACGTCCAGGACGTGTTGCTGAGCGACTCCAAACCGGAGTGGAAACGGGACCTCACGTTGCTGTTCGCCTCCCCATCGCCGAACCTGCTCGGTCATGTCGACCTCAACAAGCTATTGCTGGCCGATACTCTTGCGGCGCTCGCGGGGGGCGACATCGAACGGGCCGAGCGGGCGCTCGAAGCCGCGTGGGAGCTGGCCGAGCTGCTGAGCGATAACCCGGAGATGATCGCCCATACGATCCGCTTCGACCTGGTACAAAGCCAGGCGGTGGTGATCCGTCACATGCCCTGGCTGGATCACTGGGCCTCGCGACTGGACCCCGCCGAAATGCGCGAATCCGCCGAGCGCGCGCTGCTCCACGAAGGCTGGCAGTGGCCGCAGTTCGATTTCGGCCCCGGCCCGCAGGCGGGAGTGTGGGATCGCATCCAGCACGCGGTTTCCGGCCCGTTCATCACGCTGGGCACCGCGGATGCCAGCGAGCGTTGGCGCCGTGCCGTGCTGAGGCTCAACGCGCTGCCGGCCTGGTGCCGACCGGCGCTCGATCGTCTCGCGTTCGGGCTGGATGTTCCGATGCCCTGGTGGAACCGTTTCGGGGAGATCTTCGTCTTCGACCTCGAACGGACGGTGGCGCTTGTCGCCCAGACGCAACTTCAGTTCGAGCTGACCCGCCGCGTCCTGGAGATGGCCGCGACCTACCGCAGCACGGGAAACTGGCCGGTCGCCAGCGAACCATGGTTACGATCCCGGGTCTGCCCGCAAGATCGCTGGGTCTACACGGTCGACGGCACGCTGGCGTCGATCAAGCTGGATCGTGAGATCGTGCCGGCGAGCGCCGGAACTCAGGCGGCGGCCGCCTGGGAGTTCGCGCTCGACGCGGCGTCGTTGCCTCAGCCGGAGCCCTC
Source organism: Candidatus Polarisedimenticolaceae bacterium (assembly GCA_041568335.1). Taxonomy (GTDB): domain Bacteria; phylum Acidobacteriota; class Polarisedimenticolia; order Polarisedimenticolales; family Polarisedimenticolaceae; genus WVWW01. Next base: position 2,114 of record JBFFZZ010000286.1, on the reverse strand, counting down.
GCGTAGGAACTGATCGACGCGCGCGATCACCTCGGGCGAATCCATGATGAAGGTGTGACCCCGGGCCACGACGAGCGAGTCGCCGGCCTCGCCCGCGAACGTCTCGTCGACGGTGACGATTCCGTCGCTGTCGGTCGTGGCGAGCCAGCGCAGCGGACCGGCAGCGCGTGTCCCGGCCACGACGAGGAGCTCGAAGTCGATCGGACCGAGTAGCCGGACCAGCTCGGCCTCGGTTAGCGCCAGCTGGCGCACCGCGGGAACGACCCGCCCGAATCTCGACAGCCGGCGTGCCAGGCGGCTACCGCGGTTCGGCGGCGCCAGCATCGCGACCCGCCCGAGGTCGGCCGGGCGGCGGGTGTGCAGCAACCGGCGTAGCACCAGGCCCCCGAGCGAATGGGTGACGAAGTGGAGCCGCCCACGCTCCCCCTCGATCTGCTCGGCCACGTGCTCGGCCAACCGTTCGATCGGCCGCGTCAGCGATGGGTAACCGACGCGACGCGTTTGCCAACCGAGGGCTTCCAGCCGGCGCGCCGCGTGGCGCATCGAGCCGCGGGTGCGGCCCATCCCGTGCAGCAACAGAACCTTCTCTTCCATGGTGGGGTGAAACGATACCCGAGCGCGAGAGGTTCTTCCTAGTTCGTAAACAGATCGAAGATGTTGCCGAGCATGTTCGTGGGCGCCTTGTAGAACTCGGTGTACTTGCAGTTGGTGCAGGTCACGGTCGAGTAGCGCTGGCCCTGGACGTCGAAGATCTTGGACCAGAAGCCGCCCGCGCCGCGCATCTCGGCGGTGTCGCATCGGGTGTTGCCGCACTTGGCGCAACGGTAGTTGAGGCTCATGGGTTCTCCCTTCAAGTCGAGGATAACCGCGGGAGCCGGTCTTATTCGCCGTGTCCCGCGCCCGATCCGAGCTCGATCGGAGCCCGGATCCGGAACTCCTTGTCGAGCATGTACAGCAACAACACGGCCATCGAGTCCTGATCCCGGTCGGTCGTGTTGTCGTAGACGCTGACCAGCTCGTACTCGTGACCGGCGTACATCGGGATGCCCTCGGCATGCTCGAAGTGCTGCAAACGCCGGATTCCGATCTTGTCGTCGTACCCCTCGATCTCGCTGCGGAAGACGGTCTCTCCGGCGGTCAGGTCGCGCAGCTCGATCGACTCCGCAAACGGGTGCAGGTGAACGGCGATGTAATGCACGGTGGTGTCGTAGCGCAGCGCAAGCAGGTCGGTGATCAGCGTTCGATTGATCTGACGTCCCGGCGGAACGACCCAGTGGCCGGTAAACGACTGCCCCAGCGAATCGTCGCGCAGGTCTTCCGAGGCAGCCGCGCCGGGCAGGCAGCCGGGGCCATGGTGCTCCGCGCTCGTCTCTTCCCGCCCCCAGTGCGCGCTCGATTCACCGAGCGAGACCAGTCCCCAGCCGGAGGTCGCGAACAGCGGCTTCATCTCGACACCGGCCGCTTCCAGGTCGCTCTGGCGAACGTACTCCAACGTGATCCGGTGCCTCACGTCGTGCGTCTGTCCGTCGTGGTTGAGCTGGAGGACCTGGGTCGAGAGCGTGAACTCCTCGTCGGAGTAATACGGGAAACCGAATCCCTCCGGAAGCCGGATCTCGAGCTGCCCCTGCGAGAGAGTGAACAACCGGTCCGTGTGATAGATCGGGATGTCGTGAAGACCGGCGTGTCGCTCGCGGTTGAAGTCCAGGTTGGAGTGACACATGAACTCGTCGGGCATCGGCGAAACGCCGTCGGCGGCGACCATCCGGGACTCGAACCCGGTCACCCAGACAAGCTCGGGCTGATCCGCTCCCGGGAAGCGGAGCGTCTGGGCGCTCGACGGCCCCATCATCGAGCGGTGCTCGCGATCCACCGTGTAGACCGGCGACAGCAGCTCGACGGTGCGCACGGGCAGATCCGCGGCCACGGCCGTGCCGCACGCGGCGAGAATGACGATCGCTAGCCGGATCTTCCTCACGGGAGTCAATATACGCTTCGATCCGCGGATCAGCCGCGATGCCCGTGGCTTCGCAGGACCTCGCGGACGGCGGCATCTTCGTACAGGACCGGCGCATACGAAGCGCCGGCGGCGAGCAACATCCCGGCGATCTCGGCGT
>JBFFZZ010000285.1:0-3977 GCA_041568335.1 Candidatus Polarisedimenticolaceae bacterium | reverse complement strand
GTTCGCTGAATGGGCGGAACCTTCCGGCCTCCCGGACGTTTGAAGGGTAGGAGTGAGAGGGGTTGGACAAGGAGCGGTGGGATGACCAGAAAAACAAGTCAGGTCGCGCTGGACGGACTTCGGCTCATCGGTCTGGGCCGGGTGCCACGATGCGGCCGCTGTCCCCGCTATGCGGATCTCGTCGAGCGCTACGTCGACAGCCACGCCCGGCGGGCCGGGCTGGCCGCGCCGGCGCCGGAGTGCGACCACCGGCATTGCGATCCGCTCGCCCGGCGCTACGGCGATGCGGCGCCACAGCCCTCCCTGCTGGACGTTCGCGCGGCCTGCTGATTCACTCGACCGCTAGCCGTCCAGCGCGGCACGCAGCGACGCGTGCGTCGCGAGCTTGACCCGGGGCCGGCCGAGCGGCCGACCGGCCTCGCGCTCGACCGCGTCGATCCGTTTCCAGTCCGCATAGCTCACCGGGCGGACCCCTCGCTCCTCGAGCAGCGCTTCGATCGAATCCCGGGACACCAGCGTCGGATCGCAGTGGCGCCCCGCGGCGAGGTCCTCCAGCATCGCCCGCACGGTTTCTCCGGCGTCGGGTTTGTTCGTCCCGATGACGCCGCTGGGGCCACGTTTGATCCAGCCGCTGGCGTACAGGCCGGGAAGGGCGCTGCCGCCGTTGCCGAGGATGCGTCCGCCGTCGTTGGGTAGCACGCCCCAATCCTCACGAAACGGTAGATCGCGCAACGGCAGACCGCGATAGCCGACCGAGCGAAACACGAGGCCGCAGTCGTGGGTCTCGGTCTCTCCGGTGGGGACGGCCGCGAGGCCGCCGCGGTCGCGCTCGACGAGGCGGTTCTTGACCAGCCGGATGCTTCCGACACGGCCGCGCTCGTCGCCGAGGATCTCCTCGGGCGAAACGAGAAAGCGTAAGGTCAGTCGCCGGGGGGGGCGGTCGGGTTCGTCCCGACGGACCAGGCCGGCGATGATCTCGAGCTTTCGCTTGGTCGCTTTGTCGCCGTCGGCTTCTACCTGCGCTCGCGACAGCTCGTCGAGCTCGGCTTCCTCGGGAAGGACCCGTGTGAACGTATCGGTCAGCTCGCCCAGCTCCTTGACCTCGGGGTTCGTGAAGGCGGCCTGAGCCGGGCCGCGGCGGCCCAGCAGCAGCACCTCGCGGATCCGGCTCCGCCGCAACGCGGCAAGCGCGTGGTCGGCGATGTCGGTCGTGGCAAGCTCCTCGGGCACGCGGCACAGGATCCTGGCCACGTCGACCGCGACGTTGCCGACCCCGACCACGACCGCCCGTTCGCAAGAGAGATCGTAGTGTCGTTCGGCGTAATCCGGGTGACCGTTGTACCAGGCGACGAACTCGGTGGCCGGGTGGGACCCTTCGAGATCCTCGCCCGGGATGCCCAGCCTCCGATCGGACGGCGCGCCGGTGCAGAAGACGATTTGGTGGTATCGCCTCGCCAGATCCTCAAGCCGGAGATCCTCGCCGTAGCGGACGTTGCCGAAGAAACGGAAATTGTCGTTGGCGGCCTGTTTCTCGTACACGGCCGTGACGGACTTGATCTTCGGATGGTCGGGGGCGACGCCGAAACGCACGAGGCCGAAAGGCGTCGGCAGCGCCTCGAACATGTCGACCTCGACGACCGTTTCCTTGCTTTGAAACAGGTGCTGGGTGACATAAAAGCCCGCCGGACCGGAGCCGATCACGGCGACACGAAGGGGCTGTTCGGCGGTACCCGGCTGGCTCATCGACCTTCCCGTTGCTTTCTTCGTCGCGTGCGGTTGCGCATTATAGCCGTCAGCGGAACGTCGTCGGCCCATCTTTTTTCGTTCGATGGAGGCGCTCGTCGAGCCGCCAAGGAGGAATACGCCGACAACGCGAACCGGCAATCGCGAGCTTACGCTATTCGTCGTTGCGGGGCTTGTCGCGCGCCGATAAATTCTTCTCCACGTGATTGTGAAAGTTGCGTCGTTCTTTCCGGTGGGCGGAAGGAGGGCGTTCGGTAGGCCGGGTGGCTAGCGCATGCCCCCTCCACAGGTCGCCGACGGACCCCGCAGCACCCGTCGTTGGAGCGATTCACCTGACGCGATGGAAAACGTAGAGGTGTGCATGGTGTCGAAGAGTCGGTCCCGGGATTCGGTCCTCTCCCAGTATTTCACCGAGATTCGCCGGTATCCGCTGTTGTCCAAGGAGCAGGAAAAGAACCTCGCTCGGGACATCCGGAAAGGGAATTCCGAGGCGATCAACGAGCTGGTCGAATCGAACTTGAGTTTTGTCGCCAAAGTGGCCAGCGAGTACCGCAACTTGGGGATCCCGTTCGAGGATCTGCTCAACGAAGGCAACGTCGGCCTGATCGAGGCGGCACATCGATTCGATGCCGATCGCGACACCAAGTTCATCAGCTACGCCATCTGGTGGATCCGTAAGTCGATCCTCAAGGCGTTGGCCGAGCAGACCACCACGGTTCGGCTGCCCTACTCGCAAATGAAAAAGGTCAAGGAGATCCGCAAGGCCGAACACACGCTGCGCGACCGCCTGAACCGTGTTCCGACGCGCGAGGAGATCTCGGAGCACCTGGATCGCGACGTCGAAAAGGTCGATCGCGTTTTGCAGCACCGGGTCCACGAAGTCAGCATCGACGAGCCGGTCGGCGAGGAACAGGAAACCCCGCTGGCCGATTGCATCATGGATCGCGAGAAACCGTCGGTCGAGCAGGGCATGCTCGAGCGCGAAATGGTCCACGGCGTCTCCGAAGCGTTTGAACACCTCAACTACCAGCAGCGCACGGTCATCTCGTACCGGTTCGGGCTGAACCGTCACGAGACACTCACCCTTCAGGAAACCGGCAACCGGATGGGGCTTTCGCGCGAGCGCGTCCGTCAGATCGAGTGCCAAGCCAAAGAGAAGATGCGCAAGGTGTTCGCCAAGATGCGCGCGATCAAGAAGCGACCTTTGAAGGACGATTGCCCGCCGGTGCGGTGCCCGGTCAAGGTCGCCGTCACGCACTGACCGCCGGCACTGGAACCAGCCACCCCTCCCTGCGTATGATCGCAGCCCACAGTGGGTTCTCCGATCGGGCGCACGGAGGGGTTTCATGTTTCTGACGAAACGTCACTCATCGGTTCCGGCATTCTTGCTGGCCCTCGCGGTCGGTTGCGCGCCGCCTCCCCCGGCCGACGCGGTCGCGGAGAGCCCGCTGGAGTGGTCGGTCGCGCTCCACGGCGGAGCCGGAACGCTGGGTTCCGACACGAGCGATGATATCCGCGACGGTTACCTCGAGAGCCTGGAGATCGCCCTGACCGCCGGAAAGGAGCTGCTCGAGGGCGGCGCCTCGGCGCTGGACACCGTGGAGCAGGTGATCGTGATCCTCGAGGACGATCCACGCTTCAACGCCGGCCGCGGCGCGGTCTTCAACGCCGCGGGCGGGCACGAGCTGGACGCGTCGATCATGGATGGAGAGACGTTGGCGTGCGGGGCGGTCGCCGGTGTCCGAACCGTCAAGAACCCGATCCGTCTCGCGCGGGCGGTGATGGAACAGACCCGCCACGTGTTGTTCGGCGGCGACGGTGCGGAAACCTTCGCCGATACGGTCGGCGTGGAGCGGGTCGAGCAGAGTTACTTCGGGACCGAGCGACGCCGTCGTGCTCTGGAGCGCAGGCTGGCCGAGCAGGACAAGGGCACGGTCGGGGTCGTGGCGTTGGATCGGCACGGGAATCTCGCCGCCGGCACCTCGACCGGCGGGCTGACGGCCAAGATGTACGGCCGCATCGGCGATTCGCCGATCGTCGGCGCGGGGACCTACGCGAACAACCGCCGTTGCGCGGTGTCCGGGACGGGTGTCGGTGAAGAGTTCATCCGTCACAGCGTCGCCTATTCGGTGGGCGCCATGATGGAGTACGAGGGCCTCGACCTGCAGGCCGCCGTGGACCGTGTCGTGGACGAGACGCTCGATCCCAACATCGGCGGTGTCATCGCGATGGAC
>JBFFZZ010000284.1:0-3988 GCA_041568335.1 Candidatus Polarisedimenticolaceae bacterium | reverse complement strand
GGTGACCTCGACGTCGTCGCGGGTCAGCAGGCGTGTCGAGCGCAGCCCGATCTTGATCACCTTGCCGCGCTCGCCCGAATCGAGATTGATGTAGTCCCCGATCTTGTAAGGTGCGTCCATGATGACGAAGATCCCGCCGAACAGGTTGGCCAACGAGTCCTTGGCGGCGAAGCCGATCGCGATCCCCGCGATCCCGGCCGAGGCCAGCCACGGCGCAACATCGAGATCCCAGGCGACGAGCAGGAAGTACACCGCGCCGCCGAACAGCACGAGCTTGGCGACATTGTCGAGGAGCGGCGCGGTGCGCGCCTCGATCCAGGTGACGCGGTCCGCAAGCCGGCTGAACCCGTCGACCAGCGCGGTCACGATCCGCGTGCTCGCCATCAACCAGACGACGATCAAGACGGTGTGGACGAGCGAGCGCAGCGAACCCTTGATCCCAACGTCGAGGTCGAGGACCGCGATCGCCGAGTACAGGCCGATGGAGACCACCGTGATGAAGACCGGACGCTTGAGCAGCTCGACCAGCCTGTCGTCGAGATCGGTGTTTGTCTTGACCGTCAGCCGGACCAGGATCCGCGAAAAGACGAACTGCGTGATCTTCGCCAGGATGACGGCGACGACGACGATGACCGCGGCGCGCACCCAACCTTCCCCCCAGGCTTCCTGAACAAACGCCGTGAACTGTTCCATCATCAGGTCCCCTGTCCACGCCGCAACGTGGTCGTTCTCCCGCTTGCGATCGTCCCGAATCGCTCGGTCGTTCCGTCGATCCAACGTACCTCAACGGCGTCGATTTGCGTCGCGTCGCCGAGACCGACGTGGATTGGCGGATCGTTGCTGGCCAGGTAGCTGTAGGCCGCACGCACGTCGCGTGTGATGACGCGCTGACCGACGGTCAAACGCACGACCGCGCCGAACGCATCGCGCCCGTGCCTGTCGAGCACGCGAAGCGCCGCCCAGTTACCGCGATCCGGCGCGATGTTGCGTAGCAGGTGCGCCGGCCCGTCCTTGTTGGCCACGAGCACGTCGACCCCGCCGTCGCCGTCGACGTCCCCGAACGCGGCTGCGCGGCTGGTTTCGATCAGCGTCTCCACCGTGCCCCCGAGGAGCTCCACGAACTCGAACTTTCCTCCGGGAAGACCGCGGAACAACGCGTTGGGCTCGGCGTAGACGTCGTCCGTCTCGGCCTCGTTGTTCGCCGTGACCCTGCCGTTGGCCTCGTACAGGTCCAGGTAGCCGTCGTTGTCGAAGTCGATCAGCCCGACCCCGAAACGGGTGTACCAGCGGCTCGCCTGCCCGAGTCCGGCGGCGCCGGTCGCATCTCGAAACAAGCCCCCGTCGTTGCGGAAAAGCGAATCGGTTTGCCCCAACAGGTTGACGACGATGATGTCCTCGTCGGCGTCGTCGTCGATGTCGGCGATGGCGATCCCCATACCCGCCTTGGCCTTCCCGTTCTCATCCATGGCGCAGCCGCGAAGCAGCGCTTCGTCGACGAACTGCTTTCCGTCCTGATTGAGCCACAGCTGGTTGACCATCGTGTCGTTGGCCACGTAGATGTCCTGGAAACCGTTGCGGTCGAAGTCCGCCGTGACGACCCCGAGCCCGTTGCCGAAAGCGGCATGAAAGCCGGCCTCTTCGGTCAGGTCGGCGAATCGGCCGTTCCCATCGTTTCGATAGAACAGGTCCTTGGCCGGGGTGTTGTAGTTGGTCGGATCGCAGTAGTCGGGAAGCCCGTGCAGACCGAAACAAACTTGCTCGATTCCCATCGACCACTCGATGTAGTTGGTCACGAACAGATCGAGGTCGCCGTCGTTGTCGTAATCGAGGAACGCCCCGCTGGTGCCCCACCCCTCGTGACCGACACCGGCGGATTCCGTCACGTCGGTGAACGTCCCGTCCCCGTCGTTTCGCAGCAGGGCGTTGGGTCCGAGGTTGGTCACATAGAGGTCCTGATCGCCGTCGTTGTCGTAGTCCCCAACGATGACGCCCATCCCGTAGCCCTGATCCGCGGTGCCCGATCCTTCGGTCACGTCGGTGAACCTGGCGTCGCCGTCGTTGCGGAACAGGCGGTTGGCGCCTTCGCCGCCGCCGGGATTCCGCGCGTCGCCGCTCTGAACGAGGTAGGCATCCAGATCGGAGTCCCCGTCCATATCGAACAGGGCGGCTCCGCCGGCGAGAATCTCCGGGAACACGAAGCGCCCGTCGTGACCGGATACGTGCTCGAAGGCCAGTCCGTTCGCAGCGCCGATCTCCTCGAACCACGGAGGTCCCGTGGGGGTAGCGGGAGTCGGGGCGGCGGGCGCGCCGGGCGGCGAGCCGGAGCAGCTCCAACACACCGCGAGGATCCCGGCCGCCGCACCGGCTTTCAGCAGCGATCGCATCAGTTCCCTTTTTCGCTCCTGGCCAGGTGCTCGTAGGCCTCGGCGAGGTGCCTGTTTTGAGGGGTCATCGAGCGTGCCCGGTCCAGCGTGGCTCGCGCCTCCTCGAACAGGCCGAGATCGACCTCGACGCGCCCGAGCGCGATCAGGGCCGGTGGTTGGTTGGGGTTGATCTCGAGCGTCCTTCGAAGACGTTCGCGAGACTCCTCGAAACGCTTCATCTGCGCCAGGATCACACCGGCGAAAAAGTGATAGGTCGGCGAATCGGGCCGGTATCGCGCGGCGTTGTCGAAGGCTTCGAGCGCCTCCGGGAGCTGGCCCTGACTGAGGTGGACGCTGCCGATGCGTTCCCACCCGGGCACGAACGTCGGGCTGATCTCGATCACACGCTCGAGGTGCCACATCGCGCGGTCGACGTTGCCCAGGCGTTGGTAGTCGGCACTGATGTTGAGGTGAAACGGGTGATAGCGCGGATGCCGCTCGAGCCCGTCGCGCAACACCTCGAAGGCCCGATCCGGTTGACCCAGATTGCGGTAGGCCACGCTGAGGTTGTTGAGCAGTTGGCGATCGTCCGGCCGCCGGGTGCGGAGTTGCTCCATCAGCGCCGCGGCTTCCGCGTTCTGCCCTCGCTCCAACAGCTCCGCGGCGCGCATCATGTCGCCACCGAAGCCGGTCTGGTACTGCAGCCGTTCGTTGAGCCACGGGTCCGACCACAACGGCTGATCCTCTCCCGGTTTGGCCTGGGAAAGCGCCTGGCGCGCCCTGTCCATGTCCCCCAGCTCCCGGTAGGCCTGTCCGGCGAGCTGATGGAGGAACGGGTGGTTCGGGGCTCGCTGAAGGAGTCGCTCGAGCATTTGCAGCGCTTCGGCGGGCCGACCCGACCGCAGGTGCACCTTCGCGGTACCGATCCAACCGGCGGCGCTGTTCGGGTCGCGGCGGGTCGCCTCGGTGTAGGCCTCGCCGGCCTCCGCGGTGCGACCGAGGTCGAGCAACCACTGCCCACGAAACAGGTAGGCGGGCACGTACGCATCGTCGAGCGCCTGCACGCGGTCGAGCACCTCGAGCGCGCCCTCGAGGTCTCCGAGCTCCGAGCGGGTCACGGCCTCGAAGTAGCTCCAGCGCGCCACATCGGGGGCGAGCGCGGCGGCCTGCGCATAGCTCTCGTGGGCGGCGCGGGTCCGACCGATGACGTGGTAGGCCATGCCGAGAGCGGCGCGCGCGTCGGCCGAACGGGGATCGCTTCGCGCCGCCGCCAGCAGCCTGGTCAGTTGCTCGACGACCTCGGCGTCGGTGTCCTCCAGCGAGGTCTCCACGGGCGGAGGGACGGACGTTTCCGGTGCGCACGAGGCGAGGCCCGACCCGAGCACCAGCAGGACCAAGCCAACCCTCGAATGCACGCCGCGACCCCCCGGCGCGTGGTTGAAGACCCGATCGGAGCGGGCGCGCCGATGGACCAGCATAACCCTCCGGATCAACCGGCTCAAGCGGAGCCCGGAGCCTTTCCAGGGACGACACCTTCTGCAAATCGAGGCGCGGCGGGACGAGTCCTCGCGGCGCGTCCCGGCCGGCACCGCAGTGGTCGAGACGAGCCAGGCGCTGGGTCCGCT
>JBFFZZ010000283.1:0-4039 GCA_041568335.1 Candidatus Polarisedimenticolaceae bacterium | reverse complement strand
CTGGTACGACAGCCATCCGGACGACTACCGGCGCCCGCCCGGTCGCAAGATCCGCTACATGGAGCTCAACCGGGAACGGGTCGCCGCCACCGTCGGCGTGACCGAAGACGAGCTGCGCGCCTCCTACGACGCGAACCTCGCGAACTACACGCATGGCGATCAACGCCGCGCGCGCCACATCCTGCTCCGCGTCGAGCCCGGCGCCGACGACGCCCGGAAGGCCGAGATCCGCGCGCAGGCCGAGTCCATCCTGACGCGGCTGCAAGCGGGCGAGCCGTTCGAGCCGCTGGCGCAGACCCTGTCCGAGGATCCGATTTCCGCGGCGCGCGGGGGCGACCTGAACTTCTTCGAGCGCGAGCGCATGGTGCCGGAGTTCGCGGAGGCGGCGTTCTCCACCCCGGTCGGGGAGCTCGCTCCGATCACCGAGACGCAGTTCGGCTACCACATCATCCAGGTCACCGACTCGCGCGACGCGGGGACCGATCCCTTCGAGGAGGTGCGCGGCGAGATCGAGACGCGGCTGAAGCAGCGCCGGACCCAGGAGAGGATCGCCTCGGAGGCCGACCGGATTGCCGCCCGCGTCGCCTCCGGTGAGTCCTTCGATGGCGTCGCCCGGGCCGAGGGGCTGGAGGTCGGCGAACGTTTCGTCGAACGCGGCAACACGCTGAGCGAGCTCGGGGTCATCCGGCCCGATGCGGTCGAGCAGATCTTCTCCCTGGCCGTCGGCGAGACGAGCTCCCCGCTGGACACCCGCGGCGGCAAGGTGATCGTCCACGTGTCGGAGGTCACCGAGGCGACGGTCGCGCCGTTCGAGGAGGTCGAGAACGAGGTCCGTCAGGACGTCCTCGACAAGAAGCTGGAGGAAACGGCTTACAACCTGGCGGCGACGGTCACGACGGGAAACTGGGATCTGGCAAGCGTGGCGAGGACCCTCGATCTCACGGTTCAGGACTCCGGCGATCTGGCGCCCGGCACGTCGCCGGCGGGCAGCGGCGGCGACAGCGATGAGCTCCAGCGCAGGCTGTTCGGGGATCAGGTTCAGGTCGGCGATCGTGGCGTCGTCCGCGTTCCTGCCGGCGCGCTGATCTACATGGTGACCCGTCGGGAGCCTTTCGACCCCGTCTCGTTCGAATCGGCGAAGGCGGCGCTCACGGTGGAGCTCGAGTCCGACCGCAAGAACGCGCTGCGCGAATCGATCTTGACCCGGCTGCGCGACCGTCTCGAAGTCGAGATCAACCAGACGCTCGTCGGGCAGATCGACGGGACTCGCTGATCAGTGGCGTTCTTCGATCGTCCACAGCGACTCGAGCGAGTCGATGTCTTCCTGGATATCGAACGGCTTGGACAGGAAACCGACCCCGTGGGTCGAATAGTAACCCAGGTTCTGATCCGACTGCACGTGCCCGGAGCAAAAGAGCGAGTTGCGCGCGAGCTCCTCGTCGATCTGGCGGATCTCCCGGTGCAGCGCGAGACCGTTCATGTCGGGGAGCACGAAATCGACGATCGCCGCGTCGTAGATCCGGTCGTGGATGGCCTGGAGCGCGTCGCGGCCCGTCCCCACCCCGTCGACCTCGTATCCGACCTGCGCGAGGGCGAGCTTGAGCATCTCGACGATCCCGGGATCGTCATCGACGATGAGCACGCTCTTTTGTCTGGTCATGGAATGCGCTACCTCGGTTCCAGCGGACGGTCGGGTTGAGCCACGCGCCTGGACCGTCAAATAGAATCTAGGTTCCGCGGAACGGACGTTCAATCCGATTCGGCCGTTATCTCGGCGAATAATAAAGGGAAACGTTTAGATTCTTCTAGCCGCGAGACGCGGTCTCCAGCAACCGGCGGTATTCATCGTAGGCGTAACGGTCGGTCATTCCCGCGATGTGGTCGGCGACCACGCGCGCGCGGCCGTCGCGCGCCACCCTCGCCCGGGCGTCCGGCGGGAGCCGTTGCTCGTTGGCCATGTAGTGCGCAAAGAGCCCGCGCAACAACGCCCGTGACTCATCCTTGGTGCGTTCGATTCGTTGGTGGTGATACAGCTTCTCGTGCAAGAACGTCTTGAGCGCTCCGTTCCCCTCACGGAGCTCGTCGGACAGCCCCACCAGCTGCGCTCCGTAGCCGCGCACGTCGTCGACCGTCGATACGTCGCTTCGTTCCACGTTGTCCCGCGTGGTGTCGATCAGATCGGAGACCAGCCGGTCGATCATGCCGCGCAAGGCGGTCGTCTGCAGTTGCCGGTCGGTCGCACCCGCGTGCTCGCGGCGTGCGCGGGCCAGCGGTTCGCCGAACAGGACCACCTCCGAGGCGAGCTCCTCGATATCGAGCAACCCCGCGGCGAGCCCGTCGTCGACGTCGTGATGGTTGTAGGCGATCTCGTCGACCAGGTCGATCAGCTGCGCCTCGAGCGGCGGCTGTAGGTCGGGACGGTACTCCTCGAACTCGGGCGCGAGCGACAGGTCGATCGGCCCCGAGTGCTTGGCGATCCCCTCACGCACCTCCCACGTGAGGTTGAGCCCGGGAAAGTCCGGGTAACGGTCCTCGAGATGCTCGACGATCCGCAACGACTGCCGGTTGTGATTGAAACCGCCGTGGTCCGCCAGAAGATCGTCGAGCACGTCTTCACCCAGGTGCCCGAAGGGTGTGTGACCCAGATCGTGGGACAGCGCGAGGGATTCGACCAGATCCTCGTTGATGCGCAACGCCCCGCGCGACCGTGCGACCGATCTGGGAGACCTCGATCGTATGGGTCAGCCGCGTCCGGTAGTGATCGCCCTCGTGATTGACGAAAACCTGGGTCTTGTATTCGAGGCGTCGAAACGCACGCGAATGGATGATCCGGTCGCGGTCCCGCTGGTACGGAGAGCGATAGTCGTGGTGCGGTTCGGGATGTCTCCGGCCGCGGCTCTCGTCCGAGCTCTGAGCAAACGACGCCAGACCGGTGGCGTCGCGGATCGGCCCGCTCACGCTTTACATCGAGAAGCTGTGACCACAGCCGCAGGTCCCGGTCGCCGAGGGGTTCTCGATCTTGAACCCGGAGCCCTCGAGGCCGTCGACATAGTCGATGCTCACCCCGTCCAGGTAGTGCACCGACATCGCGTCGACGAACACGTTGAGACCCTGGAACTCGAGCTGCTGGTCGTTCTCTTTCTTTTCTTTTTCCCAGGTCAGCCCGTACTGGAAACCGGAGCAGCCGCCGCCCTGCACGGCCACGCGTAGCCCGTAACCCTGCTTTTTCTCCGCGGCCAGCAGTTGCTTGACTTTGTTGATCGCGTTGTCGGTGATTTGCAACATTCCGATTCGACCTCCCCGTCGTCCGTCACGCTCGAACGGACGCCTCACGGACCTGTCTAGAAAGTAGGACAGGGTCGATGTTCTGTCAACGACGACAACGTCGAAAAGCGGCGATCCGCCCGCTTCTTGCAGGATCTTCGAGCGTTCCGCTATGCTCTCCGCCCACGTGGGAGGACCGACGGTGGACCGCCAGGAACGACGCGAGAGGATCCAGCTGCACCTCGTGCTGCCCTACAAGTTTCAACCCACCGACGAACCACGTGTCAAGAAGCTGCTGGATCGTGGCTACCGGATCGTGCAGCTGCAACGCCTGACCGATCGCGAGGTGCTGGTCACGCTCACCGACCGGCCGGTCTGACCTCAATCGTCGGTGCCGAGCATCAAGAAGACCCGCATCTCATCGATCAGACGCCGGTAGTGCTCGGGATTGGCCGGGCTCAACCCGTGCTCGTTGATCAGGATGACCTGAGCGCCGAGCCACTCTTTCCAGCAGGCGGCGCAGGTGCGCCCGGCAACGGCCTGGCCGACCTCACCGGGCAACGGCGGCCGTTCCAGTCCGTCCGCGTGACGTTTGCAACGTGAGCATTCGACCTGTGGCATGCGCGGCTCTCCGAAAACCGATACCTTAGCATCTCAATCAAGGGGATGACGCATGGCCAAAGAACGGAAACTCTCGATCAAGATGCCGGAGAAGGTGCTCCCCGGGGTGTACGCCAACCAGATGCTGGTCAGCCACACCCGCGAGGAGTTCGTG
>JBFFZZ010000282.1:0-4052 GCA_041568335.1 Candidatus Polarisedimenticolaceae bacterium | reverse complement strand
ACGACCTGCCGGCGCTCGACGAGGAAATCGGTCCGTGGGAGGAGCTGGCGCCGGAATCGACGACCGTGCTCGAGGAGCCCGTCGCCTCGGTGCGCCAGCGACTGCTTCATCGCGAAGCGCTGTTGACCCGGCACGGCGAACCGCGCGGGGTGATCGTGGCGCACGTGCTGGACGAACCGGACAACCTGCCGTTCCTCCCCGCCGGCCGCGCCTACCTCGCCGCACTCGGCCAAGCGCGCGACGAACCCGCCGGCGACCTGCATTACGTCTTCTACGACGGCCAGGGCACCCCACTGCGATCCACGCTCACTCGACCTCCCGCGGTGACGACGGAGTTCCGGCTTGCCGCGACCGACGGCGAAACCGTGAGCTTCCGATCGGGCGACGAGCGCTTCGTCGGCCTCGCTCTGGGTGAACCCAACCGGCTGCACCTCTTGTTGATCGAGGACGCCGCCCCGCTGGAACGGTTGGCCGGGGCGCTGCGCTTCCTGCTGGTGGGTCTGGCGATCCTGTTCGTCGTCGCGCTGTTGCCGCAGTTCGTTCGCCGCGGCGGACCGCGGTTGCTCGACGGCGCGCTCCGCGGGTCGTTCCAGCGCAAGCTCGTCGCCGCAACGCTCGTCGCGTCGGTCGTGCCTCTCGTCGGGCTGTCGCTGATCCTTCGCGGGTACATCGAAACCCGCGCGGGCGAGGAGCTGGAAAGCTCCGCCGTCGGCTTTGCCGGGGCGGCGCAGCGTTTGCTCGAGGACGCGGCGGCCCCGCTCGACGCACCGGACGACGCGGATGGTGCGGTGGATTCGACTCCGTCCTTCGAGATCGACGACAGCTTCCTCCTGTGGCTGCGGCGTGTCGTCGGTCAGGACGTCCACGTGTACGAACGCGGCCGGCTGGTCGCGAGCTCCAAACGCGAGCTGTTCGATGCGGGAGTGCTACCGACAAGGCTCGACTACGACGTTCAGCGCCAGGTCGCGATGGACGGCCGGCCCTCGCTGGTCCAGCGGCAGATCCTGGGCGGGAGGGCGCTCCCCGTCGCGTACGCACCGATCCGCAGCGTCGCGCTCGCGCGGCAGATGGTCGTCGCGGTTCCGATGGTCGTCGCCCCCGGGGAGATCCACCGTGAGGTGCGCCGCGTCACCGAGATCATCCTGGTGGTCACCGTGCTGCTGGCGGCGGCGTTGATCGTCGCGGCCACGTATCTCGCACGCACCGTGGCCCGACCGCTGCGCGCCCTCGCGCGGGCCACCTCGCAAATCGCCGCGGGCGATTACGCGACGCGGCTGCAGGCGGAGACCCGTGACGAGGTCGCCGATCTGGTGCGCGGCTTCAACGCCATGGCGCAGTCGCTGAAACAGCAGCGGACGACGCTGGAGCAACGCAGGGACTACATCGAAACGCTGTTGCAGCACGCCACGACCGGCGTGCTGTCGATCGACGAGTCGGGGACGATCGTGACGCTCAACCCGACGGCGACCGAGCTGCTCGCGGCCGCCGGCGCCCACGTCGAGATCGGGACCGACCTGTCCCTGGCGATCGAATCGGCCTCCGCCCTGGCGGGTTTGCGCGCCGCCTTGCGCGACGGCGCGGTCGTCGCGGGAGAGCCGATCGAGTTCGACGTCGAAGACGACGACGGCCCACGCCGCCTGCAGATGGTCCGCGTCCCACTCCCCGGTTCGGCGGGCCGCCCCGTCGGCACCCTGATCCTGC
Organism: Candidatus Polarisedimenticolaceae bacterium; assembly: GCA_041568335.1. Classification (GTDB taxonomy): domain Bacteria; phylum Acidobacteriota; class Polarisedimenticolia; order Polarisedimenticolales; family Polarisedimenticolaceae; genus WVWW01. The sequence continues at coordinate 2,351 of JBFFZZ010000282.1, read as the reverse complement.
TCGACGATGTCACCGAGCTCACCCGCAGCAACCAGCTGGCTGCGTGGGCGGAAATGGCTCGCGCCATCGCTCATGAAATCAAGAACCCCTTGACCCCGATACAACTCTCGGCCGAGCACCTGCGAAAGCTGCTCGCCGACCGCGGCGCGCTACCCGACGAGAAGATCGAGTCCTGTATCGAAACGGTGATCAAGCAGGTCCGGACGTTGTACGACATTGCCGGCGAGTTCTCCGCTTACGCCAAGCTTCCGGTGCTCAAGCCCGAGCCATGCGACCCCGCGCAGTTCATGCGCGAGACGATGTCGCCTTATCGCAGCGCCGCGATGCGCGGTATCGAGCTGACGGAGGACTACGACGATGTGCCGCGGGTGGCGATCGACTACCGGGTGCTCTCCCGCGCCGTGGTCAACCTGATCGAGAACGCGATCCAGGCGATGCCCGACGGCGGACGGCTCGACGTAAGCGTGAAGGCCCCGAACGGACGGCTCGTCGAGATCAGCGTCGACGACAACGGCGTCGGGTTGGACCCCGAGGTTCGCCGACGCCTCTTCGAACCCTACTTCTCCACCAAGTCTTCCGGCACGGGGCTCGGGTTGGCCATCGCGCGACGCGCGATCGAGGCTCACCAGGGTACGATCCATGTCGACAGCGCACCCGGCGAGGGCACGCGATTCCGCATCCGCCTGCCGACGATCGAGGCACCCTGATGGATCCCTGGTATGCCGAGGGGTTGGATTTCACCTGTGTTCCGGATTGCGGTGGCTGCTGCACCGATCATGGGGAGTACTCGTTCGTGTACCTCGATCGGCCGACCGAGCGGAGGATCGCCCGCTACCTCGAGCTCGATCTCGCGACCTTCCGCAAGCGCTACACGACGCTCGACGAGGGCAACCGCGTGCTGCGGATGGACACCCCGGACTGCCCGTTTTTGACCGGAAAACGCTGTGGAATCTACCCCGTCCGGCCGACCCAGTGCCGCACTTTTCCTTTTTGGGAGGAGAACCTAAGTTCTCCCCGGAGCTGGAAAAAACTGGCGTCGTTCTGCCCCGGCATCGACACCGGCGAGCATCACTCGCTACGGGTCATTCGGAGGGTCCTGAACGACGACCCGTGACGGGAGGCCGAGATGGATCGACGACGTGCCGGGTGCTCACTCGTTTTGCTGGCCGGGCTCGTGGCCGGGCTCGCCTGCTCCGGGAGGGGGGATGACGGCCCCCCGCCGACCCGGGTCGACACGCCCAAGGCGGGTGGCACGCTCGTCATGGGCAGCATCACCGACGTGGATTCTTGGAACGAGTACATCTCCCAGCAATCGTTCGCGCACTTCCTTCTGCGACGGGTGTTCCTGCGACTGGCCGAGCAGAAGCCCGGCCCGTTGTCGCACCCGGATGGGTACGAGCCCTCGCTGGCCGAGTCATGGGAGACCTCCGAAGACGGCCGCTCTCTGACCTTCAAGCTGCGCGAGGCGTCGTGGAGCGACGGGACACCCGTCAGCGCCCAGGACGTCCGCTTTACCTGGACGGCGCAGACCAACGAACACGTCCCTTGGATCAACGCCGACAGCAAGACGCGGATCACGGACGTCGAGGTCGTGGATGCCCGCACCGTGCGGTTCCGTTTCGACCGCGTCTACCCGTACCAGTTCATCGACGCCGTCGAGGGCGGTATCCTGCCGAAGCACGTGTTCGGCGAGGTCCCGTTCGAGCGTTGGAAGGACCACGACTGGCTCACGGCGCGGATCGGCTCGGGGCCGTTCGTCCCGCGGTCGCACCGCCCCGGTGAACAGATCGAGCTCGCGCGCAACCCGCACTATTACCGTGAGGGCCGCCCTTACCTCGACCGCATCGTGGTGCGTGTCGTCCCGGACATCAGCAACCTCATCACGCAGCTGCGCTCCGGTGAGATCGACTACCTCGAGAACGTCCCGCTGCGGGACGTCCGCCGGCTCGGTGCGGACGAACGCCTCAACGTCGTGCCGTTCGATTACGCGAACTACGAGTTCATCGGCTGGAACGGAGCCAAACCGCCGTTCGACGACCCGGACATCCGGCGCGCGTTGACCCTGGCGATCGACCGCCAGGCCCTCGTCGACGAATTGATGGCCGGTCATGCGATCGTCGGCAGGGGTCCCGCGCCGTCGACCTGGTGGGGCGCGGACACCTCCCTAACGCCGCTGCCTTACGATCCGGAGGGCGCGCGCGCGATCCTGCGCGAGCACGGCTATGCGACCGCAAAGGGCGAGACCGGAAAACGGCTGGGCCTGACGCTGCTCACCAACGCGGGGAACCGTACCCGAGAGGATGCCTTGGTCAAGATCCAGGCGCACCTGGCCAAGGTCGGCGTGGACGTTT
>JBFFZZ010000281.1:0-4089 GCA_041568335.1 Candidatus Polarisedimenticolaceae bacterium | reverse complement strand
TGATCTCGAGGTTCTTGCCTGGCTTGGCCCCGACAAAGCCCTTCACCTTCGAAGACTGGCACAGGTAGCACGACACTTCACGGTCGAGCCTGTTGAGCGCGATGCGATAGCGGTGATCCCGCGGCCAGAACCGTGCGACGTCGATGCCCCAGGTCTGCTCCTCTCCACCGCTCTGGAAGCGCAGGGACGAAAAGGGGATCGCCATCTCGGTCTCGTAGCCTTCCTCCGTGATCTGCCCGGCCGAATCCCAGATCGCGTCCCACGATTCGTCCTCGTTCCCGTTGACGTCGTCCTGGGTCAGGTCCATCTGGACACCCAGCGGATTGACGAAGAACTCGTAGGCCTGACGCTCGTCGTTGAACGTGTCGATGATCATGCCGATGAAGTCGTCGTTGAACGCCCGATCCCGGTCGCTCAAGCGGGCGCGGATCTTCTCCGGATTCGGATCGAGCGCGCGGCACCCGAGATAGACGTGCTTGTCGTCGTAGGTCAGGTAGCACGTCGTGTCGACGGGCGCCGGGGTGTTGTCTCCCGGGCGCGTGTCGTACGGGAGGTCCAGCGCCAGCGCCGAGGACCAAGCCGCCTCGTCGAGTTTGCCGTCGATCCGGATCTCACCGATGGCCCGGGTGACCTGGCGGGGGACCTTGAGGCCGGCCGCGCCCACGGTCTGCTCGGCCAGGGAGTCGCCGACGGCAAAAGAAGAGACCAGAAGAGCACTCAGAATCGCCGATTTCGCGGTCTCCACCGGAATCCCCCTTCCCCTCCACGGGATCAGACGTCCGAAGCGGCTCCGAGGTTGCAATCCGGCTCCAAAAACCGTCTCCTTTGACGGGGTTTCGCATCGAGTCGGGCGTCAAGTCGGGGACAGGAATCTCCGCGCTGCCGCCGCGAGCGTGCTGGCCCGCGCCACCATCAACAGCGCCAACGCCGCCCAGAGCCAGTGGTTTTGCCCGCGCCAGACGGCGATCCCGGCCAGCGGCAGGTAGACGCCGAAGACGCTGAACGACATCGAGAGCAGCATCGTCTTGGGCCGCGTCCAGCCGAGGAACAAACCGTCGTACATGTAGGCGATCGCGCCGATCGTCAGGCAGGGGATCAACCAGTAGATGTAGACGAGCGAGTACTCGATCACGTCGTCGTGCGAGGTGAGCAGGCCGAGGAACAGCTCGGGGCGGGCCAGGTAGACGGCCAGCGACAAAACCGCAAAGAGCAGGCCCGCGACCACGGCCATGCGCACGAGCCGTTTCAACCCGTCGCGATCGCCGCGACCGAGCAGGATCCCACCGAGGCTCTCGCAGGCGAACGCGGCGCCGTCGATCATGTAGGCCGCCAGGTTGAGCATCCGCAGCAGGATCGAGTTCGCCGCCAGCACGACGGTCCCCAACCGGGCGCTGAAGTCGGTGAACGTCGCGAACACGGAGATCAACAGGACCGTTCGGATCAACAGGTCGCGGTTGAGCGCGAACAGTCCGCGGAACTTGTCCCTGGCCAGGGCCGGCCGCCAGGCCACCGGCTCGCGATCGGAACGCAGGGCATACAGCAGCAGCCCGGCGGCGAGACCGAGGTACTGCCCCAGCGCCGTGGCCCACCCGGCGCCCGCCGCGGCCCAGCCGAGCCGCATGATGAAAAGGTAGTTGAAGACGATGTTGGCGAGGTTGGCGACGACCGTGATGATCAGGACGTTGCGGCTCTGCGCGCGCCCCAGAAACCACCCCATCAGGACGAAGTTGAGCATCGCCGCCGGCGCGCCCCAGATCCGCGCGTTGTAGTAATCCCGCCCCGCCGCCTCGACGCCGCTCTCACCGCCGAGCAGACCGAACCCCGCCTCGCGGAGGGGCGCCTGGAGCACCAGGACGATCGCCGCCGCGCCGAGACCGAGCAGGGTGAACCGGACGAGATGCCCGTACTCCTCCTCCCGATCGCCACGACCGACCGCCTGGGCGGTCAATCCGGTCGAGGTCATGCGCAGGAAGCCGAACGTCCAGTAGACGTAGTCGAACAGGATCGCGCCCAGCGCCGCGCCGGCGAGGAAGCGAATGTCGGCGAGGTGGCCGAGCATCGCGGTGTCGACCAGTCCCGTGATGGGGACGGTCAGGTTGGAGAGGATGTTGACGGCCGTCAGCCGCGTGAAATCACGGCGAAGATCGAGCTGGGACGACACGCCGGTCACCTTACCGAAGGGCACTTCACGATGCCACCGGGTCGGGAAAACGAAGGATGGTAGGATTTCGGGCCTTGTGGCGGGCGCGCGGGGCGTTCCGACCTGGATGGACGGGGGGCAGTCGTGGGTTTCCTGGAAGAACTGGCCGACAAAATTTCCGAGTTCGTGAACGGCGCGCTCCTGCCGATCGCGGAGTTCCTCGAGGGCTATGTCTGGGAGTGGCCGCAACCGGTCCCGCTCCTCGCGATCGTGTTGCTCGGCGCAGGCGTCTTCGTGACGGTCCGGTTGGTGGTGATCCAGGTGCGCGGTTTCAAGCACGCCGTCGACATCACACGCGGCGTCTATGACGACCCCGAGGATGAGGGTGATCTGAGCCACTTCCAGGCCCTGACGACGGCGCTGTCGGCGACCGTCGGGATCGGCAACATCGCCGGAGTCGCCATCGCCATCCGCATGGGCGGACCCGGAGCCTTGTTCTGGATGTGGATCACCGCGTTCTTCGGCATGGCGTTGAAGTACACCGAGTGCACGCTGGCCGTGAGGTATCGCGATGTCCACAAGGACGGTTCCGTGTCCGGCGGGCCGATGTACTACATCGAACGCGGGCTGGGACCGAAGTGGAAGTGGATGGCCATGTTCTTTGCCGCGTGCGCCGCGATCAGCTCGTTCGGCGGCGGCTGCATGAACCAGTCCAACACGTTGGCCACCCGCATCGAGACCCAGTTCGGCATCCCCACCGTCTACTCCGCTCTGCTGTTCAGCACACTGGTCGCTCTCGTGATCATCGGTGGCATCAAGCGCATCGGCCGCGTGACGTCGATCCTCGCGCCGGGCATGGCGGCGCTCTACGTCGGCGGGGCCGTGGTCATCTTGCTGATGAACATCAGCGAGATTCCGGCCGGTCTGACCACGATCGTCACCGAAGCTTTCGCGCCGGAGCCCGTCGCCGGTGGTGCGACGGGCTCCTTCATCCTGACGATGATGTGGGGCATCCGCCGGGGCCTGTTCAGCAACGAGGCCGGGCAGGGGAGCGCCCCGATCGCCCACGCGACGGCCAAGACAGACGAGCCGGTGCGCGAGGGTCTGGTCGCGTCGCTGGAACCGTTCATCGACACGTTGGTCATCTGCTCGATGACCGGACTGGTGATCGTCCTGACCGGCGTTCACAAGGCGACCGACCTGACCGGCGCCGATCTCACGGCCGCCGGCTTCACCGCCAGCCTCGGTACCGCAGGCGGTCTTCTCGTCACCGTCGGCGTCATGATGTTCGCCGTGTCGACGGGGATCTCCTGGTCGTACTACGGCGACCGCGCGGTGGAATACCTGTTCGGATCGTGGGCGATCCCGATCTATCGCTGGACCTTCATCGTGTTCTTCTTTCTCGGGTCGATCCTGCCGCTGTCGGCGGTCTGGAAGTTCGGTGACGTGGCGCTCGGGTTGATGTCGTTCCCCAACCTGATCGCCATCTTCCTGCTCTCCGGGAAGGTCGTCCTCATGACCCGCGAGTACTACGCCAAGGACCACAAGAGGTATCGCTAGACGGGAGTCGCGTGACCCTACGCAACGCACTGTTCGGCCTGTACGCGCTGGCCTGTCTGCTGGCGATGACCTGGCCCGGCTTCGCCCACTTCGGTAACTCGATCGAGCCCTACGTGCTGGGCCTGCCGTTCTCGTTCGTCTGGGTCATCGCCTGGGTGCTGGCGACGTTCGTCGTCCTGGTGATCTACCACAACACGGGCGACCGGGAAGGCTAGACCGTGCCCGACTCCTGGCTCGTGATCGGGATCAGCGTCGCGTACCTCGCGGCATCGCTGGTCGTCGGGATGTGGCCCGGACGCAAGAGCTCCGATTCGGCGGCCGGCTTCGTCGCCGGCGACCACACGCTGGGACTGCTGGTGATGTACTTCATCACCGGCGCGACGATCTTC
>JBFFZZ010000280.1:0-4112 GCA_041568335.1 Candidatus Polarisedimenticolaceae bacterium | reverse complement strand
CGCTTTTCCGAGATGTCCAGCTTGGCCATGATCTTCATACGCGAGGTCATGGCGTCTTTGAGCTTCAGCGGCGGGTGCATGATCTCGTACAGCACGCCATCGATGCGGAAGCGCACACGGAAGTCCTTCTCGTAAGGTTCGATGTGGATATCCGATGCGTTTTTCTTGATCGAGTCCGTCAGGATGATGTTGACCAGCTTGACGACCGGCGCTTCCTCGGTCGCCGCCTCCAAGGCGTGGAGGTCGAGCTCTTCCTCCTCCTCGAGGACCTCGAGGGCCTCGGAGTCGGCGTCGGCCATCTCGTCCATGACCTTCTTGAGCTCGAGTGCGTGCTGGGAGCCGTAGTACTTCTCGATCGCCTCGCGGATCGCGATCTCGCTGGCCACGACGGGTTCGACGTTGTAACCGGTCATGAACTTGATGTCGTCCATCGCGAAGACGTTGGTCGGATCGGCCATCGCGATGGTCAGCGTCGCGCCGGTGCGGTTGACCGGGAGCACGAGGTATTTCTGCGCGACCTCCGAGGGGATCAGGTTGATGACCGTCTCGTCGATCTCGAAGTGGCGCAGGTTGATGCTCGGAACGCCGTACTGCTCGGAGAGCAGTTGCGTGATGTCATCCTCTTTGACGTAGCCGAGCTTGATCAGGTTGAAGCCGAGTTTTTCGCCGTTGCTCTTCTGGGACTCGAGGGCTTCGTCCAACTGATCCTGGGAGATCATCCCCGCCCGGACCAGCATCTCTCCAAGCTTGACGGCCATCGATTCCGACCCCTTTTCGGGAACCGAACAAATAGCTCGGACCCGCAGCTTGCCTAGTCGTTTTGTCAGGCTAGCCTATGAGTTCAACCCGGTTGAAATCTGGGCCGAATTTAGGGCCCGTGCAAATTATTGTCAAGCACTGCAACGGGGTGACAAATTTTGCTCATCGGGCATCGAAAAGGACTCCATTCTGACCGATTTTGAGCGCCCGGGCCCTGCAACGAGAAGGCTTCGCCGGGGGCCGGCCGGAGGGCGCCGATCAGAGGAACCGATCCATGAAAGCGGTCGACAACCGCCCGCGGACGAAATCCTCCTCCTGGAGGATGCGCTGGTGCAGCCGAACGTTGGTCTGGATGCCTTCGACGGCGAACGACTCGAGCGCGCGACGCATGCGCAGGATCGCCTCGCCCCGGGTATTGCCGCGGGCGATCACCTTGGCGATCATGGAGTCGTAGTACGGCGGCACGATCGCCTCGCTGTGGCAGGCGGTGTCGACGCGGATTCCCGGCCCTCCCGGCGGGTGGAAGGTGGTGATCTTGCCCGGGCTCGGCCGGAAGGTCTCGGGATCCTCCGCGTTGATCCGGCACTCGATGGCGTGGCCGCTGCACTCCACGTCCTCCTGCCCGAACGACAACGGCTCCCCCGCGGCGACCCGGATCTGTTCCTTGATCAGATCGATCCCGGTCACCATCTCGGTGACCGGGTGCTCGACCTGGATCCGGGTGTTCATCTCGATGAAGTAGAACTCGCCCGACGGGGCCAGCAGGAATTCCACCGTACCGGCGTTGACGTAGTTGCAGGCGCGCACCGCCTGCAGCGCCGCCCGCGCCATCTTCTCCCGCAGCTCGGCATCGAGCGCGGTCGAAGGGCACTCCTCGAGGAGCTTCTGGTGGCGACGCTGGATGGAGCACTCGCGCTCGAACAGGTGCACGGCGTTGCCGTGAGTATCGGCGAACACCTGGAACTCGATGTGGCGCGGTTCGATGACGAGCTTCTCCAGGTAGACGTCGTCGACCCCGAACGCACCGGCGGCCTCGTTCTGCGCCGCCTCGAACTGGCGTTCCAGCTCGTCGGCCTCCGGCACGATGCGCATGCCGCGGCCGCCGCCGCCCGCGGCTGCCTTGACCAGCAAGGGGTAGCCGATCTGTTCGGCGATGTCGCGCGCCGACTCGATGTCTTCGACGACCCCCTCGCTACCGGGGACGACCGGCACGCCACCCTCGATCATCGTGCGACGCGCTTGCGCTTTGTCCCCCATCAGCCGGATCACGTCGGGGCCGGGCCCGATGAAGGTCAACCCGCACTCGCGGCAGACCTCGGCGAAATGCGCGGATTCTGCGAGGAACCCGTAGCCCGGATGGATCGCCTCGGCGTCGGTGATCTCCGCCGCGGAGATGACCGAGGAGATGTTCAGGTAGGACTGATCGTTGCGCGGCGGCCCGATACAGACTTCCTCATCGGCAAATCGGACGTGCAGCGAATCGGCGTCCGCGGTGGAGTACACCGCGACCGTCCGGATACCCAGCTCGCGGCAGGCCCAGATGATACGAAGGGCGATCTCGCCCCGGTTGGCGATGAGGATCTTTCGGAACACCGCGTCAGCTCAACGGCCGCAGGCGGAACAGGACCTCCCCGAACTCGACCGGTTGACCGTCGTCGACGCAGACCTCGACGACCTCCGCGTCGATCTCGGACTCGATCTCGTTCATCACCTTCATCGCCTCGACGATGCACAGCACCTGACCCTTCTTGACGGTCTGGCCGACGTCGGCGAAGGGCGGCGCGTCAGGGCCGGGCGCGCGGTAAAAGGTGCCGACGATCGGTGAATTGAACTCGACGAGCCCGCTGTCCTCCGGCGCGGCTGCCTCCGGCGCGGCTGCCGGCGACCCGGCGGAGGGTGTGGCGGCCAGCGGTGGTGCAGCGGCAGCGACGACGTTGACCGCGGGCGATTCGCTGCCTTTGACCAGCTTGAGCTTGAACCCGTCGGCTTCCTCGAGCTCGAACGTCGAGAAGCTGCTACGCGAGATCATCTCGATCAACTCACGGATTTCCTTCGGATCCACGGAGTCCTCCCGTCGCGCTCAAAGCGGGAACCGGAGAGTACCACCTGGTCGGACGACCGCTCAAGGCGCGGCGACCGTGACGGTCAGCCGTTCTCGCGCCGCACGCGTGCCAGCAAGCCCTGGAGCCGGCGAATGGACTCCGCGGTGTCCCGCGGGACGAGCTCGCGACGGAAACGTTCCCGTAACGAATCGACATCGGCCCCTCGAGCGGGTTCCTCTCGCCGCGGGTCGGGCTCGCGGTAGGGACGCTGGTCGTCGCCGCCGAGCTCGAGGTAAAGCTCGACGAGCTCGTCATCCTCGCGGCCGGCGTCGATCAACGCCTCGAGGATGGCGATGGCGCCCCGCGCGTCTCCCTGGGCGCGGCGGAGTCGCGCGTGGGTCAACGTCCTCGGGTGTGGCGCCTCCTGCATCGGGGATCGATGCTAACAGACCGACGGCAAAAAAAACGGCCCCCGATCGGGGGCCGCCTGCAGGCCGATTCATCGAGCAACGCTACACGCACTCCTCGACGGTCAGATTTCTCGCGACGGTGAGTGTGATCACCGTGCCCTCGAGCGTCTGGCCGCGGAACGTCATCAGCAGGCTCCCCGTGGTCGACAGCATCGACGGATCGAGGTCCTGGAGCGCAATCGGCGGGAACGTGATGCTGGCGGTTCCGCCCGTCGTCACGATTTGACCGCCCAACCCGAACGTCCTCGTCGCCGGGCTCACGACCGGGAAGGTGTAGGAGATCGTGACGTCGATCATCGCGATGTCGTTGCCGGGCGGGCCGGCCAGCGAGTTCTTCGGCACGTTGGCCAGGTTGACGGTCCAGTCGACCACCGTCAGGGTGCAGCCGCCGATATTGCAGACCTCGGTCGACGGACAGTCGGTGTCCACCTGGCAGGCGATCGTCGTGGTCGCGCTGCAGAAGCCCGCCGTATTCGTCGCCGCCGTCACCGGCGGAGTCGTGAAGTTCACGACTTCCAAGACCACCGCAGCGCTGTCGCCGTCGTCCAGCGCGTTGCCCGTACAGGCACCCGCCAGGAGCAGCACGGCCGCCACCGGAATCATCAGGATCGTTTTGATTCCACGCATCGTCTACTCTCCGTTAGCTCAGCTTGACGATCTTCGGCGTGATGAAGATCAGCAGCTCGCGGTTTTCTTTAGTGATGTTTTGGCTTCGGAACATCCATCCGAACACCGGGATCTTGCGGAACCAGGGTACCCCGATCTCGCTCTTGCCGTCGGTGACGGCGAAGATGCCGCCGATGACCGTCGTGCCGCCGTCGGTGACGAGGACCTTGGTCTG
>JBFFZZ010000279.1:0-4128 GCA_041568335.1 Candidatus Polarisedimenticolaceae bacterium | reverse complement strand
CGCAGCCGAGCTCGAGCACCGGCCCGCCGGCAGCGCGCGCCCGCTCGACGTAGAAGTCCACGTCGCGCCGCTCGCGGTAGGGCACGACGTGGTCGTAGTACTCGGCGGCGGCGCCGTAGGCCGGAAGGGGGTCCATCGGGAGACATGGTACCCCTCCGGCAGCCATCCTCGGCCGCCCGTCGTTCGGCGACGCCCCGGCGCAGACAAGGGCCGTCGACGCGCCCCGGCTACGACGCCCCCCGAGCTGCCGCCAGCACCAGCTCCGGCGACGGCCGCACGCGGTAGTCCGGGTCGACGTGCTGGAACTTGATGCGGCCGTCCTTGCCGACGAGGAACACCGCCGGCACGGGTAGCAGCCCGTGGTCCTGGCCCGCGGACTCGGCGAGGTCGATGCCGAAGCCTCGGAGCTGCTCGCGCGTCTTGTCCTCGACGCGGTATGCGCCGTCCTGAACAACGTCGACTTCGACCGCGCGTACCACAAGGACTACTACTACGCGGGTTACTACTACGCCGACGAGACGCGCGCCGGTCGCAAGAAGAGTGCGAAGAAGGGGGTCAAGGTGGGTTAGACTCCCACCATGAACCGCCTGATCGTCCCGCTACTCGCCGCGCTGCTGTGCCTTGGCGCAGCGGCCTGCAAAACCAAATCACCGCTCGACAAGGCGCTCGAGGAACGTGCGCGCTGGAACGTCATCGCGCTCGACTGGACCCAGGGCGCGGACAACACGGTCTTGTTCAGCACCCGGGTCAACGGCCCGGCCAACAGCTCGCTGGAGCGGTTGACCGTGCGCGTCGTGTTGCAGGACGGCGCCGGTTCGACCGTCGAGGACTACTGGCACACCTACGACCTGACCGAGCTCCCGGGCGGAGGACCCAAGGACATCACCATCCGCATCCCCGCGGGCGCCTCGGTCGAGGGGCTGGGTGTAGACCGTGTGCTCGCCCCGAGCGAAGACGAGCGGGCACGGATCGCAGAGCTCGCCGGGCTTTGAGCGGTCCCGGCGCTAGCCTTTCACGTCCAGCCGTTTACGGAAATCCTCGAGCGTCGCGCGCAGTCCGGCGTCCGATTTCATCCGCGGGGCCCAACCGAGCTCCCCCCGGGCCCGCGAGATATCCGGTTGCCGGACCTGGGGATCGTCTTCCGGCAGCGGGCGATAGACGAACTCGAGGCTCGGGTCGGTCAGCTCGCGGATCGCCTCCGCCATCTGCTTGACGGTCCACTCATCGGGGTTGCCGATGTTGACCGGGTCGTGCAGGTCCGAGCGCAGCAACCGGTAGATCCCGTCGATCAGATCCGACACGTAGCAGAACGAACGGGTCTGCGTGCCGTCGCCGAACAGCGTCAACGGCTCGCCACGCAGCGCCTGGGTGATGAAGTTGGGGATCGCGCGACCGTCGTTGAGCCGCATGCGCGGACCATAGGTGTTGAAAATGCGTACGATCTTCGTGTCCACGCCGTGGCTGCGGTGGTAGGCCATCGTGATCGCCTCGGCGAACCGCTTGGCCTCGTCGTACACGCCGCGCGGACCGACCGGGTTGACGTTGCCCCAGTAGTCCTCCGGCTGCGGGTGGGTCAGCGGGTCGCCGTAAACCTCGGACGTCGAGGCGAGCAGGAAGCGGGCGCCTTTCTGCTTGGCCAGACCCAGCGCCTTGTGGGTGCCGAGCGAGCCGACCTTGAGCGTGGCGATCGGGTAGTCCAGGTAGTCCTTCGGGCTGGCGGGGCTGGCGAAATGGGCGATCGCCCACAGCGGCTCGCTGACGTAGATGTAGTTCGTGACATCGTGGTGGATGAACTGGAAGTCGTCCCGGCCGATCAGATGCGCGATGTTGTCGGTCGATCCCGTGATCAGATTGTCCATCGCGATGACCGCATATCCCTCCTCGAGGAATCGATCGCAAAGGTGCGAGCCGAGGAACCCGGCACCGCCGGTGATCAGGATTGTTCGCTTCATCTCAAGTGGCCTCCAGAGCCTCTAGGATAACGGGTCGGCGGTACGTTTGGCGCACCGATTCTCATCAGGATCCAACGTCATCGAGTGGGTGGTCGCTCGTTCGCTCGTCACGTCGGCTGCGGTGAACCAACCAGCCCGGCAGGCTGCTCCAGCGTTCCAGCAGCACCGCGGCGAGGTACAGCTGGACTCTCCGCGAGCGCGTCCCGCGAAACAGCTCGAGCGGGTGATCGGAGCGCAGCGGCGCCAGGAACGGCCGGCGACTGGCCGGCATCGGGAGCGCCCGGCGCACCCCGGCCGGGATCAACGCGGGGTCCAGCTTGTGCAGGTGCACGAGCGCGGAGCCGCAGGCGACGGTCGCACCCCAGTGCCGCACCCGCTCGACGACCCGCGCCCAATCGAAACCGGGCTGCGAAACGAGCCGTTGCAGATCGATCAGCCACTTGAGACGCACATCGAAGTAATGCGCGAGGTGATGCAGCAGGAAATGGGCGACGAGATCGTGATCGTCGCAACGCAGGATCGACCGCCCCCCCACCTCGAGTGCGACACCGCGTTCCAGGATGCCGTCGGGGTCGACCGAAAAACGCCCTTGCTGGGCCAGATCCCAGTGCAGCTCGAGCATGACGTTCAGCGGGCCGGGCGCGTGCAACGGGAGGTGGTGGCTGCTGCGAATGTAGTGTGTTCGCTTCGGTTCCGGCGGGACCCGCCAGCCGGCGGCCTCGAGCGCCGCAAGGGCGTCGCGGAGCCGGTCGGGCGGGATCAGCAGATCGATATCATCGAGCGCTCGTTGATCGAACGTGTACACGCGATGGATCAGGTCGAGCCCCTTCAGCGCGATGGGTCGCACGCCGCATCCCAAGAGCGCGTCCAGCGCCTGTTCGGCCCGCCCGATCAGGAGCATGTTGTCGCGACCGACCTTGGCGCGTGCAGCGGCCAGCGCCGGCGCCGACGCCCCCGCCAGATGTTGCCGGTCATGCTCCTCGAGCAGCGTGTGAACCTGCGGGTGGATGTCGCATTCGATGCAGGCGGCGGCGAAGTGCCCGTCGGCCGGTCGTCGCGCGTGCAGCGTCTCGGCCGCTTCCCAGTCCCGGCGGATGATGGCGAGCATCAACTCGGAGTGTTCGATCGACGGCATCAGCGTGGGGTCCCGGAAGCGGACATCGCGAAACGGCACCCGCACGATAGCGGGGTGGGCTGGAGCGCGTCAACGAACGTTGACCGACGGATGGGCCCGGGCTAACCTCGACGACGCCCATGAAACGCCCACTCGACCGTCTTGTCGAGGCCATCGTACCCCGGTTGGCCTATGTCTACATCCGCCTGCTTCGCGCCAGCATGCGGTTCGAGTCGCGCAACGCGGAGGTCCTCGATCGCGTTCGTGCGGATCACGGTGAGTACATCATGGTCTTCTGGCATGCGCGCTGGGTCCTGATGCGCTACGCGCACCCGTACGAGAAGCTGGCCGTTCTGGCCAGTCGGCATCGCGACGCCGAGATGCTCGTCCGCGTCCTCGAACGTCTCAACGTCGTGATGGCGCGCGGCTCCTCGACCCGCGGCGGTATGATCGGGATGCGCGAGATGCTGCGTCACGTTCGCGACGGTTACGACCTCGCGATCACGCCGGACGGCCCCCGCGGGCCACGGCGGCGCGTCAAGGACGGGGTCCTCGCGGCGGGCCGGTTCACGGGAAAGCCCATCGTCCCGGTCGGGTTCGGCGCCTCGCGCGCGCGCCGGATCCGTTCCTGGGACCGCACCCTCGTGCCGTTTCCTTTCGGCCGCGGCGTATTCGTTTACGGCGAGCCCTTCCTCGTCCCCGCCGATGTGGACGACGAACGGCTCGAGCGTATGCGCGAGGAGCTCGAGCGCGCTCTCGATCGTGTCACCGACGAGGCCGACCGGGCCGCAGGGTTCCCGGTCGAGGATCCCCGCCCGACGCTGGAGGCGACGTGAGCTCTGCGGTCCGCGTGATGATCAGTGCCGGTGAGGCATCCGGCGATCGTCTCGGGGCGGGGTTGGCCGCCGCTCTGCGCGAGCAGGAGCCGTCGATCGATCTCGTCGGCATGGGTGGCCCGCAAATGCGCGACGCCGGGGTTCGTCTCGTCCAGGACTCGGGGGAGGTCTCCGTGGTCGGCATCTCCGAGGTGCTGTCACGGTTGCCGCAGATCCGGCGTGCGAT
>JBFFZZ010000278.1:0-4169 GCA_041568335.1 Candidatus Polarisedimenticolaceae bacterium | reverse complement strand
GGTCTCGATCGATCCCGGTTTCCCGCTCGCCCGGTTGGGCCACGGGATCGCCTTGTTCCGGAGCGATCTGGCCGCGGGCCGCGAGGAGATGCAGACCGCGGTGTTGCTCGATCCGGACAACTCCCTGATGCGTTCCTATCTGGCCAAGGCCTACTTCGAGGAGGACCGTCCCGATGCCGCGGGCAAGGAGCTCGAGGCGGCCAAACAGCTCGATCCCTCGGATCCGACGCCCTACCTCTACGACGCGATCCTGCGTCAGACCTACAACCGACCGGTCGAGGCGCTCAAGGAACTGCAGCAATCGATCGAGCTCAACGACCGACGCGCCGTGTACCGCTCGCGGCTGTTGCTCGACGAGGACCTCGCGGTGCGCTCCGCCGATCTCGCGGGGATCTACAACGATCTCGGCTTCGATCAGCTCGGGATGGTCACGGCGCGACAGAGCGCGGATCTCGACCAATCCAGCTACTCCTCACACCTGTTTCTCGCCGGAACCTATCGCAACCTCCCCGGATTCGCGCCCGCGTTTCTCAGCGAGACCTTGCAGGCACGGATCTATCAGCCTTCCAACGTCAACGCCGTGCGTCCCGACGTCGTCAACGAGTCCGTCTCCTTCAACGAGTACACCGCGTTGTTCGACCGCCCGCGGATGCGTGCGTTTGCCGGCTACCGGTACGGCTCGATCGACAGCGATCTGAGCGAGTACTTCGATCCCACGGACATGTGTATCGATCCGGTCAACGGCGGGATCGGGAGATGCGTGGATATCCTCAGCATCCGTGACAGCCGGATCAACGGGGGAGACCTCACGCTCACGATGAACCGCGACCGGTTTGCCGGCGCGATCTCGTACCAGAGCACGGAGAGTGACGGTTTTCGCGTCAACAACGACGAGTCGACCGATACGTTGCGTGCGTTCTTCGTCTACGCACCGACGCAGAAGAACCAGTTCCAACTCAACGTGATCGACGGTTCACGCGGCACGGGTGATTTTCCGTTACGGGCAAACCCCGCGCAGTACGGGTTCGAACGTGTGGACACCGATCTGACGAATATCGGGCTCGGTTACCACCGCATCCTGTCGCCCGCGGCCGATCTGGCGGTCTCGGCGATTTACAGCGACACGAAGCAGGTCCTCGCGATCCCGTTGATCACCACCGAGAGCGAGGGGCGCTTCGAGGGCGGGCAGCTCGAGGCGCAATACGTGCGCCGCCAGCGCCGTGTTCGCTGGACGGCCGGCGCGGGTTTCTTCGACGGCACGCAGGAGGTCGTCGGTCGGTTCGGTGGCATGCAGACGGGGTTCTTCGAAGGTGACGACACGTTTGCCAATGCTTATGTCTACGCCAAGCTCCCGAACCTGGGCGCCTTCTCGGTCACCGCCGGTGTGGCCTGGGAGGACGCCGAGATCCCCGTCGGGCTCCTGACCCCGCGCGACTCTCTGATCGGGGCCAACAACCTCCAGCTGGACGTCGAGCGGGTCAGCCCCAAGCTCGGCGTTTCGATCAACGCGTCGTCGTCGACCGTCGTGCGAGCCTCGGCCTACAGCCGTCTGACACCGGCGATCGGTCGGTTGCAGACCCTCGAGCCGACCCAGGTGGTCGGGTTCAACCAGTTCTTCCGCGACCCCGGCGGGACGGAATCGAAGAACTACGGGTTCGGTGTGGACCAGAAGATCAACGACAGCTTTTTTGCCGGACTCTCGCTGCTGCGACGCGACCTGACGATCCCCGAGCCCTACTGCGCGACGCCCTTGCAGTTCTCGGGCTGCGCGGGCATGCAGGCGACCCGGGTCGTCGATCGCGCGAGCGACGACTGGCTCGGCAATATCTACGTCAACGGCACCGCCGGTAAGCGCGTCGCGATGAGCCTCGAGTATTCCTACGAAGAGCGCGAGTTCGACTTTACCCAGCTGAGCCAGATCGGCCTGTTCGAGGATTATGTCGAGACGCACCGGTGGCGTCCGCAGGTGCGCTTCTTCCTGCCGATGGGGCTCTACGGCTCGTTCCGTGGTTCGTACTTCGATCAACGGGTCGATCAATTCGACGACATCACCTCCGCGCTGCGGATGCCTGTGATGTCCGATTTCTGGATCGGCGACGTCGAGCTCGGCGTTCGCCTGCCGCGACGGTGGGGATCCGTTTCGCTACGCGTGCTCAACGTCACGGACGAGGAGTTCGCCTTCTATCTCAGCTCGCTCGAAGAGGACGTGATTCCCGCGCGGACCGCGTTGTTGTCCGTCAACTTCACCTCGCGGTAGTGGCCGACCATCGCCGCTCGCGCCGCTGGAGGAGGTTGCGCACCGGGCTCCTCCTGGCGCTGATACCGGCGGGTGTCGGATTGCTCTTCGTCCAGTGGCCGTTGACGGCATCCGTCGAGCGTTCCTACGGTCGGGATCTGCTGTTCAAACTGCGCGGGCGCGTGGAGCCTCCGCCACAGGTTTGCGTCGTGGCGCTGGACCACGCGTCGTTCATCGAACGCGGCCTGGACCCGTTGCTTCGCTGGCCGCGGGGCCTCTACGGCGAGCTGGTCGAGACCCTGCGCGACGAGGGTGCGCTCGTCACGGCGTTCGACATGATCTTCGATCTTCCGAGCGAACCCGAGCAGGACTTGCGGTTCGAGATCGGCCTGTTCGACGCGGGCAACGTCGTGCTGGCCTCGTCGGTGGAGCGAACCGAGGGTTCGAATTTCAACCAGTGGACCCTGTTCGAGCCGTTGGATTCGTTTGCGCAGTCCGCCGCCGCGGTTGCCGGCGTCGAGCTGCCGACCGATGACGACGGTGTGATCCGCGAGGCGTACCTCACACCGCGCGGGAAACCGGGGCTGGCGCTGGCCGCTTACGAGATCGCCACGGGCGACCGGTCGCACTCGACGGCCGATCGACCGCACATCATCGACTACTACGGACCGCCGAGCACGATCGAGACGGTCTCGCTGTACCAGGCGATGGAACCGCAAACCTATCTGCGCGAGGGGTTCTTTCGCGACCGGATCGTCTTCGTCGGTGCGTCGCAGGGGGTGGCCGCCGCGTTCTCCGACGTCAAGGATTCGTTCCCCACCCCGTTCAGCGGCGGCGTCGTGGGTCTCACCTACGGCGTCGAGATCCACGCGACCGTTGCCGCCAATCTCCTCGAGAATCGGCGTATCGAGCAGCTCGATTCGGGCGCGGAGGCGTTCGTGCTGATCCTGGTGGCGGTGGCGGGAGCTCTCGTGTTCGTCGCGCTGCGGCCCGTGGCCGGGGTCGCCGCGTTGATCGTCCTCCAACTGATCGTCTGGTTCGCCGGTTACCAGCTCTTCGCCCGCGCGGGGCTGGCGTTACCGCTGGTGATCCCGACGCTGTTCCAGCTCCCCGTCGCGTACGCGGCGAGCGTGGTCTGGTACTACCTGACGACCGTGCGCGAGCGCGAGAAGATCCGACGCGCGTTCTCGTTCTATCTGTCGCCGGAGATGATCAAGAAGATCTCCGAGAGCTCCGAGTCGCTGAGCCTGGGTGGGGAGGAGGTCGTCGGCACCGCGGTCTTCACGGATATCCAGGGTTTTACATCGATCGCCGAGAGGATGAGCGCCGCCGAGACCGCCGCGATGCTCAACGCCTACTTTTCGGAGATCACCGGCAAGCTCTTCGACACCGGTGGGACGTTGATCAAGTACATCGGGGATGCCGTTTTCGCGATCTGGGGTGCGCCCGTCAAGATGGACGATCATGCCGCCCAGGCCTGTCGCGCGGCGGTCTCGATGGCCCGCGAGCAGCGCGTCGATGCGGCCGCGACCACGCAGTCGTTGATCACACGGGTGGGGGTCCACACCGGACCGATGCTCGTCGGCAACCTGGGATCGAGCCAGCGCTTCGACTACACCGCGATCGGCGACACGATCAACCTGGCCGCGAGGCTGGAATCGTTGAACAAGACGCTCGGGACGCGCGCGCTGGTCAGCGGCGAGACACTCGAGCGCGCCGGCGACGACTTGCTCGTGCGTCGCCTGGGCCGGGTCCGCGTGGTCGGGCGCGACGAACCGCTCGAGCTCCACGAGCTGCTCGGTTTGGCGGACGAGGACGTCGGCTGGCACGCGGCGTCGATCGCCCGTTTCGAGGCGTCGGTCGATGCCTATGCCGCGGGACGGCTGGATGAAGCGATGGCCGGCTTCCGGGCGGTGCTCGCCGAGCGCGGCGG
>JBFFZZ010000277.1:0-4173 GCA_041568335.1 Candidatus Polarisedimenticolaceae bacterium | reverse complement strand
CGGCAAACGCATCGGCACGCTCGAGACGCTGGCGCTGATCGTGATCACCGGCGTACTGGGGGCCGCGCTCGCCAAACGCCAGGGGCTCGGCGTGCTGCGCAAGGCGCAGGCCGAGGCGGCCGCGGGGCGGCTACCTGCGGCGGCCCTCGTCGACGGCGTGATGATCCTGCTGGCCGGCGCGGTCCTGATCACCCCCGGCGTGCTGACCGATCTGTTCGGATTCCTCTGCCTGATCCCGGTCACACGCGGATGGATCAAGTCCTTGCTGTGGCGCTGGTTCAAACGCGCCGTCCGGCGAGGGCAGATGCGCATGTCCGTTTCGATCCGCGCCGGTGGCGTGCGCCGGCCGTACCCGGCACCACCGCGAGATCCGGACCTGCGTGAGCCGGCGGATCGGCAGCTGAAGCCGTAAAGGAACCCGCCCGGGATTACTCGATCGACAGCTCGACCCAGCACTTGGTGCCGGCGGGGAGCCGGTGGCGCGGGTTCGGCAGCTCGAGCCGTACACCGATCGTCCCGCTCGCCGCATCGACGACGGGATCGACGACGGTGACCTTGGCGGTCGGTGTGCCGGTGCCCGGGGCCTCGAACTCGATCTTCCCCGACATGCCTGCTCGGACCTTGCCGAAGTACCGCACGGGGAGCGCCATCTCGACCCGCAGCGGATCGATCTGGGCCAGCCGCAGGATCGGCTCCTCGCCGACGTACTCGCCGGGGTTCATGAAGCGTTCGACGACCACACCGTTGACCGTGCTGTTCATCGTCCGGTTCTTGAGTCGTTCTTCGGCTTCCCGACGCTCGTAGACGAGCAGCTGGGCTTCGGTCTCGAGCTCGTCCTTCTCGTGCGGCGAGATCATCTGCTTCAGGTACAGCTCGACGTTGCGCTCCGCCTTGCGCGCCGCGAACTCGGCGCGCGCCTTGACCAGCTCGTAGTGCGCCTCCTCGACGTTGGATTTCAACTTGGCCAGCGGTTGGCCGGCCTTGACGGTGTCCCCACGCTCGACGTGGACGACGTCGAGGATTCCGGGGACGCCGCTGGCGATCTCGACCTCCATGTAGGGTTCCACGAGGCATTCGAAACGCTCTGCGTGAGCCGCGGTGGTGGTCGCGAAGGCCACGAGAAGAAGGGTGTAGACGAGGCGAGGTCGCATCACTTCTCCGCTATTGGAAGTAGGTGTTCAGTTCGTGGAGGTCGCCGATGTCGAGCGTGCCGGCCCACAGCCTCAAACTGAGACCCGAGAGCAGGTACTCGTAGCGAGCGGCCGCGAGATCCCGCCGCGCCGAGAACAGATCGCGCGTCGCGTCGAGCAGGTCGCGACGCGTGGCCAGCCCGGCGCGCAAGCCCTCCTCGGTCACCGCGACGACGGCTTCGCCCGAGAACACGGACTGGCTCAGCGCCTCGACACGGGTCCCACCGCCCATCACGCCGCGGAATGCCGTGCGGGTTTCGAGCTCGACCCGCCGCTTGCCGCGTTCGACGCCCTGGAGCGCGATGCGGTATTCCATGGCCGCCGATCGGCTGGCGTAGCGCGCCCGGCCGCCGTCGTAGATCGGGATCCCCACGCGCAGGCTGATCAGGCCGGTCGCGGTCTCGTTGCCGCCGCCGAACTCGGTGCCCCCGGTGTCCCGATTCGTGTACGACGCGATGGCGTCGACCGAAGGGATCCGGCCCGTCTTTCTCTGTCGCCGCATCTCGTGCTCGGCGGCATCGACGGCAGCCTCGAGTGCCTTGAGACGAGGATTCCGAAACAGCGCCGCCTCGACCCAGACGTTGACGTCGGTCTGTTCCGGTGGGTTCAGCAAAAACGTGTCGTTGAGGCTCGGGACATCGGTCGGTGCGACACCGGTGATCTCCACGAACGCCTGGCGGCGTTGTTCGAGCTCGTCCAGCGCGG
The DNA here is from genome assembly GCA_041568335.1 of Candidatus Polarisedimenticolaceae bacterium. GTDB lineage: Bacteria > Acidobacteriota > Polarisedimenticolia > Polarisedimenticolales > Polarisedimenticolaceae > WVWW01. Next base: position 2,278 of record JBFFZZ010000277.1, on the reverse strand, counting down.
CGATCTCGGCCGCCTGGGCCAGGGTGAACCGGGCGCGTGCCTCATGCACCGCCCCGATGGTTCCGAGCCCGGACTGGAGCCGGCCTTCGCTCTCCAGCAGTTGACCCTCGAGCGACGTGCGCTCGGCCACCGTGAAGGTCACGTTGTCACGGGCGGCGAGGAACTCGAGGAACGCCTGGACGAGCCGGAAGATCAACTCCTGTTCTTCGGCGGCGAACTCGAACGCCGCCTGTCTCGCGAGGGCACGGGACCTGGGCAGGTCGAGCATCCGCTCCGCGCGATAGACCGGTTGAACGATCGACAGCGCGTAAGTGTCGGTGAAGAAATCGGTGTCTCCGACCGAGAACAACGGGCTCTCGGAAGCGCGGATGTCCTGCCAGGTCTGGCTGCCCTCCGCACTCGCGCTGATCTCGGGGCGAACCCCGGCGCGCGCGGTCTTCAGCGCTTGCTCGGCCTGGGTCCGCCGGTGCCGCGCGATCTGGAACGTCGGATCGATCTCGGTGGCCCGCGTGTAGAGCTCGATGATGTCGGTCGCCGCGACCGTATCGATCGCAAGCGCGACAACGAGCAGCGGTAGGGCCCAACGTATGCGGGAGCGCGTCATCCCCAGTCTCCTAGCTAGCCGGTCTTCGCGAGACCTCCACGAGTCAGAGCGCGAGCAATCCCGCCGCACCGATGAAGATCCCGAGCTGTTTCCAGAGCCGGCCCCAGCGGGTTTTCGGCTCGGGGATCAGCACGGTCACCTGGTTGTCGTTCGTCTCGATGGTGAGACTCTCTCCCGGACCCGCGCCGAGACGCACGCGCACGCGCGCTCGATCGGTGAAGGGACCGTCGGGGTCGATGTCTCGCACGTTGCGCAAGGTGCGGCCGTCGGCCGTGACGACATCCAGCCGGTAGGAGCGAACCGGGAGACGCCCGAAGATGAAGGTCCCGCGTGCGTCCGTCGCGATCTTGAACACCTCGCCGCCTCCGTGTAGCCGGACCGTCGCGTCGGCGAGCGGCCGGCCGTCGACCGGATCGGAGATGCGCCCCTGCAGGTACAGGTAGGCGTAGTTCTTCGGTTCCGAGACGCTATTCGTCGAAGCCCCGACCACCTGGGACCCGTTGAGGACAAAAGCGAAGGCGAGCAGCGCCACGACCGGCTTGAGTCGGACCATCGGTTACGGGTTCCTCGGTGCGCGCCGCTCGATCGGCCGCGCCGGGCTCGTGTGGGTTCCCAGGGTGCCGCCGGCGTTGCCCAGCCGGCCCTTCTTGCCGCGCGAGGAAGTACAACCCGAATCCATCAGATCGACCTGGCCATCGCAGTCGTTGTCGATCGCGTCCGAGCAGGTCATGTGACCGGACGGCCCCTCGGTCGCGCCGGGACTGACCAGCGGCATCGTGTCGTCGCAGTCACCGCCGGCGACGATCGGGAGTGCCACGGTCGAATCGCCGTAGCCGTCATCGTCGGCATCCCGCATGCAGTTGTTCGGCCCGTCGATCTCGGCCGCGCCGAAGAAGGTCGATGCGTCGCTGTCGTCGCAATCCTGCCCCGGTGCCACCATGCCCGTCACGAACTGATCGCCCCAGTCGTCGCCGTCGCTGTCCTTGCGGCAGGCCGCGGGGAACGGTTCAAGCGGTGCCGCGCCGGGGAACGTGTTCGCGTCGGACTCGTCGCAGTCGTCGCCGCCGACGACCATCGGGTCGTTCCCCTGCGTGTCGTTCCAGCCGCTGCAGGCCACGAACATGTCCGAGTCCATGTCGATCTCGTTGGCCGGCACCATCGTGTCGCAGTCGTTGTCGTCGCCGTCGCACAGTTCGGCGGCGCCGGGATAGCTGGTCGGGTCGAGGTCGTTGCAGTCCGTCACGCAGCTGGCCCCGTCCGAATCGGCATCGAAGATATCGTCTGTCGCGGGGTTGCAGTCGTTGTCGATCATATCGTTGCAAACTTCGGCCGCACCCGGGTTGACCATCGCGTCGGTGTCGTCGCAATCGGACACCGGCATCGAGCAGGTCGAGAAGCCGTCGCCGTCGGCGTCGAAACCGTTGTCCACGATGCCGTCGCAGTTGTTGTCCACCTCGTCGCAGACCTCGACCCCCAGCGGGTTGATGCTCGCGTCGCCGTCGTTGCAGTCGCCACCGCAGCTGGCGAAGCTGTCGCCGTCGGCGTCGTCGAGGTTCAGCGCGGGGTCGTTGTCGTCGCAGTCCACCTCACACGTGTCGCCGTCCGAATCGGCATCGAAGATATCGTCTGTCGCGGGATTGCAGTCGTTGTCCTTCCCGTCGTTGCACGCCTCGG
>JBFFZZ010000276.1:0-4174 GCA_041568335.1 Candidatus Polarisedimenticolaceae bacterium | reverse complement strand
GTGTCGCTCGAGGAACCCGTCGTCGAGCACGCGTCCCAGCACACGGCCGGGCCAGGAACGAGGGACCGGTTGACCGAACAGCGCCAGGATCGTCGGCGCGACGTCGTAGATGCTGACCTCGTCCAGACGGGCCCCGGCGGTGACGTGTGCCCCGGACAACACGAGGATGCCGAAGCGGCGGTGCCAGTCGGCCGCCGCTCCGTGGCCGATCCTCGAATCCGTCGAACGCGGTCGCGTCGCGTCCGAGGCGAAGCCGTGATCGGACACGACCATCACGGTCCAGCTGTCGTCGCGGTCACGCAGCAGCTCGCCGAGATAACGATCCGCGGTCTCGTAGTATCGATCGACGATCGATTGGAAACTCTCGATCCGCCGCGGATCGACGCCGGGCAGATCGGGCTTGCGGTACGGCATGAACAGGTGCGCCGCCGTATCGGTGCCCTCGAAGTACACGACCTCCAGCTGCGGCTCGTAACGCCGGGCCAGCTCGGTGGAGATCCGCAGGTAGGTCTCCCCCGAGGCCAGCAGCGTCTTGAACTGATCGAGCATCGCCGTCTCGTCGGTGTCGAACGCCGCGGGCTCGAGACGCGGACCCGAGAGGTACGGCCGCACGTCGCTCCACTCGACCGACTCGGGGCGGACCAGCCACGGGCGGATCTCCTCGTACAGCTCGGGCGGCCAGGTCTTGCCCTCGGCGCGGTCCGGGTCGGCCTCGAAACCGAACAGCTGGTAGGCGATCCGATCGGAGACCAGGTACCCACGGACGGGGTCCGCCGGCCACGAGGCCCACCAGCCGACGACACCGGTCTGCACCCCCGACCGCGAGAGCATCTCCCAGACGGTGGGCACCTGCCGCTGCGCGGAGGTCACGGGTTGGGTCGTGCCGTCGACCGGATCGGACACGACGAAATCGAGGATCCCGTGCCGGCTGGGCTCCACACCGGTGGCCATGCTGGTCCAGATGACCGGCGAGAGCATCGGGCTGATGGAAAGCAGCTTGGCGCGTACGCCGTTGTCGATCAACCGCTCGAGGTTCGGCAGTCTCCCCTGCTCGATCAGCGCGTCGATGATCTCCCAGTCACCACCGTCCCAACCGACGATCAGGAGGCGGGTCCCGGTCGACGCGATCGATCCGTCTGCCCCGCCCCGGACCGTCAGGAAATCGAATCCGTCGAGCTCCAGACGTCGTTGATCGATCCCGTGGGCGGCGAGCGCCGCGGCCAACCTGCGCTCGATGTCGCGGACGAGGTCGCCGGTCACGGGTCGACGCTCGACGCCGGCCGGAAGATCGGCGAGCGCTTCGCGCACGGCCGTGATCACGACGCCGCGCATCCCGCGCCCCGCGGCCGCCGCGTGGATCTTCTCCCAGGCCTCGACGCGCGGGCGGACGGTGATCCAGCCGCGCAGGCCGAACCGCCCGCCGTCCGCCGACCGCAACAGCGCCTCCTCGGCTTGCGGGAGGGCGACCTCGACGCCGTCGCGGGGGTAGAGGTGCAAGCGTGTCAGCAGCGGTGGGGCGAGTGTCCAGCCGGACTCGACCAGCACGCTGCCCGGAACGAGCGGCCCGTCCAGGACGCCGAAGGAACGCTCCTCGACCCGTCGCACGCCGGCGACGACGAGCACGAGCAGGACGAGCGCGGCGACGACGAGGGCCCGCGAGCGCGTCGGGCGCCGGGGCGCGGCGGCGTCGCGCTTGTCGTCCGTCATCGTGCCGGATCAGCCGCTGAGCTTGGCCGCCGCGTCGGTGGACTCCCAGGTGAACTCCGGCTCCGTCCGGCCGAAGTGACCGAACGCCGCGGTCGGCCGATAGATCGGTCGTCTGAGATCGAGGTATTCGATGATTCCCTTGGGTGTCAGCGGGAAGACGTCACGCACCTTGCGTGACAGCTCCGATTCCGGGAGCTTGCCGGTGCGGAACGTGTTGACCATGACCGACACCGGGTCCGCCACGCCGATCGCGTAGGCCAGCTGGACTTCGGCGCGATCCGCGAGCCCGGCGGCGACGATGTTCTTGGCAATGTGTCGCGCCATGTAGGACGCGGAGCGGTCGACCTTGGTCGGGTCCTTGCCCGAGAACGCCCCGCCGCCGTGGTAACCGGAACCGCCGTAGGTGTCGACGATGATCTTGCGTCCGGTCAGGCCGGCGTCGCCCTTGGGGCCGCCGATGATGAACTGTCCGGTCGGGTTGACGAAGATCTTCGTCTTGTCGTCGATCAACCCGTCCTGGACGCCGTGCCGCACGACCGAGGATTCGAGCGCGTCGTGGATCTGCTTCTGCTTGACGTCGGGGCTGTGCTGCGTCGACAGCACGATGGCGTCGACGCGGACCGGCTGGTTGCCCTCGTACTCGACGGTGACCTGGGACTTGCCGTCGGGGCGCAGGAACGTCAACTCGCCGCTGCGGCGGCACTCGGACAGGCGCCGCACCAGCCGGTGGGCCAGCGTGATCGGGAGCGGCATCAGCACGTCGGTCTCGCGGCAGGCGTAGCCGAACATCAACCCCTGATCCCCGGCGCCACCGGTGTCGACGCCCATCGCGATATCCCCCGACTGCTCGTCGATCGTGGAGACCACGGCGCAGGTGTCGTAGGAGAACCCGAGCGCCGGATCGTCGTAGCCGATGTCCCTGATCGTCCGCCGCGCGACGCTGGGCAGGTCGACGTACTCGGCCGTCGTGATCTCCCCCGCGATCATGCAGAGCCCGGTGGTGACGAGCGTCTCGCAGGCCACGCGACCGCCGGGATCGACGCGGAGGATCGCATCGAGGACCGCGTCCGAGATCTGGTCCGAGACCTTGTCGGGGTGGCCTTCGGTGACCGACTCCGAGGTGAACAGGTAACGCTCGTTCGCACCCATGGGAGGGATTCTCCTTGCCTATACGCGGGAACGCCCCACGAAAAGGGCATCCTAGCATCTGATACGGACCCCGGCCCGTGGCCGCCAGGGCTTAGGACACGCGCCCCTCACGCCACGCCGGAGCGCGGTTTTCGACCGCCGTCTTGGCCCGGAAACGGATGCGATTGGGCCCGATCAAACGCTCCATTTTCTGCGTGAACTCACGCGTGGGACGCACCCGGAGCGCCGATTCGGCCAGCGCGATCATGCGGTAGTTTCCGGGCCGGGCGACCTCGAAATAGACCTGGACGTCGCCGCGGTGCGAGTCGCACGCCTTGACCATCCCCGCGATCAGCTCCTCGTCGAGCATCGCCGCGTCGACCCGGACCTGGATCGCATCGACCTTGCGTTCGGACAACCGGTCGAGCGGGCAGACGTCGTCGGCGATCAGACGCAAGCGGTCCTCTTCCGACTCGTAGCGCCCGAACACCATCGCCGCGAGATCCGGCTGCAGCTCCTTCTCGCATTTCTGATAAGTCTTCGGAAAAACAAGAACGTCGATCTGGCCTTCCATGTCCTCGAGCTGGAACGAGGCCCACCAGTCACCCTTCTTGGACTTGCGCCGTCGCAGATCGGAGATCACACCGCCCACCGCGACCTCCGTCCCCGACGGCGTCTCGCGCAGAATGACGGTCGTGTGACTGGCGAAATCGTGGAGCAGCTCCTTGAAGCTCTCCAGCGGGTGGCCACTGACGTAGAACCCCAGCGTGGCCTTCTCGTAGGTCAGCCGCGTGCGCTCGTCCCACTCCTCGACCTCGGGGATGTTGTTGGCGAAGTCGTCCTGGGTCTCGTCTCCGGAGCCTCCGCCGAACAGGCTCGACTGCCCCGCCTCTTGGTCGGCGCGTTGCCTCTGGCCGTACTCCATCGAGCGGTCGACGACCGCGGCGAGCTGGCTGCGCTTGAACGCCATCGAGTCCAGCGCACCCGCCTGGATCAATGCTTCGAGCACGCGTTTGTTTACCGCGCGCTGATCGACGGACGCGCAGAGCTCGGGCAGCGAGGCGAAGCCGTCGGGCTTCGGGCGTGCGTCGAGGATCGCGCGGATGGCGCCCTCCCCGACCCCTTTGATCGCGGACAACCCGAAGCGGACCCTCCCGCCCTCGACCGTGAAGTCGAGCCCCGACTTGTTGACGTCCGGAGGCGAGACGGGAATCTCCATCTCGCGGCACGCGTTGATGTACTTGACGAGCTTGTCCGTGTTGCCCTTCTCCGTGGTCAGCAACGCCGCCATGAAGTGCACCGGGTAGTGCGTCTTGAGCCAGGCGGTCTGGTAGGCCAC
>JBFFZZ010000275.1:0-4189 GCA_041568335.1 Candidatus Polarisedimenticolaceae bacterium | reverse complement strand
TCGCGGCGTCCGTCTGGACGTATTCTTGGATCCCCGTTCCCACATTGGAAAACCGGCCGACGGCGCTGATGATCCCGGCCGTCACCGTGTTCATCAATTCCTCCGTCAGTGGCGATCCGAAGGCCATGACCCACTGTCCGACGCGTAGATCGCTCGACGATCCGAGCTCGACGCTCGGCAGGCCGTCCGCTTCGATCTTGAGCACGGCGAGGTCGCTGTAGGCGTCCTGGCCGACGACCTTCGCATCGAAGCGCCGGCCATCGTGGAGCTGCACCTCTACCACGTCGGCCTCGGCGATCACGTGTTGATTCGTGGCGATATAACCGTTCGGACGCAGGATCACCCCGGACCCAAGGCCGCGCTGGCGAAATTCCCGCTCCCGCGGTCCGCGTCGCGGATCCTGAAACGGCCTGAAGAAATTCTCGAACGGGGTCCCCTCGAAGGGGCTGGCGGCGCGGCCGGTCAGCACGCGCTCGCTGTTGATCTGGACGACGCTCGGGTTGATCTCGTCGGCGACCGAAGCAAACGCTTGTTCGAGCCCGAAAGCGGCCTCGAGCCCACTGGAAACCGTAGCGGACCCGGTATTGGGTGCGGCCACGGCGCGGGCCGGCTCGGACATCAACACGCCGACAGCGCCAAACAACACGATGGCGGCGGCGATCAAACTCGCGACGGCCAGCAGTCTGCTCATGACGACACTCCTTCCGTTGTCCGAGGGCGAATTTTCCGTGGAACCGGTCCGGCCCGGCGGCCACCGCAAGGCGGCGGCGCGGGCCGTTCCCGGGCTCTTCCTGTTCGTAAAATCGGCGCGCGCGGGTGTCAAGCCGGTCGGGGCCGGATTTTTTCCGCGCCCTCCTTGACACACCGGGACCGGGATTTTAACGACATCGGCAGAGACGGGCGCTCTGCGGCGACCCGTCCCGGGACACCAAGAATCATGGAGGGTTTTGCGATGATCTTGAAGAGAATCCCGTCCCTCCCGAGCTGGTCTACAGGCTTCAGGGATTTGGACGAGGCGCGCCGCGACATGGAGCGGCTGTTTGACTCGCTGGCCGGGCAGACGACCCGACGATCCGCCGGGGTCTATCCACCGATCAACGTCTCGGAAGACTCGGATTCGGTCTATATCCGTGCCGAGCTGCCGGGCATCAAGATCGATGACCTGGACCTCACGATGGAAGACAACACGTTGACGATCGCCGGAGAGCGCAAACAGGCGAACGAGGACGACTCGGCCAGCTACCACCGGCGCGAGCGGGAGTGGGGCGCCTTCCGGCGCAGCTTCTCGCTGACGTCCCGCGTGGCGGCCGATGGAATCCAGGCCAACTATCTCGACGGCATCCTGACCGTCACGCTTCCCAAGGCTGCCGAGGCCCGGCCGAAACAGATTTCGGTCCAGGCGGGCGCCTGAGCGGAACGGAGGTAAACCATGACTGTGCTCGTTAAAGAAAAAACCAAGAAGGAAATGGAACCCCGGCAGAAGCAGGAGATCACGGGTGCCGAGGCCACGCGGCCGGGCCCGGTGTTCACCCCGGCGGTGGACATCTTCGAGACGGAGAGCGCGATCACGCTGCTCGCCGACATGCCGGGTGTGCAGGCCGACGGGCTGGGCATCGACCTGCGGGACAACGTCTTGACCATCGACGGTCGGATCAAGCGGGCCGAGGACCGCGGTGAGCAGATGCTGCTCCAGGAGTACGAGACCGGGTCCTTCCGCCGCGAGTTCCGGCTGGCGAACAGCATCGATCAGAACGGCATCGATGCCTCGCTTTCCAACGGCGTGCTGCGGTTGACGCTGCCCAAGGCCGAGGCCGCGCGTCCGCGAAAGATCGAAGTCCGCAGCGGCTGATCCGGGCCGTTCGGACCACCCACCCCAGACTCACGCGGGCTGCCCGTCGGGGCGGCCCGCGTCGAGTCGCTTGCCATGTTGCGTGAGGGACTTCATGGCCAAGGACTACTACGTGATTCTCGGCGTACCGGTCGATGCCGCTCCGGATGAGATCCGCTCCGCTTTCCGCAGACTGGCGCGCGAGCACCACCCGGATCGCACCGCCGACGAGAACCCCCGACGATTCCGGAACATCTCCGAGGCGTACGGCGTGCTGTCCGATCCCGGCCAGCGTGCGCGTTACGATCGAGAACGGCGGTTCGGGCGGTCCGTTCAGAACGTTCCGGCAACACGGCGGGACGAGCCGGAGCCGCTGGTATCGGAACCGCTGCCCGTCACCGGAAGGCCCCAAAGCGTCCGTCCGTCGTACGACGCGTTGCTCGATCACCTCGAGCGCAACTTCCTGCGTCCGGATACCCCGAAGGGGCTGCACGAGGAGCCGCTGGGCTTCGAGCTCATCCTGACGCCGAGGGAGGCGGCGCGGGGGATCGCGGTTCCGTTCCACGTGCCGGTCTTCGCGACCTGCTTCCATTGCGGCGGGCTCGGGCGTCACGGGCTGTTCCCGTGCCTCGATTGTCGCGGCGAGGGGCGGATCGTCGACCGCGAGACGATCCGCATCGACGTACCCGCCGGAGTACCCGACGGCACGGTCATCGAGAAGTCCCTCAACCGGCTCGGGATCGAGAACCTGTGGCTAAGAGTTCACGTGCGTGTCGCCCGGAACTGAAAAAACTAGCGCCCCGCCGGCACCTGACGCTCGACCTCGTCGAGCCAGTGCACCAGCACGGTGATGCGGTCGAGTTGCGCCTCGTCCTGGATCGATTGCGGGATCAGCAGGGACTGGCCGTCGGGCCAGACCGCGTAGCCCGAGGTCAAACGCGCGCGGTCGAGGTCGTCGGCCAGCATTCGCGGGTTGCCCCACCGGAACGCCATCGCACCGGGGCCGGCCCCGACGTCGACCACGTGAAGCTCGCGTCCGAAGCGGTAGAACAACTGCTTGCCGTCGCGCGACCAGCGTGGCAACAGACCGCCGCCGTTCGAGATCTGCCACTGGCCGCCCGTTCCCGACGCGGGGCGCACGTAGACGTCGAATGTGCCGGGCTCGTCCGTGGTGTAAGCGAGCCAGCGTCCGTCCGGGGAGAAACGCGCCAGGTTTTCCTCGAAGGGCCCTTCGAGGAGCGGTTGAGGCTCGGCGTCGGGGTCGGTCAGGTCGAGCGTGTACAGATCGGACTTGTTCTCCCCGTGATACGCCATCAGGAGTGTCTGCCCGTCCTCGCTGATGTCCTCCATGCCGACGGAGACACCGTCGACGGCCCACATCAGCTCCTCGTCACCCGTTCCGTCGGCGGGTTTTCTGTAGACCGCGCCACGTCCAGCGCGAACCGATACGAAATAGATAACCTTGCCGTCCGGGCTCCAGCGGGGGGCCTGGTTGTTGCCCTCGAAGGTCAACCGCGTGCGACTGCCGTGCTCGAGGTCGTAGATCCAGATGTCGTAGTTCGCGGCGCCGGCGACATTGATGGCGACCTTCTTGCCGTCCGGTGAGACGTCGACGTGCAGGATCGTGCCCACCGGAACTTCGGACAGTTGTTCCGAACGGCCGTCGAGGAAACGTCGCGCGAGCTGGCGCCTGAAGTCCTCGGGTTGACCCTCGACGTAGGCCAGCAGACCGTTCGCGGCGAACGAAGCGTAGACGACGCCGGAATTGCGTAGACCCATCACGTTCGACTGCACCGGAGCGGGGGCGCCCGCCGTCTCCAACGCGTCGATGTCGAAGGGCACGGCCCAGAGCGACCCGCCGCGTCCGAAGATCAAGTGCCCGGTCGGCGCGTAGGCCGCAAAGCTCGCTCCCTCGAACACCGTCTTGCGCTCGCCGGTCTCGAGGTTGATCGCGTCGATCGACGCGTCGTCGTAGAACTCCGGGCTGTCCTTGGTCGCTACGGTGAAGAGGACGATCGGATGCCCCGGGACGATAAACGGCCAGCGGTGCGTGCGCTCGCGCCGGTTCTCGTCGAGCTCGGTCAGCGGTTGCGCCGTCCCACCCGAACCGGGGACGTGCCACAGCGGGGCATCGAAGTGCCGGGGAAACACGATCCGGTCGTCGAAGCCCCAGGTCGCCCCTCGCGCGCTGCCGACGTCGTCGCAGACCTTGACCGGAGCGCCGCCGACCAGCGGGACCTTCAGGATGCTTTCGCCCGAGAAGAACGCGAGCCATGCCGAGTCCGGAGAGAAGAACGGATTTTCGGCATTCTCGGTGCCGTCGAGTCTTCTGATCTCGGTGGATTCGAGCGAGCGTAAGTA
>JBFFZZ010000274.1:0-4263 GCA_041568335.1 Candidatus Polarisedimenticolaceae bacterium | reverse complement strand
GCGTCTTCGACGGGATCGATCGCTGCCCCGACACGCCGCCGGGGCACAAAGTGGACGACCGAGGCTGTTCGAAGGACAGCGACGGCGACGGTGTCTTCGACGGCCCGGATGCGTGTCCCGGAACACCCCGGGGCGCCAAGGTCGACGCCAAGGGCTGCCCGAAAGACAGCGACGGTGACGGCGTCCTCGACGGGATCGATCGCTGCCCCGATACGCCGAAGGGCGCGCAGGTCGACACCCAGGGCTGCCCGAAGGACAGCGACGGCGACGGCGTCTTCGACGGGATCGATCGCTGCCCCGACACGCCGAAGGGTGCGCAGGTCGACGCACGCGGGTGCCCCAAAGACGGCGACGGCGACGGTGTCTTCGACGGGATCGATCGCTGCCCCGACACGGCCCCCGGCACGAAGGTCGACGCCAAGGGCTGTGCCGTGCTCTTCAAGGAGGAACAAAAAGTTCTGGTGCTCGACAACGTGCTGTTCGAGTTCAACTCGGCCGCGCTCACCACGGAATCCAAGAGGACGCTCGATCGCATCGCCGCCGCGCTGATCCACTCCTTCGCCGATGTCCGGCTGGAAGTGGCCGGCCACACCGATTCCGTCGGTTCGGAGCGGTACAACCGTGATCTATCGCAGCGCCGTGCCGAGTCGGTCGTCAAACACCTGGGCGCTGCCGGTGTCGATGTGGGCAGGTTGCAAGCGAAGGGCTACGGAGAGGCTCAGCCCATCGCGGACAACGCCAGCAGCGCGGGACGAGCGAAGAACCGGCGTGTCGAGCTGCGCCGTTTGAACTGAACCACCCGACCTGAAGCGAGCCGAACCTCTCGCTCGATTCCCCCGGATCCGATGCGGGTCCGGGGGAATCGTTTCGTGCAAGGCTTACGAATCGCCGCGTTTCTGTGGCAGGATGCCCTGGATGCCCACGTTCGGCCACCGGCTGCGACACGAACGCGAGAGCCGAAACACACCGATCCAGGAGGTCTCCGCGCGCACGCACATCGGGCTGCGCTATCTCGAGGCGCTGGAGAACAACGACTTCGACGCGCTGCCCGGTCCCCGCGGCTTCGCCAAGCTGTACATCCGGGCCTACGCGGACTTGCTCGGCTTCGATCCGGAATCGATGATCGAGGAGTTCGAGAAGGAGCGCCGCCGCCAGGCGCGGACGACCGCTTCGAAACCGCGCGGAGAACGGCGACGGCCGCGGCGCGTCCGTTACGAGCCGCCGCCGCGGAAACAGCCCTCACCGCCCCCGACCGAACCGCAAGCCGAGCCGGCCCTGGAGCGGGAGCCCTCGCCTCCGCCACCGGAGAAGATACACGAGCAGCCCGAGACGGCCGCCGCGTTGGAGAGGATCGAGCCGCGATCGCGAGTCGGCTTCGACCGGCGGATCCTGGTCGCCGCAGCGGTCGGGATCGTGCTCCTGGCGCTCGCCGTCATCGCGTTGCGGCCCGATCACGCCCCGATGGAACGCCTGTCCACCTCGACGCCCGAGCCGTCGCGACCGGCCGGACCGGTCGTCGAGCCGAGCGTCGACGCTGCCCCACCGGCGGCGGTGGCTGCCGGCATGCGTATCACGGAGTCGGGTGTCGGCACCCGAGTCGTCGATCTGCAGCTGGTCGGCGAGACGGATCGCTTCAGCGCGGGCGCGACCGCCGTTTTCTTCACCCGCGTGGTCGACGGTCGAGGCCGCTCGCTACGGCACGTCTGGCTGCACGAGGGACGCGTCATCCAGACACGAACGATGGGTGTGCGCAGCCCGGACTGGCGAACCTACAGCACCAAGACGCTCTGGAAGCAGGGCCGCTGGAGCGTCGAAGCCCGTGACACCGATGACCGGGTGATCGCCCGAGCCGAGTTCATTTGCACGAAACCGTAGACCCGCCACGCCTGCGTCAGAGAGACCTGCTCCGCTTCTGGCTTCCGCTGGCTTCGACCTGGCTGATGATGGCGTTCGAGGGTCCGTTCCTCGCGGCGCTGATCGCCCGTCTCGCCGAGCCGGTCTACAACCTCGCCGCCCACGGTGTCGCGTTCGCGGTCGCCGTGATCATCGAGGCGCCGGTGATCATGATGCTCGGCGCCTCGACCGCGCTGGTGGACGGGCGCGTGTCGTTCGTGCGGCTGCGGCGGTTCACCCAGGCGCTCAACCTGATCACGACCACGGCGCTGGCGCTGCTCGTGCTGACACCGGCCTTCGCGCGCGTTTTCGAGGGCTGGATCGGTCTCGATCCGCGGGTTGCGGAGCTGACCCATGGCGCGTTGTTGATCCTGCTCCCCTGGCCGGCCGCGATCGGCTACCGGCGGTTCCACCAGGGTCTGCTGATCCGTGCCGGCTCGCCCCGCAAGGTCGCCTACGGCACGACGGTGCGGCTGGCCACGATGAGCGTGACCGCCTTCTCGCTGTTCTTCTGGGCCGACCTCCATGGCGCGTGGATCGGCGCCGCGGCCTTGTCGGCCGGGGTTCTCGCCGAAGCGGTCGCCGCGCGGTTCATGGCGCGTGGCGAGGTGCGGCGGCTCCGGGCCGCCGATCCGGCCGAGGGCACCGACGTGACCTACGGGGACATCTGGAAGTTCTACGTCCCGCTCGCCTGGACCTCGGTGGTTGCGCTCGCGGCGCACCCGATGGTGACGTTCTTCATGGGTCACGCGCCGCGCTCGTTGGAATCGCTCGCCGTCCTTCCGGTGATCACCTCGCTCGTGTTCGTCTTTCGGAGCTTCGGCCTGGCCTACCAGGAAGTGGCCATCGCGATGCTCGATCGCAGCAAGGAGAACCGCGGTCCCGTGCTCCGTTTCGCCGCGCTGCTCGGCGGTTCCGCCAGCCTCGGGCTGGCGCTGATCGTCGCCACCCCGCTGGCGGGTGTCTGGTTTCAAACCGTGTCGGGCTTGACCGAAGAACTTTACCGCTTCGCGCTCCTCCCATCCTGGATCCTGATCCCGATTCCCGCGTTGTCGGTGCTGTTGTCGCTGCAACGCGCGCTGCTGATGCACGCGCGCGTGACGCGACCGATCACCGGGGCGACGCTGGCGGAGATCGGCGGGATCGCGTTGATCCTCGCGCTGCTGATCCTGCGCTTCGACGTGGTCGGCGCCGTCGCGGCGGCCGTCGCGCTGCTCGGCGGTCGGTTCGCCGCCAACGTGATCCTGGTGCCGGCGATGCGCACTCGCCCGTGACCCGACGGGACGCTAGAATCACGAGGTGACGAATCGGCGACGCACCGTCCACGTCTTGCTGGCGAGCTTCATGATCGGGGCTCTCGCGCCATCGTGGGCGGCAAGCGCGGAGATCGAGCGCGGTTTCCCGGCTCCGGCCCTGTCGGCGGAGACGCTTCGCCGGACGAGAGTCGATCTCGAGGATCTCCGCGGCAAGGTCGTGCTCCTCCAGTTCTGGGCTTCGTGGTGTGAGAGTTGCATCGATGCGATGCCCGGACTAACCGCGCTCTATGACGAGCTCGGCGGCACCGACTTCGAGATCGTCGGCATCTCGCTCGACGAGGACAGCAAGGCGGCGCGGCGCGCCGTCGCCGAGTTCGGCCTCTCCTGGCCGCAGATTTGCGACGGGCTAGGCAAGGCATCGCCGCTTGCCCGGAGTTACGGCGTCCGGGGCACACCACGCTTCGTTCTGATCGACCGAGAAGGTCGGGTCCGCCAAGCCTACGTCCGCCCCGGCGAGCTCGATGCGACGGTGCGGGCGCTTCTCGAACCCAGGTAGAATCCGTCCCGACCCCCGTAGGAGATCGAACATGCGCTCACCGTTCTCGACGGGCCTCGGCACGGCCCTGCTCCTCTCGATCCTCATCGCCGGCGGCGCGCTTGCCGACGAAGCCACCATCGAGGTCGCGCAGGACGACCTCTCGCGTCTCGGTCATTCCCAGCACGGCGAGGCGTTCGACGAAGGTCCGCGCTCCAAACCGTGGAGGATGAAGGGCATCGGGAAGACTCACTTCCCGATCACGCACTCCGACCCCGAGGTGCAGGAGTGGTTCGATCAGGGCAACACGCTGCTGCACAACTACTGGTACTTCGAAGCCGAGCGGGCGTTTCGCTGGTGTCTGAAGCTCGACCCGGACAACGCGATGGCCTACTGGGGCCTGGCGCGGTCGTCCCGCGATCGGCAGTGGGAGTTCCTCCGTCAGGCCGTGGAGCGCCGGGACGGCGTGACCGACCGCGAGCGCATGTACATCGACGCGTGGGCGAAGGCCTTCCTGCCGGAGTGGTCCGAGGATCACGAATCCACCGACTTTCGCATGATGGCGGCGTACCGCGGCCT
>JBFFZZ010000273.1:0-4341 GCA_041568335.1 Candidatus Polarisedimenticolaceae bacterium | reverse complement strand
TCGGGGTGGATCCGCCGCCTCGGGATGGGCTGGGGCGGGGTGCTGTCCGGTTTCTTCGGTGGGTTGTCGGGTCACCAGGGAGCGCTGCGCTCGGCCTACCTGATCGGCAGCGGACTCGACAAACGGGCGTTTATCGCGACCGGCATCTGGTGCGCCGTGATGGTCGACGTGGCCCGGATCGGCGTCTACGGTTTCGCCTTCCTCGGACCGTTGATCGCCGCGTCGGACGACCGGCCGGTGGGCGGTCTGCTGGCGGCGGCGATGGTCTCGGCGTTTGCCGGTGCCTGGATCGGCGTGCGTCTGATTCGAAAGGTCACGCTTCAACGTGTGCGTCGCTGGGTCGCCGCGCTGCTGGTGCTGGTCGGACTGGGACTGGCGCTGGGGGTCGTCTGAGAGCGGGTCGGGCTATGCGGGCACTTCCGCACGGGCCCGCTTGGTTCTGACGGACTTTTCATACCAGCTACCGATCACGAACGCGATGATCGCCAGGCAAAAACAAAAGAAGAAGCCTACGACGAAGCCCCGGCTGTAAGCCTCCCCGACCGCCAGGTAGTGCTCCCGCGGCGCCGAGCCATCCCAAGGTAGGCCGTTGTCGGCCATGATCCACAGGAATCCAGCGAGGAGATAGAGGCAATAACCCGCGCCGACGGTGGTCAGGGCGAGGGCGAGTTGGCGGGGGCGGCTCATGGAGGCTCCAGGGGTTCAGACGTCCTTGGTAAACTGCGACCTGAATCGTGCCGCCGCCATCGAGTTTCCGCAAGAACCGCGACGAGGCACCATCCCCGAACGCTGCTAGAATGGGCTCGAGCCTCACCGGCCGGCGGAGAACCCTCATGGTTGCTTGGACTTACGACGGCCTTGCCTACCGCCGCCGAGTCGCGCGGACCGTGCGAATCGGTGATGTGGAAATCGGGAGCGACCACCCGATCCGGGTTCAGTCGATGACCACGCCCTCGACGCGAGATACCGCCGCGACCGTCGACCAGATCGAACGGCTCGTCGACGCCGGGTGCGAGATCGTTCGTTTGACCGTGCCGACCAACGCGGACGCGGAGAATCTCCCGGCCATCCGCGAGGCCCTGGCGCAACGCAAGGTGCGCGTCCCCCTGGTCGCCGACATCCACTTCACTCCGCGTGCCGCGATGAAGGCGGTGGAGCACGTGGACAAGGTGCGCATCAACCCCGGTAACTACGCCGACAAGAAGAAGTTCAACGTCCGCGAGTACAGCGACGCCGAGTATCGCGCGGAGCTCGACCGTATCGCGGAGGTGTTCACGCCGCTGGTGCGGCGGGCCAAGGAGCTCGGCGTGAGCATGCGGATCGGCACCAACCACGGCTCGTTGTCGGATCGCATCATGAACCGTTACGGCGACACGCCGGAGGGGATGGTGGAATCCGCGCTGGAATTCGTCCGGATTTGCCGCACGGAGAGCTACCACGACCTGGTGCTGTCGATGAAGTCGTCCAACCCCGTCGTCGTGCAACAGGTGTATCGCCTGCTCGCGCGACGCATGGCCGAGGAATCGATGGACTACCCCTTCCACCTCGGGGTCACGGAGGCCGGCGACGGCGAGGACGGCCGCATCAAGTCGGCGCTGGGAATCGGCGCTCTCCTGGACGAGGGCATCGGCGACACCATTCGCGTCTCGCTGACCGAGGACCCGGTCGCCGAGATCCCCGTCGCCCGCGCCCTTGCGTCACGCTACAACATCTGGCACGAAACGAAGCTACCGGAGCCCACGGCCTTGCGGACGCCCGTGGAAGAGCGGCGCGATCCGCATCGCTACGAACGAAGAACGACCTGCGTCTTGCCGGTCGGCACGCAGCGCATCGGCGGCGGCGAAACGGTCGCGGTCGAGGTCGCCCTCCGAACACCGCTCGACGAGCCGGAGGCGTTACGCAAGGAGCTTGACGCGCAATGCGGCGTTCGTGTCCCGGCGGAAACCCGCGCCGAGATCGTTTCGGTGATCGCCACCCGATCGGAGATCGACGCGCTGGAGAGTCTGCGGCGATCGATGGAGCTGGTCGCACCCCGGGTTGCGCTGTCGGCGCGCCTCGAAGCGGGCGAGCTGCTCGGATTCGATCCCGCCGAGCTCCGCCGCTGGTGCGCGGCTGCGCACCGGTTGCACGTCGTGACCCGAGCGGGTTCGTCGATCGACGGCTGGACGGCGCTGGTCGAAGCCGCCGCGGCGACCTCCACGGCGATCCTGATCGAGGCGTCCGGGCGGGACGCGGAAGACGCCGTCGACCATGCGGTCGGCCTGGCGCGGATCGCGGAGGGACGTTGCGCCGTGACCCTGACCCCGGTGCGGGATCGTTCCGTCTTGCATGCCTCCCGGTTGCTCGCCGCACGGGTCGAGGGAGCGGGGCTCGATTGCCCCATCGTGCTGCTCGACCGACCGGGCGAGCGTGGCGCGGATCCGCTGCTCGACCCGGCGGCGGCGCTCGGTGGCCTGTTGTGCGACGGGATCGGCGACGCCATCCAGATCGAGCTGGACGATTCCACCGAGGCACGTCGCGTCGCGTTCGGCATCCTGCAGGCCGCGCGGGTGCGGATCACCAGGACGGAGTTCATCTCCTGTCCTTCCTGCGGGCGCACGCTGTTCGACCTCGAGGAGACGACCGCGCGGATCAAGCATCGAACATCGCACCTCAAGGGGCTGAAGATCGCCGTCATGGGCTGCGTCGTGAACGGCCCCGGGGAGATGGCCGACGCCGATTTCGGCTATGTCGGCTGGGGCGAAGACAAGATCGCGCTGTTCGTCGGCAAGGAGATGGTGGCCCGGGACATCCCGACGGCCGAAGCCGACGAACGGCTCGTCGAGCTGATCAAGGAACGGGGCCGCTGGGTCGATCCGCCGATCGCCGTCGCCGAAGAAGCCTGATCCGCCGGGCAAATCGTAAAAAACTGTAAAGTCGGCCCGGTCGACGAATCGTTTCCGGCGTCCCGGCCGAACTGCGGTTACAGTGAACGAATGCTCGAACGCAATTGCCGGACATGGGGTTGGCCGGTCGCCGCGATGCTGCTTGTCGTGGTCCTGGGGACGCCTGTCGGCGCCAAGGGTAAGCTGGTTTCCGGCTGGCTCGATCGCGACATCTCGATCGACGGAGAGCTCGACGAGTGGCGCGATGCTCTGGTTTACTTCAGCTCGGTCGACGCGTTCGTCGGGGTCTTCAACGACGAGTCGAACCTCTACTTCTGCCTCTACTCCCAGAGCCCGGAGCTGTCGAACCAGTTCGCGACGGACGGACTCCGGTTGAAGATCGAGGGCAAGAACAGCGGCGTATTCGTCGTGCACTTCCCGAGGCCGACCGGGCAAAGCGGGCCGCGCACGGGCGCGCGCCGCGGCGAGCGGGACCGGGCGCCCGCGAGCACCGATGCGATCGGGCTGGAGGTCCCCGGCCAGCGCGATCTGGTGGTCGTTTCGGCCGGCGGGGACGCGGGGCTGGAGGCCCGGGTATCCCACCGTCGCTCGTTCGTTTACGAGCTCAAGGTCCCGTTGACCGAAGGTGCGGGGCACCCGTGGGCGCCGGGGTTGTTCCCGGGCGACAAGTTCAAGCTGCTGATCGAGAATCCGCGGATCGAGGAGTTGGCCGACGAGCGCGCGATGCGGGAGACCAACCGTGGTTCGCCCTCGGCCTTCGAGCCGTCCGCGGCCGGCCCCTATGGCGCGCGGTCGAGCGGCGACTGGAACGGCCGGATGGAGGACGAGTTCTTCATCGATCGCTTCGTTTTCCTGCTCAAGACTAGGGTCGAGCTCGCTAAGGCCCCTTGAACCGGGCCAAGAGACCGTAGACTAAACTGGTAAAAGAAGAGGACCGGTCCGAACGGGGGCCTGGGCTCCAGACGACAACCATGGAAGAGAACCGACGGAACGAACCGACGACCAACCCGCTGGTGCATTTCGCCGTGCACCGGCGCGTCACCATGACGATGGCCGTGATCGGCGTGGTCGTGCTGGGGGTGATGAGCCTCGGCCGGCTACCGCTGGAGTTCCTGCCCGAGTTTTCATCGAACAACATCTCCGTCGTCGCGCCCTACCCCTCGTCCTCGCCCGAAGAAGTCGAGCGGTTGATCGTGCGCCCGCTGGAGGACTCGCTGAGCACGATCAACGGGATCGACACGCTGTCGGCGACCGCGTCATCCGACCAGGGTCGGGTGAGTGTCCGGTTCCTCGAAGGCACGGACATGGAGATGGCCGCGGTCGACGTCCGCGATCGTGTCGACCGCGTGCGGCATTTGCTACCCGACGACCTCGAGCGGATCGACATCCGGCGCTTCCAGTCCACCGACATCCCCGTCATCGAGTTCGACGTGTCCGCCGAATGGCCGCGCGAGCG
>JBFFZZ010000272.1:0-4348 GCA_041568335.1 Candidatus Polarisedimenticolaceae bacterium | reverse complement strand
GTACAACGACGATCGCCCGCGTCCGATCGCCGATCAGCTCGGGGAGTAACGTCTCGTCGATGTTGAGGGTATCGTCGCGGACATCGGCGAAGACCGGACGGATCCCGCGAAGAGCAAACGCGTTCGCCGTTGAAACGAACGTATAGGCCGGGAGGATCACTTCGTCGCCGGGTCGTGCGTCGAGCAGCAACGCGGCCATCTCGAGGGCCGCGGTGCAGGAGGCGGTCATCACCGCCGCCCCGACACCCAGCTCGCGTTGCAGCAGTCCCGCACAGCGATGCGCGAAGGGTCCCTCGCCTGAGATGTGCATCGCGTCGATCGCGTCGCGCACGTAGTCCAGCTCCCGGCCCACGGTCCGCGCGGTGTTGAACTCGACAACTCTAGTCTTTCCAGACACTTAGAGAAACCTCCGGGCGGGCCGCTAGAGCCCGTCGAGCGCCTCGGGCAACCGTTCGAAAACCTCTTCGTCGATACCGGGATACAACGGTAACGAGAT
The DNA here is from genome assembly GCA_041568335.1 of Candidatus Polarisedimenticolaceae bacterium. GTDB lineage: Bacteria > Acidobacteriota > Polarisedimenticolia > Polarisedimenticolales > Polarisedimenticolaceae > WVWW01. Next base: position 3,852 of record JBFFZZ010000272.1, on the reverse strand, counting down.
CACCGAGTCACAGGCCTTCTCGGTACGGGGCAACGCGCCGCGTCGCAAAGCGAGATCGTCGAACGCGGGCATGGTGTGGACAGGATCCCCGTAGTGAATCCCGTACCCGATCCGCGCGCGATCGAGCGCCGCCGACCAACGTTCGCGGTCGTCACAGCGAACGACGTACAGGTGGAACACGGGTTCGCTCCCCGGCCGTGAGGCGACCGGACACCCCGGCGCGCCGTTGAGCCGTTCCGCATAGCGAGCGGCGAGCGCGCGACGCTCGGCGTTGATCGCCTCGAGGTGCGGAAGCTTGACACGAAGCATGGCCGCTTGAATCTCGTCGAGGCGGCTGTTGCGCCCCGCGGTCTCGGAGATGCGCGTTCCCTCGCGCCACCCGTACACGCGCTCGCTGCGGAGACGCGCCAGCAGTGCCGGGTCATCGCCGATGATCATCCCGCCATCGCCGTAGGCTCCGAGGTTCTTCGTCGGGTAGAAGGAAAAACAACCCAGTGTGCCGAACGTCCCGACGGGGCTGCCGCGCCAACGCGCCGCGTGGGCCTGGGCGCAATCCTCCACGACCGGTACACCCGCGGCAGCGGCCACGTCGATCAACGCGTCGAGATCGGCGGGATGGCCGTAAAGGTGCACGACCAGCAGACAGGCCGTTCGCGGCCCGATCGCCGCCACGACCGCCCGCGGATCGATGCTCAGGGTGTCCGGATCGATCTCGACGAGCACCGGGCGCGCCCCTGTCGCCCGGATCGCCGCCACCGGCGGCACGCCCGCGTTGGCCACCGTGATCACCTCCGACCCCACACCGACCCCGAGCGAACGCAACGCCAGCTCGATCGCATCGGTCCCGGACGCGACGCCCACCGCGCCCGCCGCGCCCATGAACGACGCGAACTCCTCCTCGAAGGACTCGACCTCGGGTCCCAGGATCAGCCGCCCGGATCCCAGCACGCGGTTCACGGCGCGTTGAATCCCCTCCGCGTGTCGAGCGTGCTCGGGTCGATAGTCGAAGAACGGGATCATCCCTTGTTCCGCGAGCGGAACCACTCGATCGTGTCCTCCAGGCCCCGCTCGAGGCCGATCGTCGGGTTCCAACCGGAGGTCTCAGCGAAACGACTGAAATCACCGTAGTAGTCTCCGATGTCGATGATCTCGGCATCGGGAGGGAACGGGACATGCTCGTAGCGGCATCCCGTCAGCTTCGCCAGGGCCTCGACGAATTCGTTCAGGCTGTGAGGCTCGGGATGGCCGAGGTTGAAGACACGGCCGACCACGCCATCCTGGTCACCGGCCCGCAACAACGCGTCCACCACGTCCTGGACGTGGTTGAAGTCCCTCCGCTGCCGACCGTCCCCGAAGACGCGAAGGGTCTCGCCGGCGAGCGCCTGCCGGATGAACACACCCGCGAAGCCCTTGTTGGGGCTGGACAGATCCATCCTCGGTCCGAACGTGTTGGTCAGCCGCAGGCGGACCGTCGGGATGCCGTAGACCTGATGGTAGAGCGAGTAGTACATCTCGGCGGCCAGGTTGTTGATCCCGTTGACATCGACGGGCTCGAGCGGGTGCTCCTCCGTCACCGGAAGACTCTGCGGACGGCCGTAGAGCTGGCGGGTGCTGGCGAACACGATACGCACGCCGGGGTTGTGTTTCCGGCAGCACTCCAGCAGCGAGAGCTGCGCGGCGCAGTTGATCTCCAGATCGGTCATCGGGTCCTGCATGCTCTCCTGATGGCTTACCTGTCCGGCGAGACTGAAGATGACGTCCTCGTCCTGCACCAGGTAGGCCAGGCTGTGACTGTCCCGGATGTCGGAGTAGTTGACGCGGACCTGCTCGCGTACGGGATCGATGTTCGCGAGGTCGGCGCCGTAGGCGGGCAACATCGAATCCACCAGCAGGACCTTCGCCCCGAGCTCGACGAGACGGATCGCGAGGTTGCTCCCGATGAAGCCGATCCCTCCGGTGATCAGAACGCGGCGCCCGGCGTAGGACGAATCCAATGCGGCAACCCTCCGTCAGCAACGGCCCTCAGGCCTTCGAGGATACTACCGGGCCCGGATGAGCGGCGTTCAAGAGGGCTCAGCGGTTCTTTCCCCGGGGCCGGGGCTGCTGGAACAAATTACGCACGTCCAGCAGGAACTCACCCGAAAGGTTGCCGCCGCACTCGACGGGGATGCTGTTTCCCGAGACGAACGCGGTGGAGAATCCGCTGTCGAAGAACAGCTCCGTGACGAGATAGACGTCGGCATCCCCGCCGGCGCAGGTCGCCTCGACGGTCACCGACCCATTGACGGGAGTCGCCGTCTGGCCACCCCCGCCCGCCAACGGGGCCACCGGCCAGGAGCCGGGTGCACGGCCGGTCGGGGCCGGCGAGTCGCGAGGAACGATCTGCCGGCGGATCAGGTACTCCGTCGGGCCGCAGGCGCATCCCGCGCCGCTGGCGGCTTCGTAGACCCCGCGTGCCCGCCCCGGTACGGTGACCGTGATCTCCACCGTGTCCGCCTGCGGGCGTTGGACGTCCGTGACGACCGGACGCGGGACCTCCTGCAGCACGATCGGCTCACCGTTGCCCAGCGGGTCGCTCCCGGTGAGGTTGAAGAACGTGCCCCCGACCGGATCGTTGGCGGCGCCGACGAGCGCGAAGAGCCCGTTTCGTTGCTGCGAATCCACGTCGCTGAGCAACAGACAGGTGCAACCGCCGCTCGCAGGGCACCCGTCGACACCGCTGGAGCTCCAGTCGCTGTCGAGCTCCGCGGCGAAATAGATATCGAACGGCGAGGTGTCGTGCACGAACGCAAGATCGCCATCGGCGGCAAGGCTCCTGGATCCGTTGTCCTGTCCGGCTCCGTAGGCCGGATCGCCCAGCCCGGAAACCCAAAACGACGCCTGAAGCTGGGACGTGATCGGCGGCACGTAAGCGAGCGGTGCGTAGGTCGGAAAGTAGAACGGCGCGAACACCGTGGACGACCAGATGAAGCTACGGTCGGCCGGATCGGTCCCGGCGGCGCTGCGGATCGGATGCGAGCTCATGCAGGCCGCCGCTGCCGGAGACACCGATGCGGCCGCCGCAACGCACGCAAACAGCACCAATCGCAGTGTTTTCATCCGTCCGTCCAGTGCTCGGGGTTCCCGCGTGGAGTATAGCCGCGGTCCACGGGGACGGCCAACGGATGCTTCCCAAAACAAAAGGGGCCGCAGGACCGATGAAGGTCCTGCGGCCCCTGCAGAGCCTCAGATAACGACAGGGAGGGTCTTAGCGCTTCTTGCCGCCGCGAGGACGGTCAGGACGCGTCGGACGATCCGGGCGAGGCTTGCTGTCGCCAGGCGTCGCCAGGCTCGGGCCGCACTCCATGCGCGTGCTGTTGGACGAGACCACGGACGTCGAGAAGCCACTGTCGAAAATGAGCTGCGTGGTCAGGTAGACGTCGTTGTTGGTTCCGCCGCACGCCGACTTCACATCGACGGCGAGCGCGGGATCGGTCCCCCCCGCAGGCTGCGGGCTGTCATCCGCCAGCGTGAGCTCTGCCCAGGCTCCGACGTCACGGGATTGCGGCGGCATGCCGCCCCGCGGAACGATCGTCTGGAGGATCTTGTAGCCCGTCGGTGCGCAGTTGCAACCGTCCTGGGTGTAGTCGGCGGCCCCGGCGGAACCGATACCGATGTTGAGGGTCACGTCGAAGGTCGTGCCGTCACGGTTCGAGGAATTGATCACGGGACCCGGGATCGGCTGAAGCACGATCGGCGCGTTCTTGGTCGGGTCGGTACCGTCCGTGGTGCCCGAGCGGTTCATGAAGGTGTCAAGGTTCAGCGAGGACTGTCCGCCGAGAATCGCGAACAGGCCGACACCGCCGTCGTCGT
>JBFFZZ010000271.1:0-4367 GCA_041568335.1 Candidatus Polarisedimenticolaceae bacterium | reverse complement strand
GTTTCCGGTCGACCTATTGCACAAGCTGTTGCGTCACAGCCAGTCGCACCATCGCCGCGAGACGATCGCGTTCGGTCGCAAGAGTGCCAACGTGATCGGCAGAACCACGCTGTTCGCGCTGTGGCGCAACTTCATCAAGCGAGTGTCCGAAAGACGACCACGGCCGATCACACCGGCAATGCGCGTTGGGCTCACCTCGCGGCCCTGGACCTGGCCCGATGTCCTGGCCGAACGGATCTTCCAGGCACGGGTCTGCCCGAACAACGGCTAAAAGCCCTCTAAACCTTGGATCATCGGTGAGCATTGCGTGCAACTCACGCAATCTCGATCGCCCGATCGGCCTCCAAACTCTCTCGAACGATTCTAAGCCGACGACACCAGCTCTTGAATTCGCGCTAGCCGCATTCTTCAAACCACGTTGGCTTGACGGTTGGGTCACGACGGGATACAAGGAGCCCATGGAAGCCGACTCGCTGGGCCCGGAACTGACCGACCAGGATCGCGTACTTCTGGTGTTCGGTTATCTCGGACCGCTGGCCCTGGTGTCGCTGATCGCCAGCCGGCGCGAACTGGTCAAGTGGCACGCGCGGCAGGGCTTGTTGCTGGCGGCCGCGGTCGTCGCGGTGCACCTGGTCTTCAAACCGATCCACTCGTTGATGAGTCAGTTCATCGCGCCGGTCCGCGATATCTTCTGGGCGGCCAACGGGTTGATCCTGCTGGGTGCGCTCCTCGGCGCGCTGGTGTGTATCGTCCGCGGACTCGAGGGCGAGCGTTTCAAGCTCCCCGGGATCGGCTACCTCGCCGACTGGCTCTAGTCTTTCTTCCCCTTGGTCAGGAGCTCGCGATAGTTGCCGCGCTTTGTCCGGCGAGGTGGGTCGGGAAGGCGCCACTCCCTGGCGTGGAAGATCAGCGGGGCGTAACCGCCGAAAAAGGCCGACTCGCGAAGGTTGATGCCGCGCCGCACCGATTCCAGCGCGGCTCCGACGAATAGCGGCCGGGCGGTCAGGATGCGGGTGTTGAACGTCGTCCTTTGTTCGCGGGTCAGCTTCTCGATCGCGGCCGCCTCTGTCTTGGCGGTGCGGACGACCTGCGCTTGATCCGACAGGACCTTCGCCAGCTCGTCGTCGCTCAGCTCGTTCCAGCCGCGCTCCCCATCGGGCGAGATCGGGATCTCCGCGGTGCCGCGACAGAGTTGCGCGAGCGCCGAACCGTAGCGGTAGGGGTCGGCGTTGATCGGGTTCTTCACGACCGCCCGGTTCCATGCCTTCTGGGCCTGCGTGTAATCCCCGATCAACAGGCTGGCACGCGCGAGGCGTTCCAGATCCTCCAAGGCGGCGTTTTCCGTCGAGGTCAACCGTCGGAGTTGCCTGGCTGCCGCTTCGTAGCGCTCCTCGCTCATCGCCCGCTGCGCCAGCCAGCGGGCGCCCCATTCGAGGTACGGACGGTGGGTTGCGTCGCCGGACGCCTCGAAGCCGTCGAGAGCCTTCTCGAACCACGGCGTCGCCACCCGATCGTTCGGCTGGTCGGCGTAGAGCTTGCCGAGCCGGAACTGCTCCACCGGCGTGGTCGGCGCCTCGATCTCTCCGGCCTCGAATCGTCCGGTGACCGCGGCGGACAGACGCGGGACCTCGGAGGTCAGCCCGAGGTTGGCGTAGGTGTTGGAGAGGTAGAACGCGGCTTCGAATCCGCCGGCAGAGGCGACCTCTTTCTCGAGGAGCCGCCGGGCGGTCTCGAGTGTCTCGCGGTGTCCGGGGTCGCCGCCGGTGCGCTGGCAAAAATAAAGACGGTAGTGGGTGATCCCGTCGGCGTTTCCTGCGGCAACGATCTTCTCGAGGAGCGGCTTCGCTTCCGCGTAGCGTCCGGCGTCGTAGAGCCGAACGGCTTCGTCGATCCCGGCGGCCTCCGCCGGTGAAAAAAGAAACAAGACGGCAAACAGCGCCGCCGCCGCGGTCAGGTTGCGAAACATCGATCGAACGGGGATCATGGTCGCCTCGACATGCGCAAAAGATCTAGCCTAGCATCCATTCTATTCTTCGTGTCGCTGGCGGTGACCCAGGCAGGGGCCGGCGAGGCCGACGACCTGCTGGCCGGGTTCCAGCGCTGGCTCGACGGGACCCGCGATCTCAGCGGCAAGTTCGAGCAGGAGCTTCTTTCCGGCGCGATGGGCACCGGGATCGAGGAAAGCGGCCGCTGGTACCTCCGCCGACCGGGTCAGCTGCGCTTCGACTACACCCGGCCGGAAACCAAGGTCGCCTTGGTCAACGGCGTGCAGACGCTGTTGTGGGTCGAGGCCGACGAACACGTCGAATACGGCATGCTGGACGAGCAAAACAACCTGTTGATGGTCCTGCTGACCGGGGAGCGTCCGCTGCGCGACCTGTTCGTCGCCGGGATCGATCTCGAGCCGGTTCGCCACGGGCAGTCGCGCTTGCGGCTGACTCCGCTCGTCGAGGACGATGCGCTCACCGAGCTGATCCTGACGCTGCCCTCCGACGGGTCCGGTCTCGAAGCCATCGAGGTGCTGGACGCGAGTGGCAACCGAATGCTCTACCGGTTCCCGCGGGTCCGAAGAAACAAGGGTGTTCCGGCGGATCTTTTCGCGTTCAAGCCGCCGACGAACTGAGCCGCAGATCGCTCTACGGAGAGTCGCCGAGAGGCCTCCCGGTATGTTGATGCGGGCGCGGGCGCGGTGATAGAGTCCGGGTTCCTGAGGCCAAGACCGCCCGCGGACGCGGGTCCGGCGAGGTTAGCTTGAGCGAGTCGATCGGATCGATACGGGAGCAGGCGGCCGCGAGCTCCGTCCTGACCCCCGACAAGATCGCCGGACTGATCGCCGACGACCTCGTTCGAGTCGAGGGGATGTTCCGCGACAATTTGGCCTCGCCGGTCAAGATCGTCGAAGAGATCGGCGATTTCGTCGCGGCCAGCGGCGGAAAGCGGGTACGACCGACGTTGCACCTGCTCACCGCCCAGTTGTGCGGCTACCGCGGAGAGCAGCACGTCCGGTTGGCCACGGTGCTGGAGTTCATCCACACCGCCACCCTGATCCACGACGACATCATCGACGGCGCGACGACACGGCGCGGTCGCACCTCGGCCAATCGACGCTGGGGCAACTCGACGACCGTCCTCTTCGGAGATTACCTCTTCGCCAAGGCGATGGACATGGCCCTCGGCGTCGGTAGCCTCGCGGTCATGGAACGGCTCGCCGAGGTCACGCTACGGATGACCGAAGGCGAAATGCTGCAGACACGTTACGTCGGCCGGCTCGACCTCACCGAATCCGAATACCTCGATCTGGTCGAACGCAAGACCGCAGCCCTTTTCGGTTGCTGTTGCGAGCTGGCCGGCCTGGTCGCGGATGTCGACGAGACCCGGCTCACGGCGCTGAGGGGTTACGGGACCGACCTCGGTATGGCGTTCCAGCTGGTCGACGATCTGCTCGATTTCACGGGTGACGCCATCACCATGGGGAAACCGGCCGCGAGCGATCTGCGGGAGGGCAAGGCGACCCTGGCGGTCCTGGACCTGCTCGAGGGCGGCCCCGTCGAGGCGACCGAGCTGGCGCGATTGGCCATCGAGGACGGGGATCCGGCGGCCATCGCTCGACTGACCGACCTGCTGCACGAGCACGGCTCGATCGAACGCAGCCGGCACCGGGCCCGTCGCTTCGCCGAGCGCGCGATCCGTCAGCTGGAGACGTTCGAGCGTGGCCGCGCCTACGACGCGCTGACGGGCATGCCCGAGCTGATCCTGAGCCGTGACCGCTAGCTCGGCCCGGCGCGACCCGCGACAGCGGACGGCCCTTCAACTACAATGAAGTCCCCACGACACGAGCGACGCGGTGCCACGTACGCGTGGCGCGGAGGCCGTCCAGATTGAACTGGTGCCCCCAAGATCTGGGGTCGGAGGTGCCCAGGGGGTGGTAGATCTGGGGGCGGTCATGGTTGCCCGCGGTTTGAAATGGTATGATCGCGGCGCTTTTCGCCCGGAACCGTATCCGGCCGTCGACGGAGAGAGCTTCCACCCATGAGATTGGCGAGCCTGAAGATCTCCGGTTTCAAGTCTTTCAGCGACAAAACGGAAGTCACTTTCCCGGAGGGGATCACCGCCATCGTGGGGCCCAACGGGTGCGGCAAGTCCAACATCGGCGATGCGCTCAACTGGGTCCTCGGCGAACAGAGCCCCAAGCACCTGCGCGGCAAGCAGATGGCCGACGTGATCTTCAGCGGCAGCAAACGCCGGAAGCCTCTCGGGATGGCCGAGGTGACGCTTCGTTTCGACGAGGCGGAGGGGCTCCAAGGCGCCGAGCAGGGCACCGTTTCGATCAGCCGTCGGCTCTTCCGCAGCGGTGAAAGCGACTACCT
>JBFFZZ010000270.1:0-4375 GCA_041568335.1 Candidatus Polarisedimenticolaceae bacterium | reverse complement strand
GCCGTCTTGCCCATCGACGGACGGGCGGCCAGGATGATCAGGTCGGACGGTTGGAACCCCGCCGTCTTCTCATCGAGGTGGGGGAATCCGGATGCGACCCCGGTGATCAGCTCTTGCCGTTCGGTCAGCTCTTCGATGTGCTTGAAGGCCTCCTCGGCGGAGGTCTTGAGCGGGATGAATCCGCTCCCGAGGCGTTGCTCGGAAACCGAGAAGATCGCCTTTTCCGCTTCGTCCAGCAGCGTCTCGGTCGGTTCGTCGGCCTGGACGGCGGAGCTGAGGATCTGCTGGGTGGTGCGGATCAACTCACGCAGCAGGGCTTTCTCTTGGACGATGCGTGCGTAGTGCTCGACGTTCGATGAACGTGGAACGCCGTCGATCAATGCGGCGAGATAGGCCGGTCCGCCGCACGCCTCCAACGTGTTCTGGCGCTCGAGCTCGTCCTTCAGCGTGACGAGATCGAGCGCGGAACCGGCCTCGGACAGATGTTCGAGCGCGTCGAAGATCTTGCGGTGGCGTTCGGAATAGAACTGTTGACCGGTCAGCAGCTCGCGTGCGCGATCGAACTGACCGTTGTCCAGCAACACGGCGCCGAGGACCGATCGTTCGGCCTCGGCCGCGTGCGGCAAGTTGGCGCCGGTTGTCTCGAGCATGATCGGGTTTGAAAAAAGGCGATGGTAACACGGAAGCGGGTGCACCGGCGGGGGGCCGATGCTAGGCTGAGTTTCCGATCGCAGGCAACGAGGACGAAGCGATGTTCAAGAAACTCCTGGTGCTGTCCGCACTGACACCGATGGGCGCGGGGCTTGCGTTCGCGGACGCACCCGCGGTGGTCGTGATCGGGTTCGACGGCGCCGATGCGCGGCTCGTCGAGCAGTACATGGCGGCGGGCGAGCTACCGCATCTGGCGAAGCTGCGGGAGGAGGGCGCGTACAGCCCGCTGTTGCCGACCAACCCGCCGCAGACGCCGGTGTCGTGGTCGTCGTTCGCCACCGGGATCGATCCCGGGCGGACCGAGATTTTCGATTTCCTCAAGCGCGACCCCAACAGCTACCTGCCATCGTTGGGCCTGATCCAGGAGGGCAAGCGTACGTTCCTGTGGGGCGAGAAGAACGGCCGCAATCTTGGCTTGTTCGTCGGACTCGGGGCGTTCGTCGTGCTCTTCGGTCTGTCGTTCCTGGTTTCCAAGCGCTGGCCCCTGCGTCTCGCCATCCCGCTGGTCGCGGCGCTCGGCCTCGGCTGGGGTGCCGGCCACGTCGCCGCCGGATACCTCCCGGTCGAGGTGCCCGACGCGACGAACAACCGTCAGGGCAACACGTTCTGGCAGCTCGCCGCGGAAGCCGGGAAGAAGGTGCGGATCATCCGCGTGCCCGCGACGTTCCCCGCGGAAAACGTCGGACGCGGTCAGATGCTGTCCGGGCTCGGTGTCCCGGACATGCGCGGCCGTTTCGGCACCCCTTCGTTCTACACGTCCGACGTGACCTTCGCACCCGCGGTGGGCAACGATTTCAGTCTCGAGCACGTCACGCTCGAGGCCCGCAGCGGGACGATCGAGACGACGGTCTACGGCCCGCTGAACTACCCCTTCTACCACTACCCGGTCGAGCGCGTGGCGCGGGGCCTGGAACGCTCCGCGGCCTCCGCGGCCAAGGAAGCCAAGCGGATCGAGCTCGACGCCGCCGGGGTCGCGGAACAGATCAACCTCCCTCTGACCCTCGAGGTCGACAGCACGACGCTGCGATTCGACGTGTCCGGTCAAACCGGAACGCTGACGCCGGGGGAGTGGAGCGATTGGGTGATCCTCGATTTTCCGGTCAACGCGCTGGTGGATACCGTGCAGCCGTTGCGTGGGATGGTGCGCTTCAAGCTGTTGAGCTTGGAGCCCGAGCTTCAACTCTACATGTCGCCGATCCACTTCCATCCCGACTGTCATCCGGTCGCGTTCAGCTACCCGCCGGACTACTCGGAAGAGCTGCTCGACCGTTTCGGCCTGTTCAAGACGATGGGCTGGTCGCTGGACACCTGGTCGCTCCCGTCGGGCGTCGGCGACGAGGAGCTGTTCCTCGAGGACATGCGGTTCACCGTCGCACGCTATGAAGAGATGATGGCGGGCCTGCTGGCGGAGGGCGATACGGACCTCTACGTGCAGATCTTCTACTTCACCGACCGGATCGGACACATGCTCTGGAACTACCTCGATCCGACGCACCCGTTCTACGACGCGCAGAAGGCCGCGCGCTACGAGAACGAGATGCTGCAGGCCTACAAGTGGATGGATCGCATCGTCGGCCGCGCGCGCGAGCTCGTCGGGCCGGACACGCTGTTCCTGATCTGTTCCGATCACGGGTTCTCCTCGTACCGGCGCGGAGTCAACTACAACAACTGGCTTCAGGAACAGGGTCTGTTGACGTTGAAGGGGCAGACCACCGAGCGGGCGACGCTGAAGAAGCTGTTCGAGACGCGTGACCTGATGGGCGGCTACGACTGGTCCAAAACGAAGGCCTACGCCATGGGACTCGGTGGCATCTACATCAACCTCGTCGGTCGCGAGGCGCAGGGGGTTGTCTATCCCGGACCGGAGTACGAGGAGGTTCGCCAGCAGATCATCGACGGTCTCGAGGCTCTCGTCGACGAAAACGGCGCCAAACCGGTCACCAAAGTCTGGAAGCGCGAAGAAATGTACAGCGATTTCAGAGCGGACCTGATCCCCGACCTGCGCGTCGCCAACAGCCTCGGTTATCGCGTGAGCTGGCAGACCACGCTGGGCGGTTTCGGTCAAAGTGTGATCGAGGACAACGATCGGGCCTGGACGGGCGATCACTGCTCGAACGATCCCTCGGTCGTGCCCGGGATCCTGTTCTCGAACCGTCCGATCTCGAGCGCGGCGCCGCGGATGATCGACATGATGCCGACGATCATGCGGGCGCTCGGTCTGGAGCTGCCCGAGGGCCTCGACGGAGAACCGCTGCTGTAGGAACCGAGGTTCGTTTGCCGCCTGCCCGAACAGCGATCGGTGCCGTCCTGTTGCTGGGTGCGTGCCTTGCCGCCTACCCGCAAGAGAATCGCGAGGCCCGGTTGCGCGCGCTGCGTGACGAGATCGCTCGTCTCGACCGCGAGCTGAAACAGCTGGAGAACCGCGAAGGCGGCGTGCTCGACGAGCTGGAGCGGTTGTCCGCGGAGCTCAGCCTGGGACAGACTCGATTGCGCGAGGTGTCCCTGCGTGCCGATGGGCTGGGTGAGCGCATCGACGAGCACGAGCGCGAGCTCGAGGTGCTGGACGCGGCGCAGGACGAACGCCGGGTCTATCTCGCGTTCCGGTTGCGCGAGATGTACAAGGGCGGCACCCGTCAGATGCTGCGCCGCTGGCTCGGAGATCGCGACCGCAAGACCTACTGGCGCGGTTTGCGCTACGCCTCCTTCCTGAGCGCGCGTGACGAAGCCGTGATCTCCAGTTACCGGCGGGACGCCGAACGCGTCGACGCGGAGCGCGCCGGCCTGGTGCGCCAACGCTCCGCCCTCGAGGCCGCGCGCCGGGAGACGCGGGCGACGAACCGGCGGCTCGATGCCGGGCGCCGGCGACAGTCGGAGCTGCTCGGCGAGATCCGTCGCGATGCCTCGCGTCGCGAGGCCGCGATCGCCGAGTTGCGCGACGCCTCCGAAGGTCTGGCGGGATTGATCGAAGGACTCGAACCCGCTGCCGCGGATCCGTCGCTCGACATGACCAAGTTCCAGGGGTTGCTCGATTGGCCCGCGGCCGGGGCGGTGCGTTCGGGCTTCGGCACGGTGATCCACCCACGCTTCAAGACCAAGGTCCCCCATCCGGGGATCGACATCCTGGCCGCGGCCGGGGATCCCATCCGGGCGGTGTTCGAGGGCGAGGTGGCCTTCTCGGGTTGGCTTCGAGGGTACGGTTTGACCACGATCGTCGATCACGGCGGCGGGCTGCACTCGGTCTACGCCCATGCCGCGGTGACCTGGGCGGAAGACGGGGAGCGCGTGGCGCGGGGGCAGCGGCTCGGTATCGTCGGAGAAACGGGCTCGTTTTCCGGACCGTCGCTGTATTTCGAGTTGCGGTTGAACGGCAAAGCCGTGGATCCGGAGGATTGGCTGCGTCCGCGCTGAGATGACCCTTGCGATCGGCTGTCCTGCGCGGTAGCTTGAAAAATGAGAGGTTTGCCCATGAAATCAAGCCGTTACGTCCTAATGAGCGCGTCCGTGATCCTGGTCCTGGCGATCCTCGGAAGCGGCCTGGCGGTTCGCGTCGTGGCCGAGGACGGCTCCTACCGCGAGACCGTCCAGTTCGCCGAGATCATGTCGACGATCCTCGAGTACTACGTCGACCCCGTCGAGGCCGATGCGCTGCTCGAGGGCGCCTACG
>JBFFZZ010000269.1:0-4387 GCA_041568335.1 Candidatus Polarisedimenticolaceae bacterium | reverse complement strand
CGAAGACACCTTCCTGATCGAGGTCGAAGGCGGGCTCGGTTGGATGGAGCTGGAACAGGTCCCTCCCGGACAACCGCCGGGCTGGGTGGAGGTCGCGATTCCGCTTGGCGGCCTGATCTCGACGAACGATCGAGTGAAGTTTCGTTTCACGGCGCGCGATCTGGAACCCGTCACCGGAACCAAGGTCGAGGCCTGCGTCGACGACTTCCGACTCGTCGACGCCGGCCAGGGCTGCGTCGGCTGCCCCCTGCCGTTGACGACGGTGGGCACGGTGCTCCTCGATCGCAGCGGGGTCGACGCCCTCCTCGACTGGACGGACGACCCGGTCTCCGCAACGCGTTACGTCGTCTACAAGCTGGATGGGCCGGGCTACGGAAACGCCGTCGCGATCGGGAGCAGCGAAACCAAGACATTCGTCCACACGGGTGCCGGGCTCGCCGGTGACGACTTCTTCTACCGCGTGACCGCGGTGGACGGTTGCGGGAACGAATCCGCGCTCGAGTGATCGGCGATCAGATCCAGCGCCGCACCCTGCGCTTGTAGGCCAGGTATTCCTCGCCGAACAGATCTTCCATGAAGCGTTCCTCGTTCAACACGAAACGGAAGTGGAGGATCGCGAAAAACAGCGGGATCGGCAGGAAGGTGGCCAGCGTGCCGGTCATGATCGCGATCCCGATCAGGAGGAGGATCATTCCCAGATACATCGGGTTGCGGGTGAGGCGGAACATGCCGGTGGTGACGACCGTGGTCGATTCTTCGAACGGTTTTAGCGGCGTGCCGAGCTTCCGAAACAGGCCGGCCGCCGTGATCGTTACGACGAGACCGGCAACGATCGGCCCGATACCCACGTAACGGTAAGGCGACGAAATCAACTTCGCGAGCGGGAAGTTGCGGTGCAGCGCGATCATCACGAACAGCGTCAGCAGCAGGTAGACCGGCGGAAGCAGCTTGCGCGGGTACCTCACACCGATCGCTTGCGCGCGACGTCGCCGACGGCGACCCGGCCGGGCTCGACGACCCGCGCGTTGATCCCACGCAGGTTGAGGTGGCGCCGGGCCTTGGAGTTGACGAATTTCATCGCCTCGACGCCGAATCTCTGGACGAATTTTTTGCAACCGAGATGCGGCTGGGCGGTGACGGCGAGGACGGCTTCACCGATTTCCAGCTCGGTGCCCGGCGGGAGGTTCCCGGCGCTGAGATCCAGGTCCAGGTAGAGCTGATCGCCGGCCAGCGCCCGCCGCTCGGGATCCTGTGCGACGAGCCGGGCGACGCGCGCGTTGATGATATTGATCTGCATCTCGGGGTGCGCCGTCCCATCGGCGGTGCGACCGCTACCTCGCGTCTCCCAGTTGTCGCCGACGAGCCCCTTGTCGAGATCGAGCTCGCCGCTCTCGAGCGCCAGGCGCTCGCCCTGTGCCGGGCGGATGACGATCAGCTCCAGCCGGCCCTCGTCGGCGGGCGATTGCAGGATCTCATCGAGGCCGGCCTCGAGCGTTTCGCGGTCCGGGTGTTGGTGTTCCATAACCCGGATTCTACTCCTCGAGCGAGCACGAGATAAGCTCCGGTGTCCGGGATCGCCGCGTAGTCGTACAGGCGTGTGATGTTCGGGTGGTCGAGCTTGGCGATTCGGAAAGCCAGCCGTTCATCACCGGGAACGGCCGGTCGAGTTGATGAATTCACTCAAGCGGGACAGGTAAATCGGGTGCTCACCGATCGTGTTGTGCGACGTTGCGGGGACGATGGAAATGGTCACGCGTGATGCATCGAAGGCGGCGATCAATCGATCGGTGCTGCGTCGCGGGATGACCTCGTCGTCTTCCGCGACCAGGACCAGGGTCGGGACCTCGATCGCGGGCGCCAGGTCGACGGATCGATACTTGTCCTTGAGCAGGAGCTTCACCGGAAGGAACCTCATCGCGTCCTGAGCGACTCGCTCGATGCTGTCGAAGGGTGTTACGAGGACCAATTTCTCGACCGCGCGTCGTGATGCGAGATGAACGGCGACGCCGCTGCCGAGGCTACGTCCGATGACCGCGATGGAGCCGTGGCGTGTGCGAACGTCGTCGTAGACGTTGACCGCGTCCAGGAACAGGCCGTCTTCGGAAGGAGACCCCGTACTTCCACCGTAGCCTCGGTAGTGAATGAAATAGGCCGTGTGATCCGGGAACATCTCGCCCAGAACCGGGACCCGTAACGCGACGTTCTCGCCGTTGCCGCCGAAGTACAGGATCGCTCGGGGTTTCCCGGGGCTCGTCCGCCAGACGTTGAGCGTCTCGCCGCCGCTCTCGATCCGAACCCGTTCGGCCGCGTCGGTGCGCGTCTCCGGGGTCGGGTAATACAGCAGCGTACGTTGCTTGAGGTACAGCAACAGACAGAGCCCCGAGTAGACGACCGCGGAGACGGAGAGGGCGACGAGGGCGTACTTCATGGTCCTGGTCAGCAGTTTCTCCTATTCCCCGGGAGGGCCCTCGAGATTACAGGCCCCCCGAAAAAAAATCCTAAAACAGACAAATGTCTGGTATACTATCGGAATCCCAAAAACCCGGAAAGGAGGCCCCATGGGACGCACCCCGGCAGGCGAGACCCGTGAGCGGATCTTCGGCTTCGTGCGCGAGCGGCTGCTCGCGGGCCAACCGCCGACGACGCGCGAGGTCCAGCGGGCGTTCGGCTTCAAGGCCGTGCAGTCGGCGCGCGCGCATCTCGAGGCGCTGGTCGACGAGGGCCGGCTGGCCAAGGAGCCGGGCAAGGCGCGGGGCTATCGCCTGCCCCGTCGTGGTGGGGCGCCGACGGTGCTGGTGCCGGTGCTCGGGCGCGTGCCCGCGGGCTCGCTCGAGGCCGCCGTCGAGGACCTCGACGGCTATATACCGTTCCAGTCGCGCCGCTCGCCGGGCAAGCTGTTCGGCCTGCGCGTCAAGGGCGAGAGCATGCTCGACGCGGGCATCCTCCCCGGCGACCTGGTCATCGTGCGCAAGCAGGCCGACGCCGACTCGGGACAGATCGTGGTCGCCCTGGTCGAAGACGAAGCCACGGTCAAGATCCTGCGCAAGCGCCGCAACCGCATCGAGCTGCACCCCGCCAACCCGCGTTACCCGATCCTGCTCCCCGACCCGCACGAGGTGCGCATCCTCGGCAAGGTCATCGAAGTGCGCCGCACGCTGGACGTCTGATGCCACGCGAAGCCACACTGACGAAGCCGTTCGTCGTTCCACAGGGGCTCCAACAGGGTCTCCCCGCATCCGACAGCCCCACGGTCTGGAACTACGCCGCTTTCGCCGGACGCCTCGGGGAGATCTCCGCGCAACGCGCCAGCGCCGCACTCAGCCTCGCCTTCCAGCTCGTGCTCGAAGCCCAGCGACGCAACGAGCCCGCCGTCTGGATCACCGGGTACGCCAGCGCGTTCTACCCACCCGACGCCGCCGAGGCGGCGATCGATCTCGATGCGCTGATCGTCGTGCGCGCCCCCGACAACCGGCGCTCCGCGCGCGCGGCCGATGCCCTGTTGCGCAGCGGCGGCTTCGGACTCGTCGTGCTCGACCTCGGCGCCGACACCCGGGGGCTCAGCGCGCCGATGCAGTCGCGTCTGGTCGGGCTGGCCAAGAAGCACCAGGCCGCCCTGATCTGCCTGACGGAAAAAGAAGCCCGGCGTCCCTCGATCGGCGCGCTGGTCTCGATCCGCGCCGAGGCGTTGCGCCAACGCGATCGCGACGACCGCTACACCTGCCGGGCCCAGATCCTCAAGGACAAACGCCGCGGCCCCGGCTGGCAACACGAGGAGATCTTCCGTGGACCGGACGGCCTGCGTTGACCTCCCCGCCTTCCCCTTGCAGCTGCTGCTGCAAGACCACCCGGACTGGCACGACGCCCCGGTGGCCGTGGTCGACCGCGACCACCCGCAAGGCGTGCTGCTGTGGGTCAACGAACATGCGCGCCGCTTCCGCGTGCTGCCGGGCATGCGTTACGCGGAAGGCCTCTCGCTGACCGGACAGCTGCGCGCCGCCGAGGTCTCGCCGCAACGCATCGACAAGGCCGTCTCCCAGGTCGCCCGCCGGCTGCGACGCTTCACCCCCGATGTCGAGCCGGCCGCCGGGGATCCGGGCAGCTTCTGGCTCGACGCCGGCGGGCTCGAACGGCTGTTCCCCTCGTTGCACGACTGGGCCTCGCTGATCCGCTCCGACCTCGAGCAGCAGCACTTCACGGCCTCGCTGGTCGTCGGCTTCACACGTTTCGGGAGTTACGCCCTGGCGCGCTCGCGCCGCACGCTGATCGTGTTGAAGACCCCGGCCGACGAGCGCGCCGCCAGCCGCCGCGTCCCGCTCGACCGGCTCAACCTCGAGACCAAGACCCGCGACACGCTCGATCGGCTCGGGGTCCGCACCGTCGGCGGGTT
>JBFFZZ010000268.1:0-4430 GCA_041568335.1 Candidatus Polarisedimenticolaceae bacterium | reverse complement strand
TGGCGATGCGCGGGTGGTTGAGCGCCGCGGCGGCTCGCGCTTCGGCGAGGATCCGCGCGCGACAATCGCGATCGGCGGCGGGGCCGGCGGTCAGGAACTTCAAGGCGACGGGCCGTCGCAGCCGGGTGTCCTCCGCCTTCCAGACGACCCCCATGCCGCCTTCGCCGATCTTCTCGATCAGGCGGTAATGGAGCAGCTTCTGTCCGGCAGCGACCGACATGAGCCGCCAGTCTAACCCGGTATTCCGCGGCTCAGCCCAGTCGGGCCTTCATCGTCGTGCCGATGTCGGCGGGCGAGCGCGAGACCGCGGCACCGGCGGCTTCCAGCGCCTCGATCTTGTCCGACGCACGCCCCTTGCCACCCGCGATGATCGCGCCGGCGTGACCCATGCGCTTGCCGGGGGGCGCGTTCTGACCGGCGATGAAGGCGACGACCGGCTTGGTCATCTCGTTCTTGATGAACTCCGCGGCCTTCTCCTCGGCGCTGCCGCCGATCTCGCCGATCATGACGACGGCCTTCGTCTCGGGATCCGCCTCGAACAGCTTCAGGACGTCGATGAAGGTCGAGCCGACGACCGAGTCGCCGCCGATGCCGAGGCAGGTGGATTGCCCCAATCCCAGCCGTGTCAGTTGGTCGACCGCCTCGTAGGTCAAGGTGCCCGAACGGCTGACGACGCCCACGGGGCCGGGCTTCGTGATCACGGCCGGCATGATGCCGATGCGGCACTGCTCGGGGGTCACCACACCGGGGCAGTTGGGACCGATCAGGATCATCCCCGAGCCGGCGATCTTGATCTTGGTGCGCGCCATGTCCGCCGCGGGGATGCCCTCGGTGATGCAGACGGCAAGACGCAACCCGGCATGGGCGGCCTCGAGGATCGCGTCGGCCGCGCCGCCCGGCGGCACGAAGATCACCGAGGCGTCGGCGCCGGTCGCGGCGACCGCTTGCTCGACCGTGTTGTAGATCGGCACGCCGTCGATCTCTCCCCCGCCCTTGCCGGGGTGCACGCCGCCGACGATCCGCGTCCCGTAATCGATCGACAGCCGGGCGTGGAAGCGTCCGGTACGGCCCATGCCCTGGACGAGCACCTTGGTCGATTTGTCGCAGAGGATCGACATCTCAGCCC
This sequence comes from Candidatus Polarisedimenticolaceae bacterium, assembly GCA_041568335.1. GTDB lineage: Bacteria > Acidobacteriota > Polarisedimenticolia > Polarisedimenticolales > Polarisedimenticolaceae > WVWW01. Next base: position 3,304 of record JBFFZZ010000268.1, on the reverse strand, counting down.
CCCCGCACCGCGGCGACGGCCCCGTCGGCTGCGTCCTGCAGCGTCTCGGCCGAACGGATGTCCAGCCCGGAATCGGCGAGGATCTTGCGGCCTTCGGCGGCATTGGTGCCTTGCAATCGGACGACGAGCGGCACCGACAGGCCGACCGACTCGGTCGCCGCGACGACACCCTCGGCGATCAGGTCGCAGCGCACGATGCCGCCGAAGATGTTGACCAGGATGCCCTTCACGTCCTGGTCCTGCAGGATCAGCTTGAACGCGTTCTCGATCCGCTCCTTGTCGGCATCCCCGCCGACGTCGAGGAAGTTCGCGGGGCTGCCGCCGGACAACGTGATCACGTCGAGCGTGGCCATCGCGAGCCCGGCGCCGTTGACCATACAGCCGATGTTGCCGTCGAGGCTGACGTACGAGAAGTCCATCTCCGCGGCGGTGCGCTCGAGGAAATCTTCCTCTTCGGGATCACGCAGCGCGGCGATCTCGGGGTGCCGGAACAGCGCGTTGTCGTCGAAGTTCAGCTTGCCGTCGAGCGCCAGCAGATCGCCCTCCTCGGTGACGACTAGCGGGTTGATCTCGATCAACGACGCGTCCTTGTCGACGAACAGCCGGTACAGACCACCGAGGAACCCGTCGAACTTCTTCACCTGTTCGCCGTCGAGCTCGAGCTTGAACCCGAGCGCGCGGCTCTGCCACGAGGACAACCCGGCGACCGGATCGACATGGACGGTGTGGATCTTCTCGGGCGTCGACTCCGCGACCTCCTCGATGTCCATCCCACCTTCGGTCGACGCGATCACGGCAAAACGTTCGGTCTCTCGGTCGAGCGTGATGGCGAGGTAGAGCTCGCGCGCGATCTTGCAACCGGCCTCGACGTAAACCTTGCGGACCTTCTTACCCGCCGCGCCGGTCTGCTTCGTGACCAAAGTCATCCCGAGGATCGCTTCGGCGTGCTGCATGGCCTCGTCGGGAGATTTCGCCAGCTTGATCCCGCCGCCCTTGCCGCGCCCGCCGGCGTGCACCTGCGCCTTGACGACACTGATCTTGCCGCCGAGCCGCTGCGCGATGCCGCGCGCCTCCTGCGCGCTGGTCGCCAGCTCGCCGTCGGGGACCGTGACCCCGTACTCGCGGAACAGGGCCTTGGCCTGATACTCGTGGACGTTCATGTCGTTGCTCGATGACGGATCGGGTCCGTTGGATCGCGAAGGATAGCTTAACGGGAAGTCCAGGCCAAACCGACGGTGAACGTCCGGCCCGTCGCCGGCGGCGCCTTGTCGTCGGCGGAGCGGAAATAGGCCTCGTCGAGCGCGTTGCGCACGCCGGCGTAAAGGCCCCATTTCGGTGTGGCCTGGTAACGCGCGGACAGCGACAGCAGCTCGACCGACGGGATGGCCTGCTCGCCGCTGCCGGGGTCGTCCTTGGTCGCGCGATGCGCCAGCCTCGTGTTGACGCGGAACCTGTTTCGGGTCCAGCGCGCCTCGGTCCAGACCTCGTGCGGGGGCACATCGGCCAGCGGCGTCCCGTCCGATGCACGACCCTCGAGCAGATGACCGCCGAACGAGACCAGCCAGCTCGACCTCGTGTTCACGACGGCCGACAGCTCGACGCCCTCGATCCGGCCGGAGGTGAGGTTGACGAAGGTCAGCATGTCCGGCGCGAACTCGATGCGCTCGATGTAGTCGTCGATGTCGTTGCGGAACACGGCCGAGCGGAGGATCAACCGCGATCCCTTGTAGGCGAACCCGAGCTCGGTGTTCAACGCGCGCTCGGAACCGAGCGCCGGGTTGCCGAACACCTCGCCGCGTGGCGTGATGCCGCTGAAGAAGAGCTCGCCCAGGCTGGGGAACCGCTGCCCCGAGCTGGCGGCGCCACGGATCTCCCAGTGGGTGCCGATCGGTTTGATCACGCCGATGAAACCGTTGAGCGACGAGCGATCGAGACCGGCGTCGCCGGTGTTGCCCTGATTCACTCGCGATAGTCGAAAGCCGCTCTCCCAGTCCGCCCCACCCCCCTTCCAGCGCAGGACGGTGAAGCCGCCCCATTCGGCCTCGCGCCCGTCGTCGAGTGGTTGCGACACGGTGGTCGACGGCATCATCGGATCGGTCACGATGACCGTTTCCGTCGAATCGACGCCGCTACGCCCGAACAGGTCGACGCCCCAGTGGAGGGACGCGTCGTCTCCGAACCGGTCGGTGCGATCCCAACCTGCGCCGTAGTCGGTGCTGTCCGTGACGACCTCACTGATCTCGAGCGGCTCGAGGACCCGCGTCTCGAGGTCACGATCGTGGACGTACGTCGTCAGTCGCCAGCCACTCCGGCCGCGGATCGTGAACTCCACGATGTCGTGGTTCTCTTCCGGGTAGATCGTCACACGTGTCGGGAAGTCGGAGTTGGCCTTGCCGATGTCGCGACCGCGGCTGGGGATGAACAGCAGCGAGTAGCTGCGCTTCTCCTTGCCGCCCCAATCGAACCGGGCGACGGCGGATGTCTGCTCGAAGTGATCGTTGAGCGGCGTGCCGTCGGCCGCCTCGGCGTCGTCCTGCTCGCGACGCGCGATGCCGATCGACCAGTGCTCCCCACCACCGCCGGCCATGAGGGATCGACCGTCGCCCTCGCTGACCCAGCCGGTCTGCACGGTCCAGCCGTCGAACTTGCGCGGGATCGCCTGGATCGTGCCGCCGAGCGCCCCCGAGCCGTGGAACGTCGTTGCCGGACCGCGTAGCACCTCCACCGAGCCCATCAACAACGGATCGACGAACGACGAAGCCGGTCCCGCGCGGCGCTCGTCGGTGATGCGCACGCCCGCGATCATGTGCCGCACGCGCTGGCGCGAGACACCGCGGATGGAAACGTTCTGAAACAGGCCGCCTTGACCGTTCTCGCTGACCGCGGGAGCGATCGAGACCAGGTCGGTCAACGCTTGCGGCGGGTCGGCGGAGCGGGTCGGCGCGAGGACGGTCGTGCTCGCGCCCCGGGGCGCCGACGCCGCACCCTCCACCTCGGCGGTCACGACGACGCGCTCGGACCACTCGCTCTTCTTTTTTTTCTCGTCGCCGTCCTCCGACTCGGTGTCTTGCCAGGCGAAGACCGGCGCGGCGATGAGGGAAAGAAGGAACCCGGCGACGAGGCTGGAAGTTGGCCGGGACATGACGCCCTTGATCTTAACGGGAGGCCCCGACGGTCGCCAGGTAAACCGGGGCGCGGATACAATTGTCCCCGAGGACGCCATGCACCTTTCGACCCGGATCGGGCTCGCGCCGTTGCTGGCGTGGTTTTTTACCCTGTCGCCGGTCGCCGCCGCGATCGAGGG
>JBFFZZ010000267.1:0-4433 GCA_041568335.1 Candidatus Polarisedimenticolaceae bacterium | reverse complement strand
TGGCACGAATACCACCTGACCGGTTTGGCGCCGCTCGATCTCGACCGGCCCGTCGTCCACGTCAGCTATTACGAGGCCGACGCGTACGCGCGCTGGGCCGGCGTCCGTCTCCCCACCGAGCAGGAATGGGAAGCCGCGGCCGAATCGGTCGATCGCCTGGACCAGCTGGTCGGGGCCGCGTGGCAGTGGACCGGCAGCGCGTACGGTTCGTACCCCGGTTACCAGCCCCTGCCCGGAGCGCTCGGCGAATACAACGGGAAATTCATGAGCAATCAGATGGTGCTGCGTGGTGGGTCGTGCGCCACGCAGGACGGGCACGTCCGCACGAGTTACCGCAACTTCTTCTACCCCGGCGACCGCTGGCAGTTTTCGGGGATCCGGTTGGCCGATGATCGTTGAGCAACGCTACCGATTTTTCGACCGCAAACCGGCGGCGGTCGACATACGCGCCGACGTGCTCGACGGGCTCGCCGCGCGACCCAAGCGTCTTGCGCCCAAGTACTTTTACGACGAGACCGGATCGCGCCTCTTCGAGAAGATCACCGCGTTGCCGGAGTACTACCTCACACGAACCGAGATCGGTTTGCTCGAAGCCCACCGTGACGAGATCGCCTCGCGCGTCGGCGCGGGTGTTTGCCTGATCGAGTACGGCAGCGGCGCGAGCCGCAAGATTCGACTCCTGCTCGAGCGTCTGCGGCCGGAGAGCTACGTCCCGGTGGACATCTCGAACCGTCAGCTCGAGTCGGCCGCGCGCGCTCTCTGCGGGGAGTTTCCGTGGCTCAAGGTGTACCCGACGTGCGCCGATTTCACCGGCGAGTTCTCGCTCCCCGCCGTCACCGGGTCGGCGCCGCGACTCGCGTTCTTTCCCGGATCGAGCATCGGCAACTTCGAGCCCGTCGAGGCGCTGGAGTTCCTCGCCGGCATCGCGAAGCTCGTCGGAACGGGTGGGCGGTTGTTGATCGGTGTCGACCGCAAGAAAGCGCGTGGGATCCTGGAAGCCGCCTACAACGACGACGCCGGTGTGACCGCCGAGTTCAACCGCAACGTCCTGGTGCACCTCAACCGGACGCTCGACGCGAACTTCGATCCGTTGAAGTTCGATCATGTGGCGCTCTACAACGATGAGCTCGGGTGCATCCAGATGTTCCTCGAGAGCACGACCGAGCAGGTGGTGCGCGTGGCCGGGACCACGGTGGGTTTCCGGTCCGGTGAACGGATCCACACGGAGAACTCGTACAAGTACGACCCCGATGAGTTTACCGCGCTCGCCGCCCGGGCCGGCTTCCGTTGCGAAACCTCATGGACCGATCAGCGTGACCTGTTCTCGATCTTCCTACTCGTCGCCTAGACGGAACGCGTCGAAGTAGTTCTTCAAAAGCATCGAGGCATAGCTCACTCCTGGACGCACCTCGAAGGTCTGGGAGAAATGGACCGCCAGGGCGATCGGCCGGCCGTCGCGTGTCGCGGGCTCGAACCTCGATTGCATGAGCGATTCGCGGGACGCCTCCTCGAAACCCACGTTCGGTGGGTTCACCGCCCGGACGCAGACGTCGACGACGCGCCCTTTTGCGTCGAGCAGGAAGCTCCCCATGACCACGCCGCCGACGCCGCGCTGGCGCGCGTCTTTAGGGTAGTCCGGGTAAACCCGGTGGGTCGGTCCGGACGACAGGACGTCGTCGGTTCGCGCGAACCAGGTCAAGTCGTACCCCGCATGACACTGCGGGTAGGACTGCGGCCAGCTGACCGTCAGCCGTCCTTCGGTCTCTTCGAGCGCGATCTCGACCGGGGTCCCGTGATTGAACACGTACAGCCGGCGCTCCGTATCTCCGGCCTTCCTCCACGGTGCATCGTCCCATTGAATGAACGACTCCAGCGGACCGCGCGCGGCGCGGCGCCACAGCTTCTTGATCGACTTGAAGGAATCGGTCGTCGTCGCGCAGCGAACGGCGATGTGATCCTCAAAAGGCGACGCGGGACAGTCCACCACCGGCGCGCCGAGGGCCTCGAAGATCGCGCCGGCCGGTTCGCGAAACGTGCGCGGCTCCGCGCGGGTCGTCGAGCCCGCCATGAGGCTCACGGTGAGGACTACGACGATCACGAAGCGTCTCATCAAAACAGGATCTCCTTGACCCTCGATTGTAAACGCGGAACGAGCCGTTTTTCGAACCAGGGGTTTTTTCGCAGCCACAGGTTGTTCCGCGGGCTGGGGTGCGGAAGCGGGATGATCTCCTCCCCGTACTCCACGGAAGCCCGGACGGTTTCGGTCAAAGTCTTCTTGCGACGGTCGGCGAGGTAGTAGGCGTGCGCGTAGCTCCCGGCGAGGATCTTCAGCTCGAGGCCGGGCAGCTCCCGCAGGATCCGGTCGTGCCACAACGGTGCGCACTCCGGGCGCGGGGGAAGATCCCCGCTCTTGCCGCGCCCCGGATAGCAAAAACCCATCGGCACGATGGCGATGTGCCGTGTGTCGTAGAACGTCTCGCGATCGATGTCCATCCAAAGCCGCAGGCGGTCGCCGCTGGGATCGTTCCACGGGATGCCCGTTTCGTGGACGCGTGTTCCGGGCGCTTGGCCGACGATCAGGATCCGCGCGGTGCGGGCCGCGGCAAGCACGGGCCGTGGGCCCAGCGGCAGATCGGCGCAGGCGGTGCAGGCGCGCACTTCCTTCAATAGTCTAGCCAGGGCCATGACCGAGAGCATACCGGTCCCTCGATCCCGGGTGTGCACGTCGAGCCGAGCGGGATAGAATGAAGCCGGTGGGCCGAATCCTCAGGAGATCTCAGATGTCAGAGAAACGATGGTTGGGCGGAATGGCCGTCCTTTTGCTGGCAGTTGCCGTGGGCTGCGGCGGATCCTCCGACGACGCCGGTGGTACGACAGCGGATCCCGCGCCGTCGAAACCGTCGACGTCGCCGCCCGCGTCCGCGGGGACGACGGGCGCAACCGGCAACGCTTCCATTTCCGGAACCGTCCGCTACGACGGCGCGATCCCCAACTTGCAGCCGCTGCGGATGGAGGCCGATCCCGGCTGTGCGAAGAAGCACTCCGGGGCGGTCATGCCCGAGGTCCTCGTGCTCGGCGAAAACAACGCCCTCGGCAACGTGATGGTTCACGTGAAGTCGGGCCACGGCGGTGGCGCGTATGCCGTCCCGGCCGACCCGGTGGTTCTGGATCAAAAAGGCTGCCGGTACACGCCTCACGTGACCACCGTGCAGACTGGACAGACGTTCAACATCCTCAATTCCGACGGGCTGCTGCACAACGTCCACGGGCTGCCCAAGCTCAACACGCCGTTCAACAAGGCGATGCCAGCGGCGGTCACCACGAGCGACTACGTCTTCGACAAGGAAGAGATCTTCAAGATCAAGTGCGACGTGCATCCCTGGATGGGCGCCTGGGTCGGGGTGTTCTCGCACCCGTTCCACGACGTGACGGGAACCGACGGCAATTTCTCACTCGACGGGCTACCGGCGGGAGACTACGAGATCGCAGCCGTCCACGAGCGGCTCGGCACGCTCACGGCGCAATTGACCGTCGAAGACGGCGGATCGGCGACCCACGACTTCGTCTTCGTCAAGGAATAGAAAGCCCGGAAAACCCTCCGAAAGGCTCGCCGGATCCTCGAAGCCCAACACCGGCGTGCGCTGCCGCGGCGCGTTACTTGTTTCTGCGGCAGCGGGCTATCATCTTTGACGTGTCCGCCTCGAGCGGTCCGAAGGGGGCCGCCCCGTCCGAGACAAGAGGAGCAGACGATGAAAACCCTCGGCAGCGTTGTGCTTTGCCTGGTTCTGGCTTTCTCCACCGTCGCGGTCGCGCAGGATGCGCCGGCCAAGATCGACAAGCGCGCGCACAAGCGCGCCGCCATCGATCAGATGGCGCGGGATACGCTGCAAGTCCTGTTGACCGAGAACCCCCAGGCCGGCGAACTGGCGGACCGGGCGGCGGGCTTCGCCGTGTTCGACAGTGTCAAGGTCGCGTTGCTGCTGTCCGGCGGCGGTGGCATCGGCGTCGCGGTCGACAGCTCGACCGGCCAGCGCACCTACATGAAGATGGGCACCGGTGGGATCGGCGTCGGGCTCGGCGGTCAGTCCTACCAGATCGTCTTTTTCTTCGAGACGCAGCAGGCGTTCGACCGGTTCGTCACGAAGGGTTGGGCAGCGGATGCCAGTGCCAACGCCGCCGCGGGGACGAAGGGCGCCAACGAGACGGCGTCGTTCAACGACGGTGTGGCCGTGTTCCAGCTGACGAACAAGGGGTTGATGGCGCAGGCCGACGTTTCCGGTACCAAGTACTGGAAACACAAGAAGCTGAATCGGTAGCCTAGCTCCGGAACACGAGCCCGTCCTTCCTGGTCTCGAAGTAGAAGGGCGTGAACAGCCGTTACGCGGTGCCACCCAAAAAAAAGGCCGGTCCGGGCTCTACCCTCGTCGCCCGGA
>JBFFZZ010000266.1:0-4470 GCA_041568335.1 Candidatus Polarisedimenticolaceae bacterium | reverse complement strand
TGCTGGTCCTCATGAGCAAGCTGATGCGGATCGCAAAGACGCGACCGACCCTCGCGTCGGGCCTGCAAGCGACGATGGACAAGTGGGGCGTCTCGCCCAACGCGATCGACGACGACACAAGCCTGCGCGCGGCCATCGAGGAGGTCTTCCAGAGGCGCGGCCGGGTCGAGTGCAACCCGATCCCCCACCAGGAGCTGCTCGACACGCTCGCCCGCTACGAGTTCGAGGCCCCTTCGAATCTATCGCTGTCACGCTACCGGAATCCCGAGGACGAACAGGACGTCAGCCGGCATACGGCGGAGATTGTAGCTCGGATCGTCGCGCTCCCCGGCGGGGAAGCGCATCGCGCCGGACTGTTCCGCCACCTTCGCGAGAAGACCGACGATCTGATCGACGCCGGCCTGTTCGAACAGGTGCGTGACATCGCCGTCGCGGCGCGTACGTACGAGCTGCTGGACAGGGTGTGCGCGCCGACGAAGGACGCCGTGTGGGCCTACCTCCGCGACTTCGAGGATGAGGACCGTGTTGCCAGGATCCTCGGATCCGCCTGCACGCTGGAGCCCTTTCCGAGGGCCGCGATCGAGCTGCTCGAGTTTTGTGGCGCTCGCGCGGTCGGTCCCTCGATGGCCGCGCTGATCGAAGTGTCCTCCTCGACGTCGATCGAGGCGATTCAGGACTTCCTCTGCCGGAGGGACGGCAAGCAACTTCGTTCGGAGCTCGTGGCGCGGCTCGAGAAGGGTTGGTCCAGCTGGCAGAAGATCTTCGTGGTCCTGCGACGCATGCCGGTCGAGGAGGCGGCACCTCTCGTCGAGCTGCTGCTCTCGCACGATGAGTTCGAGGTCCGTCGCGAAGCCCTGATGTTGCTCCACGACCTGGACGGCGATCGTGTCTTGCGGCTCTCGGAGCTGAGACGGGCTCTGACGGACGACAGCACCCGATTCGCCGGCGTCGCCGTGCGCTGTCTCGCGGAAATGGGCGGAGAGGAACCGCTCGAGCTCCTCGGCGATTACCTCGACGGCAGCCTCGGTGTGACGCCGGTCTTCGATGCGGGGGTGCGGGCCGCGCAGAGCCTGTTGCGTTTGAAGGAGCCGGGCGTGTTGCGCCTCTGCCGGGCCTCCAGACGGCTTCGCAAGAGCTTCGATCCGCGGCGGGCCGCGCTGAGCCGCAAGGTGGTCGAGCTCCTCGGCACGGTGGACCATCCGTCCGCTCGCGCGTGTGTGAACCGCTGGCGCTTTTCACCCGGCTGGCTCGTCGCGGCTTTTGTCCCCCGGCCGGAGGGCGCGGACTTGCGAGGCACGTCGTGATCGACAGAATCAACAACGCGCTGCTCGAGATGCAGGGGGCGCTGCTCGCCCGGTCGCTTTATCCGGTGGGTAGCGAACGCGTCGAGATGACCGAGCGACGCGCATTGGAGCTGTGGCACGCGATCCTGCTCGAAAAAAACGAGGTGACCCTGTTCATCGTCGAGGGTCGCGTCATCTGTGACAACGAGATCCTGCCCTCCTCGGCCACGCTCGCCGACACGTTGTTCCACATGCTGCAGAACCGTGGAATCGACCAGTTGACGGTGCGGCGAGGGTTGACGCGCCGTGAGATCGCCGGCTTGCTGGATCGGCTCGCCGACCTGGAAGGTCGCAGCGACATCGACGCCACCGAACACATGCGTTTCGGATCGCTCAGCGCGGTGCAACGAGAAACACCGTGCCCCGGCGAGCGAACCCAGACCGAGGCCGAGCGGTACGCGAGCGAAGCCGCGGAAGTATTGCCGGGAATCTGGGAAGACCTCAGCGAGACGCATTCCCTGCAGGAAGGCCAGCTCGGCGACATCGTGTCCTGTCTTTGCCGGGTCGTGGCCAGTAGCGCCAGCGTCCTGATCCCGCTGGCGCCGTTGAAACGACACGACGAGTACACGTTCGTGCATACGATCAACGTGGCGATCCTGAGCATCTCGCTCGGCGAAGCGGTCGGGCTGGGTGACAACGCCGTCTACGAGCTCAGCGTCGGTGCCTTGCTCCATGACGTCGGGAAGCAGGCGGTGCCGAAGAAGATCCTCAACAAGCATGGCCTGTTTACACCCGAGGAACGCCAGCTGATGGAGGTCCACCCCATCGAAGGGGCTCGGATGTTGATCAACACACCGAACGTTCCCGAGGTCGCGGCGATCGTGGCTTACGAGCACCACGTCCGCGCCGACGGCGGGGGGTATCCCCGCGTGCCGAGCCACTGGCGTCTGAGCCTGGCCAGCCGCATCGTCCAGTTGGCGGACGTGTTCGACGCTTTACGCACCAACCGCCCCTACCGGCCGGGTCTGCCGTTACCCAAGATCGTCGAGCTGATGAAAGCCGAGGTCGGCTCGTTCTTCGATGCCGATCTGGTCAAGGTGTTCTTCGAGCAGGTCGTGTCGCGCGGCATCCCGAGCCCCGCGAACGTGGCTTAGGGCGAGATCACGCCGCGCACCCTTTCCAGCTCCTTGCGAACGACCTCGTTGTCGGGCGCCAGCTCGGCCGCCCGTTCGAGATGCGTCAGCGCCTCGACCGGCCGGTCCAGGTGGGCAAGGCACACGCCGATGCGATAGTGCGTGCTCGGCTCATCGGGTCGTGTCTGCTCCACGATGCGCATCTGCTCCAGGGCCGCCTCGTATTCCCCGGCTTGGATCAGGCGCGCGGCGCGCGCCGCGCTTTGCGCCGCCGAGACGTTCATTTGCTGGATTCCCAAGCGGACGGGATCGGGCACGGCCAGCTCCTCCGTGGCCGTCGACGCGCGCGCGGCGTAATCCTCCGCCGCCGCGGTATTGCCCAGCCGCATCTCGGCCTGCGCGAGGGACGCGAGCGTCGCCGGGTTGGCGCCCGCGCCCAACTCGACCGCCCGCGCCAGATGGGTGACGGCGACCTCCGGCTCCCCCTGAGCGAGCACGACCTGGCCGAGCCCGCGGTGGGCCACCGCGAGCCGGGGATCGATCTCGAGCGCCCGGCGATAGGCGGCCGCGGCTTCGTCCAACCGCCCGGCCCGGGTCAGCGCCTCGCCCAATCGGTAGGAGATCGTCGGCAGTCGTGGCTCCAGACGGGCCGCCTCGGCGTAGAGTGGAGCGACCCGATCAGGCGCGGCTCCGCGAAGCTCCGCGACGAACGCGAGCAGGTAGAACCAGCGGAAATCGGTCGGATCGAGCTCACTCGCCGCGGCGTAACAGATTTCGGCGCAGTCATACAACGCGTGCGCATCGCAGAGCGCGCCGTACCCACCCCAAGCGGGTCCGGATCGCGGCTGCCGTTCGACCGTGCGGCGGGCGTTCTCGAGCCGGAGGCGAACCGGCGATTCCATATGCCGCGTATCGGGTGAGGGAACGGTCCTGATCTCCCCTGTTGCTGCGGTGTCGATGGCCGCGTCGGCATCCGTGCCTTCGCTCCCCTCCCGGTCGGTCAGGATGAGGGCGGCCACCAGAACCAGCCCGGCGACCAGGACGAAACCGCCGGTGATCACCGGGACACCGCCACGTCCCTTCTTGCTCACGGCGACGGGGCTCCGGCGCCACGGACCAACCGCGCCTTCGTATCCGCCTCGACGCCCTCGAAGGTTTCCGCGGACCCGTCCGGCCAGACCACGGTCACGTCGGCGGACAACGCCTCCCCGATGCCCACGTGCAAAGCGGTGTCCAGGCTCGAGAGATAGCTGGATCCGCGCGACACGGTTCGGATCTGCCGCGCGCCGCCTGCGACGATCGTGACCCGGGCCCCGATCGCATCGCGATTCCCGTCCGGCTCGGAGAGCCGGAGAACGACCCAATGCCCCTGCTTCGGGGCATCGTTCCGGTAGAGGCGTAGCGGGCTTTCGATGTTGGCCGCGACGAGGTCCTGATCGCCATCGCCGTCGTAGTCGCCCAGTGCGAGACCTCGCGTGATCTCGACGGGGTCGACGAAGGCCGCCGTTTCGATCGAACCGTCACGAAACAGGCCTCCTCGGTCGTTGATGTAGAACAGGTTGGGCTCGGCGAACCACGACCACGGCTCATCGACCCACGCATCGGCCCGCGGATCCGTTCGTTTGACCCGACCGTTGACCACCGCGAGATCGAGATCCCCGTCGAACTCGATATCGAACGCGACCGAACCGAACCCGGTCCACGCCATCGACGAGGCGGCGAGCCCGACTTCGCCGGTCACATCCGCGAATCCCCGGTCCCCGCCGAGGTTTCGGTAGTACGTGTTCGTCTCCGCCGCCAGGTGCGTGACGAACAGATCCGGTTGGAGGTCGTTGTCGAAATCGGCGGCGACGACGCCCATCCCCGCCTCGGGTTCTCCGTGGATGTTGAACGCCGCCCCGAGCAGGACGGCGCGATCGACGAACGTCCCGTCCTGCCGGTTCAGCCACAGTTGATTCGCGTAAGCGTCATTGGCGACGTAGAAATCGGGCCATCCGTCGTCGTCGAGATCCTGACAGACGACACCGAGCCCGGCGGCGTGCACCGCCCCGATC
>JBFFZZ010000265.1:0-4531 GCA_041568335.1 Candidatus Polarisedimenticolaceae bacterium | reverse complement strand
TGGTGAGGTCTTCGTCACCGACGACGGAACCGAGACCGATCTGGAGCTCGGTCACTACGAGCGCTTCTCCGACATGATCGCCACCAAGGACCACAACTTCACGACCGGCAAGATCTTCTCCTCGGTGATCGAGAAGGAGCGGCGCGGTGACTACCTCGGCGCGACCGTCCAGGTGATCCCGCACGTCACCAACGAGATCAAGGAATCGATCACCAGAATCTCCGACGGTGTCGATATCCAGCTCGTCGAAATCGGGGGCACGGTGGGCGACATCGAATCGCTGCCGTTCCTCGAGGCGCTGCGTCAGTTCCGTCTCGATGTCGGGCCAAAAAACTCGATCTTCATCCACCTCACTCTGGTACCTTGGATCGCCGCGGCCGGTGAGCTCAAGACCAAACCGACGCAGCATTCGGTCCGCGAGCTACGCGCGATCGGCATCCAGCCGGACATCCTGCTGTGCCGGTGTGATCGCCCGCTGCCGGTCGAGATGAAACGCAAGATCGCCAGTTTCTGCAACGTCGGTGAGGATGCCGTGATCGCGGCGCAAGACGTCGAGTCGATCTACGAGGTTCCGTTGACGCTGTCGGCGGAGGGTATCGATGAGATCGTCGTCAAGTTGCTCGACCTGCCGTACAAGCGAAAAGACCTCAGCGACTGGCAGGAGCTCGTGCACAAGATCAAGAACCCGCAGGGCGAGGTGACGATCGGGATCGTCGGCAAATACGTCACCTACGAGGACTCCTACAAGTCGCTGTCCGAGGCGCTGCTCCACGGCGGGGTGGCCAGCAACGTCGAGGTCAAGCTGAACTGGATCGAATCGGACAAGCTGACCGGAGAGGGGCTGGAAAAAGAACTGTCGGCGCTCGATGGGATCCTGATCCCCGGGGGGTTCGGTCATCGTGGGGTCGAGGGCATGGTCGAAACGGTGCGCTATGCCCGCGAGAACAAGGTCCCGTACCTGGGCATCTGCCTCGGGCTGCAGTGCGCGGTCATCGAGGCCGCGCGCAACCTTGCCGGCCTGCCGCGCGCCAACTCGACCGAGTTCGACGAGTCCGCGCCGGATCGTGTGATCTACAAGCTACGCGACCTGCTCGGCGTCGACGAGTTGGGCGGGACAATGCGGCTCGGCGCCTACCCGACCGAGCTGATGGCCAACTCGTTTGCTCATCAGGCGTACGGGACTCGCTCGATTTCCGAGCGCCATCGCCACCGTTTCGAGGTCAACCAGGAATACTTGCCGAAACTCAAAGAGGCCGGTCTGGTGGTCTCGGGTCTGTCGCCGGACGGCAAGTTCGTCGAGATGGTCGAGCATCAGGATCACCCGTGGTTCGTCGCCTGCCAGTTCCATCCGGAGTACAAATCGAGACCGCTGAACCCTCACCCGCTGTTCCGCGAGTTCGTCGCCGCGGCCGTACGCCAGCGACGCAGCAAACGCGGCAGCGGGGGCGGTTCGGGGATCGACACGACCAACGCCTATGCCGCGGATTCGCATCGCTGACGGCTTCGAGATCGGAGACGGGGCGCCGCTGGCGATCATCGCCGGCCCCGACCTGATCGAGGACGAAGAGCACGCGCTGCGGATAGCGCGGGCGCTGGCGGCCCTTGCGGCCGAACGCGATGTCCCGCTGATCTACAAGTCCTCGTTCGACAAGGCCAACCGGACATCGGTCGAATCGGCGCGGGGTCCCGGCCTGACTCGTGGGCTCGACATCCTCGCGCGGGTCAAGGAAGCGACCGGCCTCCCGGTCACCACCGACTTCCACACGCCCGATCAGGCCGCCGAAGTCGGTCGCGTCGCCGATCTGCTGCAGGTCCCCGCGTTCCTGTCCCGGCAGACCGACATGCTGGTGGCCGCGGGCGAAACGGGTCGGGCCGTGAACGTCAAGAAGGGCCAGTTCCTCGCCGCGCCGGACGCCCGGCACATCCTCGACAAGGTCTATTCGACCGGCAACAAGGAGGTGATGCTCACCGAGCGCGGCACGACCTTCGGCTACCACAACCTCGTGGTTGATTTTCGCAACCTGCCCCGCATGGCCGATCTCGGAGCGCCGGTCTGTTTCGACGCGACCCATTCGGTGCAGCTTCCCGGCGCGGGAGACGGGCGTTCCGGCGGCGAACGCAGGTTCATCGAGCATCTGGCGCGCGCGGCGGTCGCGGTCGGCGTCGACGCGGTCTTCTTCGAAGTCCACGACGATCCCGACCGGGCGCCCTGCGACGGACCCAACCAGTGGCCGCTCGACCGTTTCGGCGCGCTCCTCGATTCGCTGCAGGCCATCGATCGATGTGTTCGCTCGAGCGGCTGAGAAGCCGCGCGACGAACCCGCTCCTGCCGGCTCTGATCGTTGCGCTGGCGGGGCTGGTCGCGTGTGGCGTTCGGACGCCGGAATCGGCTACGGAGCCGGCGACGCGGGCCGAAACGGTGCTCGCGCTGTTCGATCTGGCACGCGCCGACGAAGCCGACCCGGAGCGCGTCGAGCGACTCTTCGGGAGGATCTCCGACGAGCGGGAACGCGCTGATCTGCTCGACGCGATCGATGCGCTGCAGGCCGTCGACGAGGTCGAGATCGTCGAGACCTACTCGATGGACGACCTGGTGCGCGACAGCTTCGATCTCGTCGGACACCTCCCGGGCGGAGGTCTCGCTCGCTTTTCGGTGCAGCTGGACACCGCGGAGGAACCGGGCACCATCATCTGGTTCAGCGGCCCCGGCGTCGAGTGGCCCACCCGCCGGTTGCGCGGGCCGGGACTTTCGACGTCGGCACCGCCGGATGCGCCCGAGGGAGGATAAGATGACCCGGGAGGAAAAGATCGTGGTTCGAGACATCGGTCGCCGGGTCCTGGAGATCGAATCACGCGCCGTGCACGACCTGATCGGCAGGCTCGATGAACGCTTCGATCGCGCCGTCGAGCTGATCGACGGATGTCCCGGGCGCATCGTGGTGACCGGGATGGGCAAGTCCGGGTTGATCGGTCAAAAGATCGCGGCCACGTTTTCGTCGACCGGGCGTCCGGCGAATTTCATGCATCCCGCGGAGGCGATTCACGGGGACCTCGGCATGCTGACGAAGGACGACGTGCTGCTGGCGTTGTCGAACTCGGGCGAGACGGCCGAGATCGTGCGGCTGCTGGAGCTGGTGCGGCGGATCGGAGCGCGGATCGTCGCCTTTTCCGGCAACGCCGATTCCACGCTCGCGCGTCATGCCGACGTCCACCTCGATATCGCGGTCCACGAGGAGGCCTGCAACCTGGACCTGGTGCCGACGGCCTCGACGACGGCAACGCTGGCGATGGGTGATGCGCTGGCCGTGGCCTGCTACGAGCGCCGCGGTTTTTCCGTGCAGGATTTTGCGCGGTTCCATCCCGGCGGTCGTCTCGGGCGCAAGCTGCAGCGGGTCGAGCCGCTCATGCATCGCGACGCCGATCTGCCTGCGTGCACCGAGGACGAAGGCATGGGCCGCGCGGTCGAACGGATGGATGCCGGCGGTCTCGGTGTCGTCTGCGTAACGGATGCGAACGGCCGGCTGACGGGCGTCCTGACCGACGGCGACTTGCGTCGCCGTCTGCTGGCCACCCCGGATCCGATGAGCGGTCCCGTGCGCCGGGCGATGAGCGCCGATCCGCTGACGGTGCGGGGCGACGCGTTGGCGGTGGACGCGCTCAAGCTGATGGAAGAACGAAAGATCACCTCCCTGCCCGTGGTCGATGCGGAACGCCGCCTGTTGGGCCTGATCCATATCCACGACCTGTGGCGGACGGAGCTGTTCTAGCCGTGCCCGCCAGCGAGAACGAGATCCAGCGCCGCGCGGCCGGGATCGGGATGATCCTGCTCGACGTCGACGGCGTCCTGACCGACGGGAAGATCTATCTCGGCAACAACGGGGAGGAATACCGCGCGTTCTTCGTCCGCGACGGCCTGGCGATCCGGTTGGGCCAATCCGTGGGGCTGGATTTCGGGATCCTCTCCGGGCGGGACTCCCCGCTTGTCGAGCGCCGCGCCCGCGAGCTCGGCATCGACCAGATCCATCAGGGGATCCTCGACAAGGGGACCCAGCTGGACCGGATCGCGGTGGAAACGGGCCTGAAACCCGAGCAGATTTGCTTCGTGGGCGACGACCTGATCGACATCCCGGCCCTCCGTCGGGCGGGTCTCGCGGCCTGCCCCTCCGATGGGTGCCGGGAAACCCGCCGCTACGCGCACTACATCTGTAACAATAAGGGCGGCCAGGGCGCCGTACGCGAGGTCGTGGACTTGGTGCTGCGCGCCTCGGGGCGGTGGGACCGGGCCATGCAGCGTTTCATGGAGTAGGACCGAGGAGCGATGCGTTTCTTTTTTATCGTCGTCGTGCTTTTGCTGGTCGTGGGCTACATCGGGTTCACCGTGACCAACCTCGGCTCGGTCGTCAGCTTGAAGCTCTGGGGCACGGAGTACCAGGACATCCCGATCTGGCAGGTCGTGATCGTCTCCATCGGCGTCGGGGCCGCGTTGATCGGGCTGCTCGCGACCGTCGAGGGCGCGAGCATCCGGTTCGAG
>JBFFZZ010000264.1:0-4547 GCA_041568335.1 Candidatus Polarisedimenticolaceae bacterium | reverse complement strand
GGCGCGGCTCGACAGGCCGGTGTACTCCAGCACCTCGGCGACGCGTTTTTTCAGCGGCTCGCCGCGCAACCCGTAGGCGCCGCCCCAGTAGGCGACGTTCTCCGTCGCGCTGAGGTCCTCGTAAAGGGCCAGCTCCTGCGGCACGACGCCGAGCGCCCGGCGCGCTTCGCGCGGCGAGCCGACGACGTCATGGCCCTGCACCTTGAGCACGCCCGCGGTCGGCGGGATCAGACCCGAGAGGCAACCGATCGTGGTCGACTTGCCGGCGCCGTTCGGCCCCAGCAGGCCGAAGACCTCGCC
Organism: Candidatus Polarisedimenticolaceae bacterium; assembly: GCA_041568335.1. GTDB lineage: Bacteria > Acidobacteriota > Polarisedimenticolia > Polarisedimenticolales > Polarisedimenticolaceae > WVWW01. The sequence continues at coordinate 4,247 of JBFFZZ010000264.1, read as the reverse complement.
GGGCCGCGCCTCGAGCGACACGTCGACGACGGCGACCAGCTCGCCGCACTCCTTCCTCAACCCCCGGATCTCGATCATGGAGACCTCCTCGCGGGCTCAATGTGTCACGGCCGGCGCCGATTCCGACCGGGACTTGGCTGGATGGGAGCGCTGGGCGGGCGAACGGTAGGCCCGGGCGGTTCAGCGGCGGCGCGTCACACCCCTCTTGGGGCAATCGCGATCGACCGGGCAGATCGAGCAGATCGGGGAGGTCGGCTTGCACACCTGCTGGCCGTGTCGCACCAGCGTCTCGTTGATCGGGATCCACCACGCGGCCGGGAGCTTGTCGCGCAGCACCGTTTCGGTCTGGTCGGGTGTCCTTGTGCGGACCCAGCCGAAGCGATGGCAGATGCGGTGCACGTGAATGTCGACGCAGATCCCCGGCAGGCCGTAACCGAGCGTCACGGTCAGGTTGGCGGTCTTGCGCCCGACCCCGGGGAGCTCGACCAGCTCGTCGATGCTCTTCGGCACCTTGCCGGCCCAGCGATCGATCAGCATGCGGCAGATCGCGCGGATCTGCTTCGCCTTGACGCGGTAGAAGCCCGCTGGGTAGATCAGCTTCGCGATCGTCGCTTCGTGCAAGCGCAGCATGGCGGCCGGGTTCCTTGCCCGCTTGAACAGCCGGGCCGTGGAGGCGTAGGAGACCTCGTCCTTGGTGCGGAGCGAGATCAGGCAGCCGATCAGGATGCGAAAGGGGTCGCTGCCGTGGACGCGCTTGAACCGGTCGATGTCGTAGCCGGAAGCGAGCCTCGTCAGCATCCGGTCCATCTTCTTCGGATCGGTGCGCGGTTGGCGCGTCCGTTGGGCCATTCAGAAGCGGCGCCCGCGGTCGAAGGCGAGGATCTCGTCGATGCCGAGCCGGGGCTGTTGCCGCCGCTCGACCTGCGCCGGGTACCCGACCGCGATCAGCATCACGGGAACGTAGCGTTCCTCGATCTCGAAATCGGTGCGCACCCGCTCGACGTCGAACCCGCTCAGCGCCCCGGAGGCCAACCCGCGCGCCTCGGCGGCCAGCATCAGCGTCATCGAGGCCAGCGAGGCGGAGCGCAACGCCTCGTCGCGCGCGACCTGCGGATCCGCGTAGATCTCCTCGGCCATCCGTTCCCAGGCGTCGGCCTTGCCGTTTGGCAACGCGCCCAGCTCGACGGCCTCCCGGTTGATGCGCGGGAGCTTCTCGAGCCCCTGCAGGTCGCCGAGCACGATGAAGGTCACGGGTGCGATGCGGACCTGCTCCTGCCCGAAGGCCGCCGCGCACAACCGGTCCCGGTCGGCTTCCCGGCGGACCGCCACGAAGCGCCAGTGCTGGATGTTGAACGACGAGGGCGCGCACGACGCGTCCTCGACGAGGGCCCGGATCGTCTCGTCGTCGACGGGTCGCGAATCGAACGCCTCGACCGACGTACGCCGCCGGATCAGCTCGAGAAACGGATGCATCGCCGCCAGTCTAATCGAATGGGGTCAAGTCCCCGGTTTGGGACGGAGGATCCAGTCGGAAAGCTCGATTCCGACGGCGACGCCGGTCCCGAGGATCCAGCCCAGCTGGCCATAGGCGAGCATGGCGTCGATGGCCCCCAGCGGCAGGAGGTTACGGAACTCCATCATCGGCGTGGTCGCGAACAGCAGGGCTCCGACGAGCGGGCCGACCAGCAGGAACTTCCCGAGCGGGACCCACGCCGCGAGCCGGTCGTAGATCAACATGACCGCCACGAGCCCGACGGCGAGAACGGTCCCCGAGAGCGCCGCCATCCAACCCTGGGCGCTGACGAAACCGAGGCAGAACAGCGAGTAGCCCGCGGCGAGGGCCAGCGCGTGGCCCGGGGCGCAGGAGCGCCACAACGCGAGCAGCCCGGCGAAGGTCGAGCCGAGCGTCAGTGTCTTGAAGGCCGGCGAGAGCGGGTCGATGATCTCGACGCGGTAGACGATCAGCCCCCCGGCCGCGGCGCCGAGCAGGCCCATCCAGAAGCGAAGCAGGATCGCTGCGAGGGAGGCGTTCAAACCACGCTAGCCGAACGTGTTGATCGGGGACTTGAGCGCATCCAGGACGATCGCGTCGTCGATGACGAGCCGGAAACCCTCCCCGTGGGGCTTGACCTCGGGCCGGTTCTCGGGATCGAACTCGTACTGCTTGATGATCCGTCCCCAGACTTCCTTCAACGCGCGCGCGCCGATGCGACGCGCCTCGGCCGCCGTTTCGGCCACGCGCCGGACCGCCGGCTCCTCGATCTCCAGCTCGATCCCCGTCTTCTTGAAGAACGCCTGCGACAGACGGAACACCGAGTCCTCGGGCCCGGTGAAGATCTGCGAGAGCATCTCGGCGTCGAGATCCTCGAGGATGATCGAGTTGTCGAAGCGCGACAGGAATTGCGGCTGCATGCCGTAGTCGAACAGGTCCTCGAGCTTGAAGTGATGCCGCAGCGTGAAGTACTCGCGGATCTTGACCTCGCCGTCGCGTACGACGGTCTCGGTCGGCAGCTTGACGCGGCTGGTCGGCGAGGTGACCCGCTTGAACACCTGGTCGTACAGCGTCTCGAACGCGCCCGCGCAGAGGAACAGCATCTTGCCCGTGTGGATGTCGGCGCGATATTCCGTCCCGTCCTTCTTCTTGATCGGCCAGACGACGCGCTCGCCCTCGATCATCGTGAGCAGCGCCTGCTGGATGTTGATCCCGGTGACGTAGGGCTTGCCGCCGACCATGCCCGAGACCTTGTCGATCTCGTCGAGACAGACGGTGGCGTGCTCCATGTGGGACGCGATCTCTTCCGGCTTGGCGTCCTTCCCGAGGATCCGGCGGGCGCGCTCCTCGAGGTTCTCGAACAGCGCGCGCGTGTCGATGACGCCCTCGTCGGTGGCGAACGTGTTCGCGTTCATGATGATCACGACGCGGTATTTCTGGAATTCCGGGTGCTCGGAGTAGAGCTTCTCCATCGCGCGCATGATGGTGGTCTTCCCGGTGCCGGAGTTGCCGATCAGCATCAGGTTGCCGAAACGCTCTCCCTGCAGGTGCTTGTAGATCGCCACCGAGACGAAGCGCAGCGCTTCCTCCTGACCGATGACGTCTTTTTTCAGGTAGTCGTCGATTTCAAGCGGTCGCATGCGCACTCCTCCGGCGGACCCGGCCGTTCGGGACGACTAAGGTACGCACGAGCACGGGCACTTGTCTAGCAGGGCGCGCGGCCCGTTTCGGGCGGTTTTGGAGGATTACCAGCGAAAACTGCGCCGGGCGGCCTCGAGGGCGAGCCTGTCGTGGAGCTCGATCGCCACCGGGTGCGGCAAGAACGGGACGTGGACCTTGTGGCCCGCCTTGCCCGCGCCCGCCGTGTCGATCGCGACCTGCGCCATCTTGTGGCGGCGATCGAACGGGGACTGCGCCAGCGACACGGTCTGGATCTTGGCGAAGCGGACGATGCTGGTGCGCCGCGTCCACCAGCCGCTGCGAAACGCGATCGCCGTCGGGACGACCGTCCACGCCGCGTGCCTCCACCACATCGCCGCGTGGAGGGTCGACCAGGCGAACGTCACGGCGAGCACCGCAAGCGCCCACCAACCGAGGAAGCCCACGGTCCCGACGGAGACGAGCGACGAGACGAAGAACCCGCGGTTGCGGATGCGGCTTCGCGCGCGCACCGGAAGCCGGTTCCACTGCGCGTCCCGCAGGTCGACGTCGGGCAGGATCGCGTGGTTGAAGGAGTCGGCCCTGTCGGCGGAGAGGATCGGCGCGAGCCACAGACGGTGCGTCTCGCTCTGCTCCTCGCCGTCGTTGCCCGATCCCCCGCCCGCGGTCTCGGCCAGCACGCCGACGCGGTTCCACAATCGATGCAACGGGGTCGTGCGTGAGGACAGCAGCTGGATCCGGTGGCTGGGGATGGCGGCGGTGTACCGCGTGAGCAACCCGTAGCGTGCGCGCAGATTGCGTACACCGCGATCGAGCGTGAATCCGTGGAAGCGGAACAGCGCCCAGACGATCGACAGCAGCTTCATGAAGAGGATGCCCACGACGATCGCGACGGCGCCGAGGAGGATCGAAGTCGCCAACCCCGGTCCTTCGACGAGACCCAGCTTCTTGGTGACCTCGGGAGCCGTATTCGCGGCCTGCCTGGCGATCGCCTCCCAGTCGAAGTCCCAGAAATCGAACTGCCAGATCACGCCCATCAGGGCCGCGATCACGACCATCCCGCGATTGGAGATCAGGCCGAGCAGGATCAGGTCGC
>JBFFZZ010000263.1:0-4556 GCA_041568335.1 Candidatus Polarisedimenticolaceae bacterium | reverse complement strand
TGAGCCGAAGACCGGCCCGTCAATTACCGTGAAACGTTTTCACGTCTGCGTTGTTTCCGAGTGAGAGGGACGGTATGCGCGGCTTTGTCGGTGTCCTGCTTGGCCTGGGCCTGATCGGTTGCTCGAGCCTGTCGCAGGCTCCACATCCCGCAGGCTCCGATTCGCTGCTGATCACCCACGTGCGGGTGGTCTCGATCGACGACGGTCGTGTGCTGGAGGATCACGCGGTCCACGTGAGACAAGGGCGCATCGAGTGGGTCGGCCCCGCGGCCCAGGCGCCCGATCCGGCCGGCGTCGCCGTCCTCGACGGCGCGGGGCGATTTCTGCTTCCCGGTTTGATCGACATGCACGTCCACATCAACCACGAGGACGAGCTGGATCTGTACCTGCTGAACGGCGTGACGACGGTAGCCAATCTATCGGGTCGCCCCGACCATTTGGAGCTGCGCGACCGCATTCGAGCGGGCGAGCTGCGTGGTCCGACGATCTACACCGCCGGGCCGACGATCGATGGCGATCCGCCGCGCAATCCGCGCTTCGTGCCGGCCGGGGATGCGCGAACGGCGCGGGATATCGTTCAAGAGCAGGTCCAGGCCGGCTACGATTTCGTCAAGATCTACGATCTGATCCAGCGCGAGGCCTACGATGCGGCGGTCGCCGCCGCGCAGGAACACGAACGCGCGATCGTCGGGCACATCCCTAAGGCGATCGGCCTCGAAGGCATCGTCGGGGGTCACGACCTGATCGCCCACGCCGAGGAGTTGTTCTACACGTACTTCGACAACAAGGACGATCTCGCGCGGATCCCCGAGGCCGCGAGTCGGATCGCTCCATCCGGAGTGACGCTCTGCCCGAACACGGGCTTCATCCGCTCGATCCTGGACCAGGCTCGCGACATCGACGAAGTTCTGGCCCGTCCGGAGATTCGCTACTTGCCGCCGGAAACGCTGCTGAGCTGGTTCCCCGAGAACAACCGTTATCTGGGTCGTCCGCCGGAGTGGCTCGAACGCAACCAGCGGATGTACCCGTTCCTGCTCGCGCTGACGCGAGCCCTGCACGACGCCGGCGTCCCGCTGGTCGCCGGCAGCGATGCGTCCGTCGCCGGTGCCGTTCCCGGTTTCTCGTTGCACGCCGAGCTGCGCGATCTGCAAACGGCCGGCTTGACGAATCACGAGGCGCTGCGCGCAGCCACGGCCGTGCCCGGTGGCTGGATCGCCAGACACCTCCGCGAGTCGGTGCCGCCCGGCGTGATCGCCCGAGGGCGGCGGGCCGACCTGATCCTGCTGCGGGACAACCCTCTGCAGGATCTGGACGCGCTCGACACGCTCGATCTGATCATCGCGAACGGTCGTGTCTACGAGCGTGAGCTGTTGCAGTCGGAGATCGATCGGCGGTCCGCAGAATACAAGCGGCAACTCGAACCGTACCGCCATTTCAAGCAGCTCGTGGCCGACGGACGCTTTGACGCGGCCGAGGCGTTGATCGACTCCACCGACGGAGAGCTGCTGGGGGAGTCCGCCGTCAACGCGCTGGGCTATTACTACCTCTACCGCCGAGAGGCACCGCGCACGGCCATCGCGCTGTTCGAGATGAACACGCGCGAGTTTCCGGAGTCGTTCAACACCTGGGACTCTCTCGGCGAGGGTTTCATGGTCGCGGGCGACGACGAGCGGGCGATCGAGAATTACCTCAGATCGCTGGAGCTCAACCCCGACAACCGCAACGCCGAGGTGATGCTCGAGCGTATCGAGGGCCAGTCGGGCGAGGGACCCTCGCCGTGATGCGCAAGGTAGGAACCACTCGGTGCATGGCTCTGAAGGCCCATGTGCCGCGGGCCGGAGTTTAGGACATCCCGTGCAGTCGACAGCGCGGCGACGACAGCGGGCTGTCCGCCCTGCCAGGTGCTCCTGCCCCAGGTCCAAGAGCGGACGATTCGCTTGGCGTCGATCGGGTGTGACGCGTCGAGAACGGATTGGGGGAAGCGGGTCGCCAAAGTATGTCGCAAGCTCGACGAACGTCGAGTGAACGCGCTCCGCCGGAGCGAGGCTTGACCGGCGTCTTGCTGTCGATGCACCGTTGACGGCCTGCGCTTCGCGGCCTATGCTCACCCGCTATGTCCGTTGACATAGTCATCATCCTGATCCTGCTGTTCGTCGCGCTGGTTTTGTTCTGGTCCGAGCGCGTCCCCTTCGACGTGACGTCGGTGATCGTGATGACGGTGCTGATGGTCACGGGCATCCTGACCCCGCGTGAAGGCCTGTCCGGATTCAGCAACGAGGCCACGTTGACCATCGCGGCGATGTTCGTGCTCAGCGAGGGAATGCGGCGCACCGGCGCGCTGGCGGTCGTGGGGGACGCGTTCACGCGCGTGGGACGGCACGGCTTTTGGGCGGTGGCATCGGCGATGATGCTGGTTGTTGCCGCGACCTCGGCCTTCATCAACAACACCGCGGCGGTGGCGATCTTTATTCCGGTCACCATCGGCGTTGCCGCGCGGCTGCGGGTCAGTCCGACGAAGTTGTTGATGCCATTGTCGTTCGCCGCCATGCTCGGCGGCGTGTGCACGCTGGTCGGCACATCGACGAACCTGCTCGTCAGCTCGATCGCCGAAGAGAACGGTCAGCCGCCTTTTTCCATGTTCGAGTTCGCGCCGCTGGGCCTCGTGGTGGCGGCGGTCGGCTTCGCCTACTTGCTGTTCGGCGGGATTCGCCTGCTCCCCGAGCGGCGTCCGCCGACGGATCTTACCGACCAGTTCCAGATGAACGAGTACCTGACCGACCTACTGTTGGAGCCGGGCTGGGAGTATCTGGGGCGTCCGTTACGAGACACCCCCTTGACCCGCGAGTTCGATCTCGACGTGCTGCAGGTGTTTCGCGGCGAGTCGGGAACCGTGGGGAACGAACCGCACGTGTTGCTACAGGCCGGCGATGTGCTGCGCGTGCGGGGCAGCGTGGCCGAGATCCAGCGGCTGATGGCGCGCGAGCACCTGCGCTTGCGACCGGCGCGCGAGTGGCACGACATCGATCTCGCCCGCGGTGAGCGCGTATTGGTCGAGGCGGTGCTCGCGCCCGACTCGGAGCTGGTCGGTCGCACGGTGCGCTCGGCCGACCTGACGGAACGTTTCGGTGCCGTCGTGCTGGCGATCCGCCATCGCGGACGCATCGAGCACGAGCGCCTGGACGAGGCGCGCCTGTCGGGCGGGGATTCGCTGCTGCTGGTTGTCGACGTCGAGCGAGTCCGCGAGCTGCAGCGTGAGCACTCGTTCGTCGTGGTGTCCGAGGTCGAGCGTAAGATCGATCGCCGCCCCAAGCTGCCGATCGCGTTGGCAGTGCTCGTCGTCGTCGTCGTCGCGGCGGCGCTCGACCTGGCGCCGATCGTGGTCACCGCGCTCGCAGGCGCGGTGCTGCTCGTGCTCTGCGGCTGCCTGACCATCGAGGAGGCCTACGAGGCCATACACTGGAGGGTGATCCTGCTGCTGGCCGGCGTGCTGCCCCTCGGTCTGGCGATGGACAAGACGGGGGCTGCAACCATGCTGTCCGACGCCGTCCTGCACACGCTAGGCGACTGGGGCCCGACGGCCGTGCTTGCCGGTTTCCTGTTGCTGGCGATGCTGCTGACCAACCTGATATCGAACCAAGCCACCGCCGTGTTGCTGGCACCGATCGCAATCCAGAGCGCGGCGACGATCGGCGTCAGCCCGCGGCCGTTCCTCGTAGCGGTGACGTTTGCCGCCTCCCTCAGCTTCATGACGCCCGTAAGCTACCAGACCAACACGTTGGTGTACGGTCCGGGTCAGTACCGCTTCGGCGATTTCCTCAAGGTGGGAACGCCGCTGAACCTGCTGCTGTGGGTGTTGACGACGCTGCTGATTCCCGTGTTTTGGTCGTTCGCAAGCTAGTGCAGGAAGAACACGTCGCAAAGACCCGCGGGGCGGAAGCCGAGATCCAGCGCCAAGCGCTTGGAGACCGGGTTGGACGTGCTCCACTCCGGGCGCAGCCCCGCCTCCAGGCAGTGCAGCAACATGGCGGCCGCGACGGCCCGCGCCAGCCCGCGACCCCGGAAGCGCTCGCGCGTCGAGATCGACACCTCGACCCGCTTGGACGAGATGGTGTAGGACGTCGAGGCGCTGACCAGCTCGCTCTCATGGAAGACGCCGTAGCCGAAGCCCTCGGCGACGAATCGCTGCGCGTCCTCGAACGTCTCCAGCGCGTGGGGCCTGAGCCCCGCGTCGAGCTGTACCGCGCTATCCGCGTCCAGACGCGCCAGGGTGAACCCGGCCGGCAGGCGCTGATTCATGGTGCGCAGGTGGGTCGGCTCCAACCCGTGGGGCGAGAAGGTGCGCATCGGCCGATCCTCGAGTCTTGCGCCATGGACCTGCTGCAGCAGGTCGCGCCAGGCCTGGTCGCGTCCGACGAGCAGCTCGCGCGGCGCCGCGACCTCGCGGAGCAGGCGCTCGGCGGCGGCGCTCGAGGCATCGCCGCCGAAGAAGGCGTAGCAGCCGACGTCGACGCGCGCGACATGCGGTGGGGATCCGTTCGCCTTCACCTTGCCGACTC
>JBFFZZ010000262.1:0-4557 GCA_041568335.1 Candidatus Polarisedimenticolaceae bacterium | reverse complement strand
GGCGACGCGTCGAAAGTAACGGTCCCGTGGAGCGGTTGAGGAATATCGCCCCTTCGGGTAGAAAGGACGCGATGGGTCGTTCTTCCAGGTTCGGGTGGATCGCGGCGATCACGGCACTGGTCGTTTCGGCGACGTTCGCCTTCGCCGGCTACCACGATCACGCGCTCGACGAGCTTCGGCCGTCCACGTGCCCGGATTGCGCGCTGACGCTGTGTCCCGCGATGACGGCGGACGATGCGGTGTCCGTGCACGCCTGTGGATCGCGCACGTTCCTGACCGAGTCCGGCGCGATGACCCTGTCGGACGGGGCCGCCCGCCACGCGGGCTCACGCGCGCCGCCCGCCGCGCGCTGAACCCCGTGATTGCCGCGCAGTCGCTGCGCGGTGTTTCGCCCCCTTCCAACTCGGGTGACATCATGGCGCATCGCGATTGTTCCATCTGTTTTTTGGTGTTCGTTTTACTGGGGGCCCCTCCCTTTTTCGCCGCCGCGGAAGAAGGCACGATCCACGGCCGGGTCACGACTTCCGCGGGCGACCCCGCGGTGGACGTCCGGGTGGTGATCCTCGAGCTCAACCGGAGTCTCTACGTGGACGACGACGGGCGGTTCGAGTTCACGGGGGTGCCGTTCGGCGACTACCACGTCCAGGCGCTGAGCGCGCGCTTCGGCAGCACGGTGTCCGAGGTGACGTTGAGCACCCCGTCGATCGAGACGACGCTCGTACTGGGTCTGTCCCGGCATCGCGAGCGTGTGGTCGTCACGGCGACGCGCTCGGGCCGCGGGAGCGCCGAGGTCATCCAGCCGGTCAACGTGCTGGACAAGAACGACCTGGCGGCGACGATCAAGCCCAGCCTCGGCGAGACGCTGGCGCAGGAAGCCGGGATCCGCTCATCGTTCTTCGGCGCGGGGTCGGCGCGGCCGATCGTGCGCGGTCAATCCGGAGGACGCGTGCGTGTGCTGGAGAGCGGGCTCGGTGTCGGCGACGCCTCGACCACCAGCCCCGACCATGCGGTGGCGATCGAGCCCCTCGGCGCCGAGCGGATCGAGATCCTGCGCGGACCGGCGACCTTGTTGTACGGCGGCGAAGCGGTCGGCGGCGTGGTCAACGTACTCGACGGCCGGATCCCGGAGTACCGGGCATCCCGGCCTATCGGCGGGACGCTGCAGCTGGGCTTCGATTCGGCCTCGGAGGAATCGTCCGGCGCGCTGGCATCGACCGGTGGTCGCGGCAGTTTCGCCTGGTACGCCGATGCCTTCCGCCGCGACGGGTCCGACTACGAGATTCCGGCGTTCGCCGTGCGGGGCGACCCGATGAGCGCTGCCGGCACGTTGCCGAACAGCTCGGTCGAGTCGGACGGCGGCTCGGTGGGGCTGTCGTGGGTCGGCGAGTCGGGGTTCCTCGGGATCGCGACCAAGGCCTACAACAGCAACTACGGCATCCCCCCGGAGAACGTGCGGATCGACCTGGAACAGCAACGCTACGACCTGCGGGGCGGGTTCGACCTCGGATCGAAAGCGTTGACGGGTCTACGGTTTTCGATCGGGACGACCGACTACCGTCACGTCGAGCTCGAGGGCGCCGCCGTCGGGACGGTCTTCGACACCCACGCCGCTGAAGCCCGTGTCGAGCTGACCCATGGAGGCTCACGCTGGAGCGGTGTGTTCGGCGCCCAGCTGCGGCGCCGCGACGTCGACGCGATCGGCGCGGAGGCGTTCGTCCCGACGAACGAGACCGAGCAGATCGCGCTGTTCGTCGTCGAGGAGTTCGACCCCCCCGGACCGGCGCGTTTCGAGTTCGGCCTGCGCTCGGAGCGCAGCGAGCTGTCGACCCCGGTGACGACCGTCGCGGATCCGTTGTGCGCGAACCCGTTTGACCGGGACTTCGACACGATCTCCGGCTCCGCCGGCTTCGCCTGGATCGGAGAGAGCGGCCTGGCGCTCGGCGCTTCGGTATCCAGCGCCTCACGAGCCCCCAGCACCGAGGAGCTGTATTCCTGCGGGGAGCACGTCGCGACGCTGTCGTTCGAGATCGGCAACCCGTCGTTGAAAGAGGAGACCGCGCTGGGTCTCGATCTGAGCCTGCGCAAACGGGTCGGCCGCGTGTCCGGGGAAATCAGCCTGTTCCATTACGACTACGACGACTACATCTACGAGTTCGACACCGGGACGACCGAGCCGCCGATGGATCCCGCCGGTCTGCCGGTGTTCGCGTTCACGCAGGACGGCGCGGAATTCTCGGGTCTCGAGGTGAGTGGTCTCATCGAGCTGAAGCATACCGATGCGCTGGACCTGGACCTCGAGGTCGTCGGCGACCATGTCCGCGCGGAGCTCGACAGCGGGGACCCGGTCCCGCGCATCCCGGCGCTCAGCCTCGGTGCGGGTCTCGTGTTCAACGGCCCCCACTGGCACGGTGGCGCCCGGCTCAGGTGGTACGACGACCAGACACGCAACGCGCCCTCGGAGACACCGACGGACAGCTACACGACGCTCAACGCCAACACCGGGTACCGTTTCGTGCGCGGCTCGGTGGTCCACGACGTCGTGTTGCGTCTGGACAACCTGACCGACGAGGAGATCCGCCCGCATACCTCGCGGCTCAAGGATGAGCTGCCGCTGCCCGGTCGTTCGGTGGGGTTGATCTACAAGCTGGTGTTCTGACGGCGCCGACCCGTTTTGAATCGAAAACCGGAGGGGCGATCGAGAACCTCCGTTTCCGGCGCCGACGTCTGTTAATCTGCGCGCATGTCGTCGGACGATTTGCGCCGTCTGTTGCACGACCGTTTTCGCCTGGAGCGCTTTCGTCCGTTCCAGGAGACGGTCTGCCGCGCCCTGGTCGACGGTTCGGACGCTCTGCTCGTCATGCCCACCGGCGCCGGCAAGTCCCTGTGCTACCAGCTGCCGGCGGTGGCCCGTGGGGGAACGGCGCTGGTCATCAGCCCGCTCATCGCGTTGATGGAAGATCAGGTCGCGCAGTTGCGCGATCTCGGCTTTCGGGCGGAGCGCATCCACTCCGGGCGCGACCGTGCTGAGTCGCGCGAGGTCTGTGCGCGCTACCTGCAGGGCGAGCTCGAGTTCCTGTTCGTCGCGCCCGAGCGTCTGGGTGTGCCCGGTTTCTGCGAGTTCCTCGCCCGCCGCACCCCGGCGCTGATCGCCGTCGACGAGGCGCACTGCATCTCGCAGTGGGGTCACGATTTTCGTCCCGACTATCGCAGACTCGGCCCGCGGTTGAAGCGCTTGCGCGACGCGCCGTTGATCGCGCTGACCGCGACCGCGACCCCGCTGGTGCAACGCGACATCCTGCAACAGCTGGATCTGCCGCAAGCGGCGACCTTCATCCACGGGTTCCGCCGCGACAACATCGGTATCGAGCTGGTCGAGCTGAACCCCGGCGCACGCGCGGAGGCGACGTTGCGGTTGCTCGCCGAGACGCCCATGCGCCCGGCGATCGTGTACGCGCCGACGCGTAAACACGCCGATCAGCTGGCCGCGGATCTGTCACTGAGGTTTCCCTCGGCGGCTTACCACGCGGGGCTGCCGACCGCGCAACGGGACGCGGTGCAAGCGGGTTTCCTGGCGGGTCGCTTCGAGGTCGTCGTTGCGACCATCGCGTTCGGCATGGGCATCGACAAACCCGACGTGCGCACCATCGTCCACACCGCGCTACCCGCCAGCATCGAGGGCTACTACCAGGAGATCGGCCGCGCGGGGCGCGACGGGCTGGAGTCGCGAGCCTTCCTGCTACACGGCTGGGTCGATCGCCGGACGCACGAGTTCTTTCTCAAACGGGACTACCCGGACCCGGCGGATATCCGACGGGTTCACGCCGTGCTCGACGAGACGTATCGAGACGCCGCTGAAATCGGGGCGCGTTGCGGGCTCGAGTCCGAGGAGGTCGATTCCGCCCTCGAGAAGCTCTGGATTCACGGCGGCGCCGAGCTCGATCGAGACCGGCGCGTGCGACGCGGTGCGGGCGGCTGGGAGCGCGGCTACACGCTGCAGCGTCAACACCGCTACGGGCAGCTCGACCTGGTGACGTCGTTCGCCCGGTCTCACGCCTGCCGCATGCTGCACCTGGTGCGTCACTTCGGCGATCGGGACGATTCCGGCGCGGCCTGCGGGAAGTGCGATGTTTGCCGGCCCGAAGGGACCCTGCTGCTGCGCCGAGAGCCCGCTCGGGGTCTCGAGATCGCGGCCATGGAGCGCATCCTAGAGGCGCTCGCGCGACAGAACGATCAGCCGACGGGGCGGTTGTTCCGGGACCTGTTCGACAAACAGATGGACCGCGCCGAGTTCGAGACGCTGCTCACCGCGCTGTCACGCGCGGGGAAAATCGCCATCGCCGAGGACGCGTTCGAAAAGGACGGCGAGCCGATCCGCTTCCGCCGAGCGAAACTCATGTCCGATCAGGCGGCCTCGAAGGACTGCGCGGGCGTCGCTCTGATCCGGCCACCGTTGATCGCGGCGCCTCCCAAGAAACGATCCGGGAAGCGGCGCGTGGAAGCGTCCGATGATGTTCCCGACGCGTCGCCCGTGCTGGTCGAGGCGCTGACCCGGTGGCG
>JBFFZZ010000261.1:0-4566 GCA_041568335.1 Candidatus Polarisedimenticolaceae bacterium | reverse complement strand
GCCGCGGCCGAGGCCGCGGTAAAGGCGGCCGAGGAAGGCGTGACCCAGGAAGCCGCCCAGCCGCAAAGGGACCCGTGGGCCGAAGCGCTGTCGCTGGCTCAGGACGGCGACCTCAGCGACGCCGTGCCGTTCTTCGAAGAAGCGATCGAGAAGAAACCCGACGACCTCGAACGCCGCGAGACCTTTGCCAAGGTCCTGTACCAGCTCGAGCGCCATGACGAGGCCGTGGTTCAGGCGAACAAGGCAGTGGAGCTGGCCCCGCAATCCGTCAGCCCGCGCATGGTGATCTACAGCGCGCACGTTTCACGTGGCGATTTCGACGCGGCGAAGAGCGTGCTGGAGGAAGCCCGGACGATCGCCCCGGACAATCTCCAGGTGCTCGAGCAGCTCGGCTACATCGCCGATCAGCAGGGCGATAGGGAGGGCGCGATCGCAGCCTACGAACGAGTCGTCGAGGTGTCGGCCGGCAACGCGGACGCCTGGGCCCGGCTCGGTGATCTTTACGCTTCGAAGGGCGAGTCGGCAAAGTCCGAGGCGGCCTACGAGCAGGTCGGCGCCCTCGATCCCGAAGGAGCGCATCGCGTCTTCTTCAACATCGGTGCGCTGATCATGAACCGCGCCGATCGCTCGGCGGAGGACACCCAGAAGGCGATCGAGGCGTTCCGCAAGGCGATCGAGGTCAAGCCGGACTACGCCCAGGCGCACAGGGAGCTTGCTCTCGCGTTGCTGGGCACGGGAGATCGCGCCGGCGCCAAGGCGGGGCTCCTCGCCTACGTCCAGCACGCCCCCGACGCACCGGATGCCGCGCAGATGAAGAGCCTGGCCGAGGCGATGTAACGAACCGTGTTGGCCGACCCCTGGTCCATCGACCGCACCGGATCCTTCGCGCGGTGCGACGCGCTCGAAAAGACCGGTCTCCGGCACGCCTTCGGCCTGCGCACGAACGACGCGGGTCCGGCGAGCTCGGACGATCCGTCGCACCTCTCCGCGAGAACCGATCTGGCCGCGTCGTGCGGTTGCGGACACGGTCCCGCGCCGTTGTTGCGGCAGGTGCACGGCCGCGAGGTCCGGCGCGCCGGCGACATCGGTCCGGAGGGCGTCGAGGCCGACGCGGTGTGGGAGCACGCCGAGCACCTCGAGGATCGTTTTCTCGCCGTGAGGACGGCCGACTGTGTCCCGATCCTGCTGGCCACGCGCGAGGGGGACTTCCTCGCGGCGATCCACGCGGGGTGGCGCGGGACCGCCGCGCGCATCGCGACCCGCACGGTCGATGAGCTGGTCGCACGGGGGTGTCGGGCGGAACATCTCGTCGCCGCGATCGGGCCTTCGATCGGCCCCTGCTGCTATCCCGTTGCGCCCGAGGTCGCCGAGCGGGTCGCCGGCGCCTCCGGCATCGATCTCGATGCCGGAGGACTCGACCTCCGGGCCGCGAATCGAGCCCAATTGACGGGTGCGGGGATCCCCGCCGAGGCCGTCCATACGGCGCCCTGGTGCACCGCCTGCGAGGCCGAGCGTTTCTTCTCGTACAGGCGGGACGGGCGGCTGGCCGGACGCCAGCTCAGCCTCATCGGGCCGCCGGCCGGGCGTGCTTGACGGGTACCGGTCCATCGGTAACAATCAACTTTTTGTTTTTGGAAAAGGCGCCCGATGAACCCATTGTTGGCCATGACACAACCCTCCGGGGAAGGCGGATCGAGCCTGATGGGCTTCGTGCCGCTGATCCTGATGTTCCTGGTGTTCTACTTCCTGCTCATCGCACCCGCGCGAAAGAAGCAGAAGAGCCAGACGGAGATGCGGAACAACCTCAAGGCGGGTGACAAGGTGATCACCAACGGGGGGATCCACGGCACGGTCGTCGGTGTGAGCGACAACGTCATCCAGCTGCGGATCGCCGATCAGGTCAAGATCGACATCTCCAAGTTCGCCATCGAGGCGATGCAGAGCCCACCCGAATGAGCAAGAACCCACTGCTCTGGAAGTTCATCCTGATCGCCGCGGTCATCGGCGCCGCCGTCTTCGCCGGGTACCCACCGGGAGACAAGAT
This sequence comes from Candidatus Polarisedimenticolaceae bacterium, assembly GCA_041568335.1. GTDB lineage: Bacteria > Acidobacteriota > Polarisedimenticolia > Polarisedimenticolales > Polarisedimenticolaceae > WVWW01. Next base: position 2,522 of record JBFFZZ010000261.1, on the reverse strand, counting down.
CGACCTCGGTCTGGATCTTCAGGGCGGCCTGCACATCCTGCTCAAGGTCGACACCTCGTCGGCGGTCAAGAACGAGATCGACAACCGTGTGACCTATCTCGGGAACGCGCTCAGGGAAAAGAACCTCGTCGGTTCGACGTCGCCGGATTACGCCTCCGCGGCGATCGTGCTGAGCGGGACCGATCCCGCGCGGGAGTCCGAGATCCGTGAATTGATCGAGGATTACGTCGGGCTCTGGGACAGTCAGAAAACCGGCCCCGGCGCCTGGCGTTTCACGATCCCGGCACGTTTCAAGGCCGAGATCGAGCGGGGTGCGGTCACCGGTTCCGTCGAGACGATCCGCAACCGGATCGACGCGCTCGGCGTGTCCGAACCGATCATCGCGGAGCAGGGGCGCGAAGGAAATCGGATCCTCGTCCAGCTTCCGGGTGTCGAGGACACCGGGAAGGTCCGCTTGACGCTGATCGACCCGGCCAAGCTCGAATGGAAGGAGATGACCTACCCACCGAACACACCGAACTTCCAGCCGTTGCCCAGCGAGGAGGCGGTGACCGCCCTGTTTGGCGGAGCGCTCCCGGCCGATACGGGGTTGTTCCCCCAGAAGCTCGTCGGCTCGGACGGCGAACCGATCCTCGTCTACTGGCCGCTCAAGCACGTCTCCACGGTGCAGGGCGCCGATCTGCGTAATGCCTACCGCAGCGTGGACGAATGGCAGGACCCTGTCGTCGCCTTCGACCTGCATCCCGACGCCGCCGCGCGCTTCGAGGCCGCAACCTCGGCGAACGTCGGTAAGATCATGGCGATTTTGCTCGACGGCGAGGTCATCTCGGCCCCGCGGATCGAGAGCAAGATCCGCAACTCGGGCATCATCCGCGGCGGCTTCACGATCGAGAGTGCCGACGATCTGGTGCTCAAGCTTCGCAGCGGCGCCATCCCCGCCGACATCAGCGTCGAGGAGGAGTGGCAGGTCAGCGCCACGCTGGGCCGCGACTCGATCGAGGCCGGGGTGACCGCGATGCTGGCGAGCTTCCTCGGCGTGATGCTCTTCATGCTCGTCTACTACCGCATGTCGGGCATCAACGCGGTCGTCGCGTTGGGTCTGAACATCCTGCTCGTCTTCGGCGTCCTCGCCGCGTTGCCGTGGCTCTTCTCCGGGGCTCGCGCGACGCTCACGCTGCCGGGCATCGCCGGGCTGATCCTGACCATCGGCATGGCCGTCGACAGCAACGTGTTGATCTTCGAGCGCATCCGCGAGGAGCTGATGCAGGGCAAGACACCCGCGTCCGCCGTCGAGCAGGGGTTCGGCAAGGCGCTGTCCACGATCCTCGACTGCAACGTCACGACGCTCGTTGCCGCATTCTTCCTGTTCTCGTACGGTACCGGCCCGGTCAAGGGCTTCGCCGTCACCCTGACCATCGGGTTGCTGGCCTCGTTGTTCACGGCGGTCTTCGTCTCGCGGCAACTCTTCGAGGTCGTTCTGCGATCGCGCGCCAAGGCCGAGACGCTGAGCATCTGAGGAGTATCCCGTGTTCCGCATCCTCAAGAACCCGAGTTTCGATTTCATGCGTCACCGCAAGGTGCTGCTGTCCGTCTCGGCCGTTCTGGTGGTGGTCTCGGTCGTCCTCCTGGTCACCCAGGGGCTGAACCAGGGCATCGAGTTCGCCGGCGGGACCCAGCTACGGTTCAAGTTCGCCGACGCGCCCGACATCGGGCAGATCCGTCAGACGCTGGTCGCCGCGGGCCTCTCCGGTCAGCAGGTGACCACGATCGGCGATCCTGCCGACAACGAGGTCGTGATCCGTCTACCCGCGTCGGGAGACACGGCCGCCGACGAGGCGCAGTCCACGCAAGCCCTCGAGGCGCTCTACACCCAATTCGGCTTGCGGGACGACGACCATTCGGCCGATCTCAACGTCGTCGATTCCGCCACGCTCGTGCAGCGTTTGGAGGGTGTGGCCGGTAGCCCCGCGGCCGCGCAGGAGCTGGCCGACGCGATTTTGGCCAAGCGCACCGACGTCGCCATCTTCACCTCGATCGACGACCTCCGCGACGTACCGGGATTGACCGCGGCGGCCCTCGACGTACTGCAATCCGACATGACGATCGGACCGTTCGCCCAGCGCAGCCGTTCCTATGTCGGACCGGCCGTCGGCAAGGAATTGATCAACAAAACGATCGCGGCGATCGTCGGCTCGTTGATCGGGATGCTGCTCTACATCTGGATCCGCTTCCAGCTTCAGTGGGGCTTCGCCGCGGTCGTGGCGCTGACCCACGACACGTTGATCACGCTCGGCCTGTTCGCGCTGTTCAAGCAGGAGATGAGCCTGGCCGTGGTGGCCGCCTTCCTGACCCTCGTCGGCTATTCCGTCAACGACACGGTCGTCGTCTTCGACCGCATCCGCGAGAACCTGCGCAACCGCGGCTCCGAGACCGTCCAGGAGACGATCAACCGCTCGATCAACCAGACGCTGAGCCGCACGCTGATCACCTCCGGTCTGACCTGGATCGTCGTGCTGGCCCTC
>JBFFZZ010000260.1:0-4574 GCA_041568335.1 Candidatus Polarisedimenticolaceae bacterium | reverse complement strand
GCCGGCGCGGCGTTCGGGCGAGGACGGCTCGCCACGATCCTGTTGATCCTCTGGACGCCCGCGCTGTGGGCCGAAGCGACGCGGGGGACACCGGGTGCGCTGCTGGCGGCCGGCTTGATCCTCGCCCTCGCGGCGCACGAAGCGGGGCGCCGGTTGAACGCGCCGAGCCTGCAGTGGGCGCTTCCCCCGATCCTCGGTGGCGTCGCCTCTCTCGTCTGGCGCCCCGCGGTTTTCTTCGTCGCGATCGCCCTGCTGGTCGAGGCGCTGCGACGCGCGCGTTCGCGCGACGTCTCGTGGACCCGGTTGGGGGTCGGTGCGATCGGCGCGGTGGCGGTCATCGGTGCCTGGCGCATGGCGTACGCCGGATTCGCGACGGACTCCACCGGATGGTGGACGGCCGCCCTGAACGACATGTGGGCCGGGGACGACGTGCTCGCGGCGCGCACGCTGGGCCGGCGTCTGCTCGCCATCTCGCTGGCCTGGGTTCCGGCCGTCGTCCTGCTGATCGCCGACGCCAAAGCGCGCGCCGCGGCGCCGAAACCGGCGCACCGAATCCGACCCGGGATTCTCGTGGCGCTGGCGGCGAGCAGCGCGCTGGCAGTTGTTGCACCCGGCGTGCCACCGGCGTTGATGCTCCCCGCGGTCTCCGTCCTTGTGGCCACGCTCGGGGAGACGAGCTCGCGACGCCTCCGGGCCACGCTTCTCGTCGCGCAACCGCTCGTGATCGCCGCGATCGTGCTGCACACGCCGCATTGGCGCTCCGGCCCGGATCTCGAACCGCTCGCCGTCATCGGCACCGACGACGCCGTCGTGATCGATCGCGAGCTGGACGTCCGCGTGACGTGGGAGATCGTTCGCCGGCTGGGCCGACCGGGCCGGCGCAGCGCCGCTCCCGGCGCGTCGGCCTGGTACGTCGGTCCCGCCGAGGTCGGCCCGGGGCTCGCGGTTCTTCGCGCACCGGAGGTGGAAGGCTGGTCGCTGCTCGCGCGCCCGCTGATCCGCCCCGATCTCCCAGACGACACGCGCGTCGACTTCGAGACCAAGCTCGCCGCCGCGGTGGCGGCGTACGAAGCGGACCCGACAAACGCGCTGAACGCGATCTGGGTCGGGCGCAGGATCGCCTATCTCGGCCGCTACCGCGAGGCCATCCGGCACTTCGGCGAAGCGCTGCTCGTCCACCCGAACGATTCCCGCCTGTGGCGCCACCGCGGACACCGTTTCATCTCCGTGCGCCAGCTCGACGACGCCATCGCGGACCTCGAGCGTGCGGCGGAGCTGGAAGAGGGTCGTGAGGACCGCGTCGAGCCCGATGGACTCCCCAATGCGGCGGGCATCCCGACCGGCACGACGCAGACCAACATCTGGTACCACCTCGGCTTGGCTCATTACCTGAAGGGCGATCTCGAACAGACCGTTCGTTGTTATCGAGAGTACCTCGCGCGGTCGACCAACAACGACTCACGCGTCGCCGGCACGCACTGGCTGCACATCGCGTTGCGCCGTCTCGGACGGGAAGCGGAGGCGGCCGAGCTGCTGACCGGACTTCACGAGGAGATGGAGATCCTCGAGAATCACAGCTACCACGATCTCACCCTGCTGTATGCGGGACGGCTGACGGCGGCCGAGCTGCAGGAGCGTCTCGATCGCGGGGACGGTCCGAGCCAGGCCGCGCTGGCCTACGGTCTCGCGCGCTGGTACGAGGATACGGGAGACCCGCAACGCGCACGCGACAGCTACGCCGCCATCGTGGCCGAAGCCCACCCGGCGGCCTTCGGCACGATCGCCGCCGAAGCCGAGCTGGCGCACGAGCTGGATCGGTCCAGACCCCTGTGGTGACCGTGCTAGAGTTGGCCGCTCCGATCCGCGCCGAGGTTCTTCGTGCCCGATAAGAAGCTTCCCCGCACCGCGTACGAGCTCCGTGAGGGCGAGACGTTCAAGCCCTACACGCACGGCGAGTCGCCCGCCGAGTTCACGATCAAGGCCGTCGTCGCAGGCATCTTCCTGGGCATGTTGTTCGGCATGGCCAACACCTACCTGGGGCTGAAGGCCGGGCTGACGATCAGCACATCGATCCCGGTGGCCGTGTTGTCGGTCGTCTTCTTTCGCCTGCTCGGCCTGTTCGGCGGGCGACACAGCATCCTCGAGCTGAACAGCTCGCAGACCGTCGGCTCGGCCAGCTCGTCGGTCGCGTCCGGCGTGCTGTTCACGATCCCGGCGCTGTTCATGTGGGGCATGACGCCCGCGTGGCGCCAGATCACACTGCTGGCGATGGCGGGCGGGCTGATCGGCGTCCTGTTCATGGTGCCGCTGCGCCGCTTCCTGATCAAGAAGGAGCACGGCAAGCTGCCGTACCCGGAAGGCATGGCCTGCGCCGAGGTGCTGGTCGCGGCGGAGCGTGGTGGCAAACAGGCATCCGGTGTGTTCTGGGGCATCGGGATCGGGCTGCTGGGCAAGTTGCTCACCAGTGGCTTCAAGGTGCTCAACGGCAAGTTCGTCCTGCCCCTCGTGGGCAAGGCCGAGATCGCGATCAGCGTTTCACCGGCCCTGACCGGAGTCGGCTACATCCTGGGGATCCGCATCGCCTCGGTGATGGTCGGCGGCGCCGCGCTGTCGGCGCTCATCATCATCCCGCTGATCAACTGGATCGGTGCCGGTTGGACGGAGCCGTTCTACCCCGAGACCGAGAAGCTGATTCGCGACATGAGCGCGCACGACATCTGGAACCGCTACGTGCGCTACATCGGAGCCGGGGCGGTGGCGTGCGGCGGGTTCATCACGCTGATCAAGTCGATCCCCACGATGGTCGAGTCGTTCAAGATCGGTTTCGCGCAGCTGCGGCAGGCCAAGCAGAACCTCTCCAGCGTGGACCGCACGGATCGAGACCTTTCGTTCAAGATCGTGATCGGTGCGATCCTCCTGATCCTCGTCGTACTGACGGTCGTGCCGGGCGTGCTCGGTTTCATCGATTCGATTCCGGTGCGCGCGCTCGCTGCCGTGTTGATCGGCATCTTCGCCTTCTTCTTCGTGACGGTCTCGTCGCGCATCGTCGGTCTCGTCGGTGTCACCTCCAACCCGACCTCGGGGATGACCATCGCGACCCTGCTCGGGACGAGCTTGATCTTCGCGGCGGCCGGCTGGACCGACACGTTCGGCAAGGCGACGGCGTTGATGGTCGGGACGGCCGTCTGCATCGCCGCGTCGATCGCCGGCGATACGTCGCAGGACCTCAAGACCGGTTTCGTGCTCGGCGCGACACCCAAGTTCCAGCAAATCGGCGAGCTCGTCGGCGTGATCACGTCGGCGGGTGTCGTCGCCTGGACGATCGGCTACCTGCACCAGAGCGAGGCGGCGAGCGGGGGGCTCGGCGGCAGCGAGCTCCCGGCACCGCAGTCGGTGTTGATGAAGCTCGTCGTCGACGGCGTCCTCGACGCCAACTTGCCCTGGATGCTGATCCTGATCGGCGCCGCGCTCGCCGGGGTGGTGGCGCTGTTCCGTCTTCCGGTGCTGGCCTTCGCGGTCGGGGTCTATCTCCCGCTGTACACGATGGCGGCCGTCTTCGTCGGCGGGTTCACACGCTGGCTGCTGACGCGCAAGCAGGATGAAGACGAAGCCGAACGGCGCCGCGAGCAGGGCGTGTTGCTCGGCTCGGGCATGGTCGGCGGCGAGGGGTTGACCGGTGTGCTGCTGGCGATCTACGTCGTGGCGATCGGGGGCGGGCGGCCGATCCGCGGTCTGACCCCGTGGATGCGGGACAACGGCCTCGGGTGGCTCGCCGACGGCCTGACCCACGCGATCCTCGGGCCGGTTCTCGCACTGGTGGGGATCGGGTGCATCGCAGCGCTGCTCGGCAAGTTTGCCAAGCGCCGCTTCGGGAAAGCGTGATGGCGACCGCCAAGACCCGGAAGGCCAAGCTCGGGCGCGTGACGGTGAAGGCGATCAAGGAGGTCGCCACGAATATCGACAAGCGGATCGTGCGCATGCGCAAGCCCGAGGTGACCTTCCCCGTTCGCTCGCTGGGCAACGTGCGCTACGACCCGCGCAAGGGTTACTTCGAGATCGGCCGTGACCGCTCGGCGCGCACGCTGAGCGTCAACACGGCCAAGAGCTTCGCCCAGACGCTCAAGATGATGGCGCTGTCCAAGGAGCTCGTCGAGACCAACGACTTCGCGACCAAGCGGGACGCCTACTACCAGTCCAAGAACTGGGGCGAGGCGATGTTCGACGACCAGTCCGAATCGGACACCGTGATGGACGACATCGAGGCGATGTTCTCGGTCCACGGCGTGAGTCGCGAGCAGCTCTGCTACGTGCCCGACGAGCACGGCGGCGCGGTCGCCGGCGACCTGATCGTCTACGACACCGATATGGAAACGGGGCGCACGGAAAAGATCGACTGCACGAAGTTCGGGTCGGGGGCCTACTCGATTCCGTCTCTCGTCGAGCACCTGACCTTCGAGACGAAGGCGAAGTTCGTCCTGTGCATCGAGACGGGGGGCATGTTCCAGCGGCTCCAGAGCCACAAGTTCTGGAAGAAGGCCTCCTGCATCCTGATCTCGATGGCCGGCGTCCCCACG
>JBFFZZ010000259.1:0-4590 GCA_041568335.1 Candidatus Polarisedimenticolaceae bacterium | reverse complement strand
GCTCGTCAGCGGCAACAACTGCCACAGGGACTGCTGCAGATCGACCACCGCGACGCGTTCGCCGCCGATCAGGATGCCGGCGGTGAAGATCATGTGAAGCGCGCAGACGAGCCCGGCCCAGTAGTAGGTCATGCGAACCGCGTACGACACGCGCTGACCCCAGCTCAGCTTCCCGAAGTAGCGACGGTAGTCGACCAGCAGGACCTCGAAGACGCCGCGAGCCCATTTGAGCTGCTGGGTGAACCACGCCGAGACGTCCGCAGGCGCGAGCCCCGGGGCCAGGGGTTCCGCGACATACGCCGATTCCCACCCCGCCGCGTGAAGCGCGATCGAGGTCGCGAGGTCCTCGGCCAGACCCGGACGGTAGCCGCCGATCGACTCCAGCGCTTCGCGTCGGATCAGGGCGTTCGATCCGATCAGCGTGGCCGAGCCCAGTCGGTCCATGCCCATGCTGGTGGGGTTGAAGAAATCGAAACAACTCTCGGCCGCGGCGCGGGCGAACCAGGTCTTCCCGGCGTTGCTGAAGCTCAGCATGACCTGGACGAAACCGATCTTCGGATCGGCGAAGTAGCCCAGCGAGCGTTCGAGAAACTCGGGTTCCGGCACGTGATCGACATCGAAGATGGCGACCACGTCGGCTTCCGTGCGCGGCAAGGCCGCGTTGATGTTCCCCGCTTTGAGGTCGCGGCTCCCGCTGCGGGTGAGGTAGCCCGCGCCCAAACGCTCGGCCAGTCGGGCCAGGCAGGGGTCCGCGCCGTCGTCGAGCAGCCAGCTGTTGTGCGGACCGCGCATCCTCACGACGGCGCGCAGGGCACGCTCGACCAGCTGGGGGTCCTCGCCGCACGCGGTCACGAAGACGTCCACTGTCGGACGTTTCTCGGGCGGAACGGGCGGCGCCGGGCGGCGGCGCCCAGCGGACGCGTAGATCAGCCAGCTGCCGAACAGCTGGCTCCAGTGATAGATAGCGGCGATCATCAAGACCAGCGCGAGGAGTGGCGAGAGGATCCGGCCGCCCTGGCCCCACCAGCTGAAGTAATAGAGGCTGGCGAGCAGACCGACGACCGTGCACAGCCGGAGCAGCCAGGCGCGGGCTCGATCGGTCGGTCCGGTCTCGAACTGGGCCTCGGTCGGCGTGCCGGTCATCGGCCTCACTCGGAAGTTCTCTTGCTCACGGTTGCCACGAGATTCTGTGCCTCGAAACACGCCCGGCCCCGCATAATGGGGTGTCGTCACACATCGATAGCGTCAATTTACCCGATAAAAGGGGCGAAAATCATTCCAAACACGACACCACGGAACACAATGTTGTGTCTGGCGCTGTTTTTGTCCATCGCCTCGGGGATCGCGTGGTGGAACGCCAAGGGACCGTCGATCGAGAGTCCGCGGTTCGACGCGACCCGCTACCTCGCGATGGCCGCCGGGCAGCCCTTTTCCGAGACGCCCGCCCCGTTTCGCTACCGGCCCTGGACCCCTTGGCTGGCCGGTCTGCTGCCGGACCCGCCGGACTCCTGGCTCGACCCGGACCGGCCCCTCGAAAGTCAGCGGGCCCACATCCGTTTCGCGCTGGTCAACGGGGCCGGGCTGGCCCTGGCCGCAATGGGTTTGTTCCTGCTCACGCGACGGGAGCTCCACAGCCATCGTGCCGGGCTGGCCGCCGGGACGATCTTCCTCTTCTCGTACTACCCGCTCACCGTGGCAACGCTGCCGATGGTCGAGGCATGGAGCTACGCGTTCCTGGTGTGGGCGTTGCTGCTTTTGCTCGAGCGCAAGTACCTCGCCCTGGCGGCCGTGTTCCTTCTCGGGCTGACCTGCAAGGAGACGATCCTGCTGGTGCTCCCGGCCGCCGCGCTGCTCGTCTCCGATCGCCGGGAGCGAAGGCGCCAGGCCGTCGCGCTGCTCCCCCCGACACTGCTCTATGTTTTCTCGCGTGGGGTCGTCTGGCCCGCTCCGGAACCGCTCTACAGCCTCGCCTCGACGCAGGGCTGGCTTCGGGACATGTTCGGGGGCGGCAGACGGGCGCCCGCGAACTTCGCGGGTGCGCTGCTTGCGTTCCACCTGCTCTGGATCCCGGCCGCGCTCGCTTTGTGGCGACGGCGCGACGAGCCGCTGGCGCTCGTGCGCTGGGCTCGGCTGATCCCGGTGATCCTCGTCGTGCCGTTCGTGCTGGCGCTGGTGGTCGGCCGTGTCTGGTTTTTTGCCTTCCCGTTCGTGATCCCGTTGGCGGTCGCGGGGTTGTTCGACGAGGCCCGGCGTTTCTCCCGGCGCGCCTAGGGCGCGAGTTCCCGCTCTTCGGCCGCGGTGTGCTTGGCATGATCGATCACTTCGGCGATCGCGTAGGCCGGTCGCTCCTGGATGCGCGTGAACATCCTGGCCAGATACTCGCCGATGATGCCCAGCGCGAAAAGTTGCGCGCCCGAGAAGATCGCGATCGTGGATGCCAGGAACACCCAACCGGGTACGGTGCCGCCGACCAGGAAGTAAACACCGAGGACGTAGGCCAGCAAGCCGACCCCGAACAGGGTGAAGAAGAAGCCGATGAAGCTCGCGATCTTGAGCGGCAGCGTGCTGAAGCCGGTGATCAGATCGAACGCCTGTGTCAACCTCTTGAGCCCGCTGTACGTCGTCTTCCCGCCGTCGCAGCGCTCGTGGTGATCGACGTCGACCGCCGCGAACTTCGTGGTGCCCCAGACCAGAAAGACATCGAGGATCACGCGCGGGTTGCGGTTGTCGACGAACGTCTCTCGAAGCTTCGTACGGAAAACACGGAACGGGCTGACGATCCTGGCGATCTTGGCGCCGAGCGCGACGGACAGACCGAGGCGCAACAACCAGGACCCGAGATTGTGACCCATCGTGTGGTGGCGTTTTCGCTCTTTCCCGTAGACCACATCGTACCCGTCGGCGAGCTTGGCGAGCAGCTGGGGAAGCTCTGCAGGGTCGTATTGCAAGTCGTCGTCCAGCGTGACGATCTTGTCGTAACGAGCCGCGCGAACACCGCACAGGATCGCGTTGTGCTGGCCGTAGTTGCGCATCAGGTTGATCCCGCGCACGAGCGGCCGGCTACCGGCGACCTTCGAGATCGTTTGCCAGCTGCGGTCGCTGGACCCGTCGTTGACCAGGATCAGCTCGTAGGGTTCGCCGCTCTCGGCCAGCGCCGCGGTGACACGGTCGACCATGAGCTCGATCGAGGCCGCGCTTTCGAACACCGGAATCACGGCCGAGAGGCCGCGAGGGTATTTGTCGACGAGGTTGCTCAAGACGACTCCAGGGTCTTAAAGATACCCTCGATCGCCGCGAATGCCTTGTCCTGGAGCCCGAGATCCGCCGCTGCGGTGTTTTCGAGGACCTGGCTCGGGTCCGACGCCCCGACGATGACGGTGAGCACCTCGGGACGCCGCAAGCACCAGGCGATCGCCGCCTGAGCCGGTGTGACGCCCTCGAGATCCTCGGCCCATTCCGCCAGTCGGCGCCCCGCTTCGATGGCTTCCGGACAGAGGTTGTACATCGTTCGCTTCCGCACGGGATCGGCGCCGCGGCTGGCGCGAGGGCGCGCCCCTTCCGAGTACTTCCCGCTGAGAACACCCTGACCCAGCGCGCCGTAGACCAGCGTCCCGATCCCGTGGCCGTGCGCCGCCCCGAGCTCGTCCCGCTCCGCGTCGGGCCGGAGCAGGCTGTAGATCGTCTGGTGCGTGAGCGGGGGGGTCCGTTGCCCCGCCCGTACGGTTGACGCGATCGACTCGATCTGAACGGCACTGCAGCGTCCGATTCCCCAGTAGAGGATCTTTCCCTGCTCGACCAGGAGGTCCAACGTATCGAGCGTTTCCTCGAGCGGGGTTTCCGGATCGAACCGGTGGCACTGGAAGAGATCGATCTCGTCGACCCGTAGATTGCGCAAGGAGCGATGCACCGCATCCGTCAGGTGCTTCCGTGACAGACCCGCGCTGGTCGGCGCGTCGGACCACGGAAAGAAGCATTTCGTCCCGACCAGCCAACGGTCTCGCGGGGTGTCCGCGAGCACCCGGCCGAGGGTGCGCTCCCCTTCGCCGTCGGCGTAGTTGTCTGCCGTGTCGAAGAAGTTGACCCCCTGGTCGATCGCCGCATGGATGCACCGGGAGGACGCTTCCAGGTCGAGACGATCCCCGATCGTCAAGTAGCTGCCGAGGCCGACGACGCTGAACGGCGGGCCGCCGCTCCCCGCCCTCCGGTAGATCACCTGTCCACGCGCCAGAGGCGAATCTCGAGCGAGACTCGCGTTCGATCCTCGTTGAGATTCGTCGCGCCGCCGTGCAATGCGTAGGGGCTGAAGACGAGAACCTCGTTCTCGCCCGGGTTGGGCCGTATCACGTGGACTTCCCGCTTTGCGGCCACCAGCGACGGAACGCTGAATCGAACGGAATCGATGACCGCCCCTCCCGCGGTTCGCGAGGTGTCGGCTTCGCTCCAGTGATGGCTCCCGGGGACCAACGCGAGCGAAGACCGCTCGTCGCTCCCGGCAAGCGGCACGTAGAGGTTGACCGCGTTGCGCAAATGCGGCAACCAGGCGTCCCGGTGCAGCGGGTTGTTGTCCTTGGAGCGCGGCCGCACCGCGCG
>JBFFZZ010000258.1:0-4676 GCA_041568335.1 Candidatus Polarisedimenticolaceae bacterium | reverse complement strand
CACCAGCCGGCCCGACTGGGTCCCCTTTCCCGCGCCGGGAGGACCGATCAGGATCAGGTTCACGCTCACAGGAAGCCCACTCTCAGCTGCGCCTCCTCCGACATCATCTCCGTGTCCCAGGGGGGATCCCAGACCAGCTCGACCCGGGCGGACTTCACGCCGTGGACACCGCGCACCTTCTGCTCGACCTCGGGGGGCAACGTGCCCGCCACCGGACACATCGGCGAGGTCAGCGTCATCCGGATGTCCACGTGGGCGTCGTCGGAGACCTTGACCTCGTAGATCAACCCGAGCTCGTAGATGTCGACGGGGATCTCGGGGTCGTAACAGGTCTTGAGCGTTGCGATGACATCGGCCTCGATCCGCTTCGGGTCGCTTTCCTTCAGCGCGGGCGCCGGTTCCCGCGGGGTTCGTGCGTCGGATTTGTTCATTCTGTCGTCACCAGGTCTTTCTCATGGTCCAGCGCGGCACACAGCGTGTGCCAGGCCAGTGTCGCGCACTTGACGCGCATCGGGAAATCGCGCACGCCCTTGAACACTTCGAGCTTGCCGAGGCCCTGCTCGTCGCCCTCGGCGGCGACGAGCTCGTGAAAACGCCGGAACAGCGCTCGGGCCTCCTCGACGGTCTTGCCGCTCAGCGCCTCGGTCATCAGCGAGGCCGACGCGGTGGAGATCGCGCAACCCGAGCCCTGGAAGCTGACGTCCCGGATGACGCCGTCCTCGGTGCGGACGTAGACCGTCACCCGGTCGCCGCACAGCGGGTTGTGCCCGGCGGCCGACTCGGCGTCGTCCTGTGCGCGGAAGTTCCGCGGCCGCTTCCCGTGGTCCAGGATCATCTCCTGATAGAGCTCGCGCAGTTCCGTCACGACTTGAACACCTCGATCGATTTGTGGATCCCCTCGGCGAGCCGGTCCAGGTCCTCGGTTGTGTTGTACATCGCGATCGACGCGCGCACCGTCGCCACCACGCCGAACCGCTGCATCAGGGGCTGGGCGCAATGGTGCCCGGCGCGAACGGCCACGCCGCCGAGATCGAGCACCGTCCCCAAGTCATGGGCGTGGATCCCGTCGACGACGAACGAGAGGATCGCGGCCTTGCGTCGGGCCGTGCCGATCAATCGCAGGCCGGGGATGGAGCGAATGCGCTCCGTGCCGTAGCTCAGCAACTCGTGCTCGTGCGCGGCGATCCGGTCCATCCCGATGGCGTCGAGGTAGTCGACCGCGGCGCCCAGCCCGATGACCCCGGCGATGCCCGGTGTCCCGGCTTCGAGCCGCTGCGGTAGGCCGCGGTAGGTCGTCTTCTCGAACGTGACCGTCTCGATCATGTCACCGCCACCGAGCAACGGCGAGAGCTTGTCGAGCTCCTCCCGCCGGCCCCACAGCACGCCGACCCCCGTCGGCCCGTACATCTTGTGTCCCGAGAGCACGAAGAAGTCGCAGCCCAGCGCCCGGACGTCGACCGGCTCGTGCGGCGCGGCCTGTGCCCCGTCGAGCAGGACGAGGGCGCCGTGCGCGTGGGCCATCTCGGCGATGCGTTCCACCGGGTTGCGGGTGCCCAGCGCGTTGGAGGTGTGCGACACGACCACGATCCGGGTGCGCTCGCCCAGCAGCTCCTCGAGCGCGTCGAGCAGGATGTCCCCGTCGTCGTCGATCGGGGCGACCCGTAGCACCGCTCCGGTGCGCTCGCAGAGCATCTGCCAGGGCACGATGTTCGAGTGGTGCTCCATCTCGGAGAGCACCACCTCGTCGCCGGGCTCGAAGCGGTCGTCCATCCCGCGCGCGACCAGATTGACCCCCTCCGTCGTGCCGTGGGTGAAGACGATCTCCTCGCGGCTCTCGGCGTTGAGGAACGGGACGAGCTTGTCGCGCGTGGACTCGTAATCGCCCGTGGCGAGCTCGGAGAGCTCGTGCACGCCGCGATGGACGTTGGAGTAGCGGTGCGTGTAGAAGCCGGTGATCGCGTCGATCACCTGTTGTGGTTTTTGCGTGCTCGCCGCGTTGTCGAGATAAACCAGCGGCTTGCCGCCACGCACGGTTCGTCCGAGCAGCGGAAAATCGGCGCGCACCTTGGCGACATCGAAACTCGCGACGGGCAAGCTAGTTCTCCAAACGATCCAGCCGGTCCGAGACCTCGGCCTGCAACGCCTCGCGCAGCGGGTCGATGCCGATCGCGGCGAGCACCTCGTCGGCGACGGCGTGGATCAGCATGTTGCGCGCAACCGTTTCGGTCAGTCCGCGGGCGCGCAGATAAAAGACCGCATCCTCGTCCATCCGGCCCACGGTCGCGCCGTGCGTGCACTTCACGTCGTCGGCGTAGATCTCGAGCTGTGGTCGGGTCTGGGCGAGCGCGGTCGGGGAGAGCAGCAGGTTCGGATTCGATTGCTTGGCGTCGGTCTTCTGCGCGTCGGGGCGGACGATGATGCGCCCCGTGAACACGCTGCGGGCCTTGCCGGCCAGGATCCCCTTGAAGACCTCGCGGCTGTCGCCGTGCGGCTTGGCGTGATCGAGCACCGTGTTGTTGTCGACGTGCTGATTGCCCGACACGAGGTACAACCCGTTGAGCAGGCAGTGGGCGCCCTCGCCGTCGAGGATCGCGCGCGTGTTGTGGCGCGCCGTGGCCGCACCGAGGTTGATGTGGTGCGCCGTGTAGCGGCTGTCCCGTCCCTGGCGGCTGGTCACGCTCGAGACGTGCCATGCGGCCGGCCCCTCGATCTGCACGCGGGCGTGCTCGACCGCGGCGTTGTCGGCGATCGACGCGCGCGCAACCGCGTTGGTCAGCGTCGGTGTCTGGCCCTCGCCGAAGAAGGTCTCGACGACCTTTACGTGGCTGTTCTTTTCGGCCACGATGAGCGTGCGCGGCTGCTGGATCGCTTCGCAAGGCTGCGCCCCCAGCGCGTAGACGATCTCGACCGGTGTAGCGATCGTCGCTCCCTCGCGCGCCACGACGACCGCGCCGTAACCGAGAAACGCCTGGTTAAGCGCCTCGAACGGGCCGGCGTCTTGCTCATCCGCGACCCACACGCGCAAAACGTCCCCGAATTGCTCCATGGCGTCGGCGAACGTCCCGGCCCACAAGCCATCCGGCAGCTGTCCGCCGGAGACGATCAGCTCGCCCGCGGAGAAGACGAGCCGCGGTCCGCCGAGATCCAGCCGGGTCAGAGGGTGGGACGGCTCCGCGGCGGGTTGCGCCGCGACGAACGGGATCGCATTCAACGGGGTGACGTTGGTGCCGCGCCAGGCTTCCATCTTCGGGGTCGGCAGACCCGCCGAGTCGAATCGGGCTCGACCGCTACGCCGTAGGTCCGCCAGCCAGCCGTCGGCGGGGCGGGTCTGCGCCTGCGCAAGCGCGTCGAGAGCGGTGATCAGCTGGGTCATGCTTGCTCCGCCATCTCTTTCTCGAGCCAGCCGTAGCCGCGCTCTTCCAGCTCCAGCGCCAGCTCGCGGCCCCCGGAGCGGGCGATGCGCCCGTCGTGCAAGACGTGGACGTGATCCGGGACGATGTGGTTGAGCAGTCGCTGGTAGTGCGTGATCACGACGAACGCGCGATCCTTCCCGCGCAGCGCGTTGACGCCGTCGGCCACGATCTTGAGCGCGTCGATGTCCAGGCCCGAGTCGGTCTCGTCGAGGATCGCCAGCTTGGGATCCAGCACGGCCATCTGGAAGATCTCGTTGCGTTTCTTTTCACCGCCCGAGAAGCCCTCGTTGACCGAGCGACGCAGGAAGCTTTCGTCCATGTCGACCATCTCGAGCTTTTCGCGGACGAGCGACAGGAAGTCCATCGCGTCGAGCTCGTCCTGCCCGCGATGCTTGCGGATCGCGTTCACCGCGGCCTTGAGGAAGTTGATCGTGGTCACGCCGGGAATCTCGACGGGGTACTGGAACGCCATGAACAGCCCTTCGCAGGCGCGCTCTTCGGGTTCCATCTCGATCAGATCGGCGCCGTTGAAACGCGCCTCTCCACCGGTGACCTCGTAGATCTCGCGACCGGCGAGCACACCGGCCAGCGTGCTCTTTCCGGAGCCGTTGGGGCCCATGATCGCGTGCACCTCCCCGGGTTTCACGTCGAGGCTGATGCCCTTGAGGATTTCTTTGTCTTCGACCCGGGCCTTCAGATCCTTGATTTCAAGCATTGCTTTTCCTCTCCGACGCTTCCCTCGAGACTGATCCCGAGGAGCTTTTGGGCTTCCACCGCGAACTCCATCGGTAGCTCGCGGAACACTTCCTTGCAGAAACCGTTGACGATCATCGACACCGCGTCTTCGGTGTCGATACCGCGTTGACGGCAATAGAAGATCTGGTCCTCGCCGATTTTCGACGTGCTGGCCTCGTGCTCCATCGTCGCCGTCGGGTTGGCGACGTCGATGTAGGGGAACGTGTGCGCGCCGCACTTGTCGCCGATCAGCATCGAATCGCACTGCGAGTAGTTGCGTGCGCCGTCGGCGCCCTTGAGCACCTTGACCTGGCCGCGGTAGGTGTTCTGGCCGAAGCCCGCCGAGATACCCTTGCTGATGATCGTGCTCTTCGTGTTCTTGCCGATGTGGATCATCTTGGTGCCGGTATCGGCCTGCTGGAAGTTGTTGGTCAATGCGACGGAGTAGAACTCGCCGACCGAGTCGTCGCCCTGCAGGATGCAGCCCGGATACTTCCAGGTGATGGCCGAGCCCGTCTCGACCTGGGT
>JBFFZZ010000257.1:0-4696 GCA_041568335.1 Candidatus Polarisedimenticolaceae bacterium | reverse complement strand
CTGGGGCGTGGATCCCGAAGATCCGCTGCTGGCCAAGCCGTTGACCGAGCTCCCGTTGCAGACGCCGCTGGTGCTGGGCTCGAAAAGCAGCGTCGCGGAAGCCATCGACCTGATGCGCGAGAACCACGCCGGCTGCGTCTTCGTCGAATCCGATGCCCGGGATCTGGTCGGCGTCTTCACCGAGCGTGACGTGACCGTCCGCGTCGCCTCCCGTGGACGCGATCCGGAGCGGACCCGTCTCGAAGACGTGATGACCGCCGGACCGGTCGTGCTCCAAAACGACGATCCGGTCTCCTGGGCCCTCCACCGCATGGGGATCGACGGCTACCGCCACGTACCGGTGGTGGACGGCGAGCGGATCCGCGGCGTGCTTTCCAGCCGCACCGTGCTGAAGCTGCTGCTCGATTCCTGACGGCTCCCCCCCGGCGGTTCCCTTTCTGTATGATCGGTCGCTCGGCCGCCGCCGCCGGCCGTCCGGTCAATCAAGATGAGGAGAGCATGGATCGAAAGAGAGTCCTGATCATCGGCGCCGCGGGGCGCGACTTCCACAACTTCAACACGGTCTATCGTGACAGCGACGAGGCCGAGGTCGTTGCTTTCACGGCGACCCAGATCCCCGAGATCGACGACCGGCGCTACCCGCCGGCGCTCGCCGGCGAACGGTACCCCGCGGGCATCCCGATCGAGCCGATGGAGAATCTCGAAGCGCTGATCCGCGATCACGGAGTGGAGGAGTGCATCTTCAGCTACTCCGACATCCACTACGTCGAGCTGATGCAGATCGGGAACCGCGTGCTCAGCACGGGGGCGGACTTCAAGCTGCTGGCACCGGCGCGCGGGCACGTGAAGAGCTCGAAGCCGGTCGTCGCGATCCTCGCCGTGCGCACCGGGTGCGGCAAGAGCCAGACCACGCGTCGCGTCGTCGAGATCCTCAAGCAGGACCTCGGGCAGAAGCGTGTGGTCAGCATCCGCCACCCGATGCCCTACGGGGATCTGGCCAAGCAGGCCGTGCAGCGCTTTGCCACGGTCGACGACCTCGAGAAACACGCGTGCACGATCGAGGAGATGGAGGAGTACGAGCCGCACATCTCCGCCGGCAACGTGATCTACGCCGGTGTGGACTACGAGGCGATCCTGCGCGAGGCCGAAAAGGAGGCCGATGTGATCGTCTGGGACGGCGGCAACAACGACCCGGCGTTCTACGCCGCCGACGTGACCTTGGTGGTCGCCGACCCGCTCCGCGCGGGGCACGAGCTGACGTACTGGGCCGGTGAGACCAACCTGACGATGGGCGACGTCGTCGTCATCAACAAGTGCGATTCGGCGACGGAGCAGCAGATCCGCGCCGTGGAGGCGAGCGTGGCCGATCGCAACCCCGGCGCCGAGGTGATTCGCGCCGACAGCGTGTTGAGCGTCGAGGACGAATCGCTGGTCAAGGACAAACGTGTCCTGGTCGTCGAAGACGGGCCGACGTTGACCCACGGGGAGATGGACGTCGGCGCCGGGTATGTCGCCAGCGAGCGTCTGGGTGCGGCCGAGATCGTCGATCCCATCCCCTCCGCCGTCGGCAGCATCAAGCGGGCCTACGAGAACTACCCGCACTTGGGCAAGGTGGTTCCCGCCCTCGGGTACTACGGGGATCAGCTCGCCGAGTTGAAGCGGACCATCGACAACGCCGACTGCGACAGCGTCATCATCGGGACACCGATCGATCTGCGCCGGGTGATCGACTTCACCAAGCCGGCGACGCGGGTCCGATACGATCTGAAGGAACACGACCACGAAGCGCTGGTGAAGGCGATCGGCAGGGCCGTAAGGCGGTAGCGGCGACCGCGCCCGTCAGGGATCGGACGATCGCGTCATCAGCGCGACGAATCGAGGATCGTCCCGTAGCCCGCCCAGGGCCGGCATCAGAGACCAGAAGAAGATGTCTCGGAAGCCCTCGTCGACGGCACGCTCCAGGGCGGCGATCGCGTCGTCGTTCCGCCCCATGAGCGTGTAAACCTCGGCCAACCGGTTCATCCGTCGGATCGGCAACGCGGCGATGTCGATCCCGTTCATCTGACGCTTGGCCTCGTCATGTTTCCCCAGCGCCGCCAGCAACAACACAAGCTCCAGGCCGTCCTGATCCGGGTCGGGGTCGTCGGCCATGAGCACCGGGTCCTTCAGCCGGGCGATGCGCTCGGCGAGGAGCCGATCCGCCTCCTCCGTATCGCCCGTCGCCCGTAGGGCCAGGGCCAGGCTGAGCGTGTCCCACGACGTGTTGGGCTTGGGTCGTTCGAGCAGGTCCCGGTAGATCGGGACGGCCTCGGCGGCGGCTCCGCGCCGGTAGAGCAGGTGCGCCAGGTTCGGTCGCGCGAATCCATGCGTCGGATCGATCTCGAGCACCTTGCGCATTCCGGCTTCCGCCTCGTCGAAACGGCGCTGACCCACGTAGGACCAGGCGAGCATGTGCAGCGCATCCGCGGAGTCCGGATGCAGATCCACGACCTTGCGTGCCGCGGACTCGGCACCCACCGCGTCGTACAGGATGAACAGACGCGTTTGTGCGATGGCCCAAAGCGGGATGGCCGAGCTGGGCTCGATCCGGTGGGCGACCTCGAAGGCCTCGAGCGCCTCGTGAACGCGACCGAGCCGATAAAGCAGCTGCCCCTTGTTGTTGTGGGCGGAGAAGGCATCCGGGTAGAGGTCGAGGATCATGGCGTAATCCGCGAGGGCGCCCTCCAGATCGCCGTCCACGAAGTTCTTGTTGACGGCGCCGATGATCAGCCGCTCGAACTCGGTGACGTTGTCGGACAAGTCGAGCGCCTTCCGCAGCAGCCGCTTTCCCTCTTCCGGTTCGTTGAGCAGCTGGGGTTGGACCTTGAGCAGCCCCAGAGCCCCATAGGCGGCCATGAACTCGGGGTCCTGCTCGATGGCGCGTTCGAACAGGGTCGCGGCCTCGGTGTACTTACCCTCGTCCCAGCGCAGCTGCGCTCGCACCAGGCTCTGCATCGCTTCCCAGGAGGAGGTCGTGTGCTCGGAGATCGGGAGGTCGTTCTCCTCGATCGCCGCCAGGGACTCGCCGAGTGCCTTGCGCAGTTGCTTGGCGAGTTCGTCGACACCCTTCAGCAGAACCGCCTCCTTGCCCTTGACCGTGACACGCAACGTCTCCACATGGCGGCCGTTGATCGGATCCACCAGCGTGGCCTGCAGCTCGTAGGCCTCGCCCACCGACAGGATGCGCGGCACCACCAGCGCACGCACGCCGCCGAAGCGGCAGATGTCCCGGCCGAGCTCCTCGTTGATGAAAGCATCCGCCGGCTGGCGCATGCGCCGGAGAATCTCCGCGACGAGCGACCGTTCATATACAAGGGCGTAACGTGACTGCTCGACGTCCTGTGTGAGCGCTGCGGTCAGGGCGAGGTCGAACACCTCCTCGCCGGTGCGGTTGTCCACGTCGGCGATCAACAACCTGTCCTTTTCGGAGAATGCAAGCGTCGGCCGGGTGAAGAACCAGGTCACCGCGGCGACGAGCGCCATGGCGACGACCGCCGCGGTCCACCACAAGCGCTTGTCCTCCGGTGGCTTGCGCGCCTTTCGCAAGGCAAGCGCCAGCTCTGCGCCGGACCGGAATCGATCGTCCACCGATTTGCTCAACGAGCGGTCGATCACCGCGCCGAGGCGCCGGTCGATCGACGGGTTGCGCTCCCGGACCGGACGGTGCTCCTGGACCTTGATCCGATGCAGCGTTTCCGGGATCGATTCGCCGGTAAACGCCGCCTCGCCCGTCGCCAGCTCGTAGAGCACGAGGCCCGCCGAGAAGACATCGGTTCGCGAGTCGACTTCCGCCCCGGCCGCTTGTTCCGGAGACATGTAACGCGGCGTTCCGACCAGAGCGCCGACGCGGGTGACGGCGTCGTCGATCGTCTCCGCCTCGTCGGCCGAGACCTGCTCCGAGCAGGGCGCCGCCGGCGCGATCGGCGCCGAATGCTCGGTCCGGGCCAATCCGAAGTCGAGGATCTTGACGCGCCCCTCGGCGGTCACCATCACGTTGTCGGGCTTGATGTCCCGGTGCACGACGCCGACCGCGTGGGCGGCCGCCAGCGCATCGGCGAGCTGCACGCCGATGTCGATGCACTCCTCGGTGCTGAGGTCGCCACGCCGGATGCGATCCGTCAGGGTCTCTCCGTCGACCTTCTCGTAGACACAGTAGACGCGGCCCTCGGGCGTCTCGTCGGCCTCGAACAACGTCGCGATCCCGGGATGGTTGAGCGACGCGACCGTGTGGAACTCGCGGATGAACCGCTCGCGTGCATGCCGGTCCGCGGCGCGATCGTCACGGATGAGCTTGAGCGCGACCTCGCGCCGCAGCCGCGTGTCCCGGGCGCGCCAGACGACCCCCATCGCTCCCGAGCCGAGCTGCTCGAGCAGCTCGAACCGGCCGATCCGTTCCTCGCTCACGCATCGATTCTAGCGCCGCGGGAGGCGCCGGCGTATCGGGGCCGGTCAGCGCAGCATCACGAGCATGCGTATCCGGCCCTGACCCGTGTCCAACGCTCCGAGCGCCTTGCCGAGCACGGTGCCCGGTTCCGGATCCTCTCCGCGCATCGCGTGACCGGGGGTGGGGGAGGCGACGAGCAGATCGCCGGGCCGGATCTCGCCGTAGCCCGCATCGACCTTGACCTCGACGGTGCCGCTCAGGGCGACGGCGGCG
>JBFFZZ010000256.1:0-4704 GCA_041568335.1 Candidatus Polarisedimenticolaceae bacterium | reverse complement strand
CGCCGATCGGCGCGCTGCCCATGTGTCGTTCGAAGAAGTCACGCGACTCGAAGGCACGAAGACAGGCGAGGACCTGGGCGGCGAACGCCTCGTTGATCTCGACCAGATCGATCCGCTCGAGCGGCAAGTTGCCCGCACGACGCAGCGCGATCGGGGTGGCCAGCACCGGTCCGAGTCCCATGCGCGCCGGGTCGCAACCGGCAAAGCCCCAGGAAAGTAGCTTTCCGATCGGCTGTAGCCCGAGCTCCCGGGCGCGTCGTGCCGAAGCCAGGACCAGGGCCGCCGCACCGTCGGTGATCTGTGACGAGTTGCCCGGGGTCACCGTCCCGTGCTTGCGATCGAAGACCGGGCGCAGCTTGGCCAGCGCCTCCATCGTCTGGTTCTCGCGCACCCCGTTGTCCCGTAGGGCGGCCTTGGCGTACTTCGGCGGGAGCGGGACCGGCACGACCTCGTGATCCATGCGGCCCGCCTTCCAGGCCGCCGCGGTGCGTTGATGGCTGAGCAAAGCGAAGCGGTCTTGCTCCTCGCGGGAGATCCCGAACTCGCGCGCCAGCACCTCCGCGGTCTGACCCATGTTCAACCCGGAAACAGGATCGGTCAGCCCGAGCATCAACCCGATCAACGGACTGAAATGGCGCGGCCGAAACTGTGCGGCGGTGCCGAGCTTGGCCAGCGGGCCCTTGGCACGCGCCATTCTCGTGAAAATCGCCTGAGCTTCGGGGCGGAACAGCAACGGGATCTGGGACATCGACTCCGTGGCGCCGGCGACCATCAGATCGGCGTCGCCCGAGCGGATGCGGTAGGCCGCCTCCACGACCGCCTCGAGACCCGAGGCGCAATTTCGGTTCACGGTGAACGCCGGAACGTGTTTCGGCACCTTGGCGTTGAGCGCGATCACCCGAGCGATGTTGGCCGCGTCGGGCGGGCCCGCGATGTTGCCGACGACGACCTCGTCGATCCAGTCGGGGTCGATCTCGGCCCGTTCGATCGCTTCGCGCATGGCGACGCGGCCGAGGTCGACGGCGGAGACCCTCGCGAGGTCGGTACCGGCCTTGACGAACGGGGTCCGGGCGCCGGAGAGGATGACGACGTCGCGCTCGGCGTTCATTGTTTACCGTCCTTTTCCTTGTCGATCGCGTAAGCCTCGAGCTTCTTGTACAGGTTGCTGCGCGGTGTCTCGATGGCCTTGGCGGTCGCCGCGATGTTCCACTCGTTGGCGCGCAGCTTGGTCACCAGATAGGCCCGCTCGGCGGTGTCCTTGAACTTTTGCAAAGAAGCGCCGTCGTGGCTGATCCCGAGCATCCCGTCCGGGACCGCGCCTTGGCCCTGAGCCAGGGCCATGCCCATCTCGGGCGGCAGGTCCTCGACATCGACCGCCTCGCCCGGGGTCATGATCAGTACCCGCTCGACGGCGTTGCGCAGCTCCCGCACGTTGCCGCGCCAGGGCAGCTTGCGCAACGCGCCCAACGCGTCCTTGGAGAACTTCTTGACCGCGAAGTTGTTTTCCTTGCAGAACGTCTCCGCGAAGTGCTCGACCAGCGCATCGATGTCGTCGCGGCGCTCGCGCAGCGGGGGCAGGTGCAAGGGCACGACGTTCAAGCGAAAGTAGAGATCTTCGCGGAAGCGCCCTGCCTCGATCTCCTCGGGCAAATTCTTGTTGGTCGCCGCCACGACCCGCACGTCGACGTGGACGGTCTTGGCCGCCCCGACGGGCTCGACGTCGCCGTCCTGCAACGCGCGCAGCACCTTGGCCTGGGTCTTCACGCTCATGTCGCCGATCTCGTCGAGGAAGATCGTCCCTCCGTCGGCCTGGACGAACTTGCCGATCTGATCCTTCGTCGCCCCGGTGAACGAGCCCTTGACGTGGCCGAAGAGCTCGGATTCGATCAGCTCCTCGGGGATCGCCGCGCAGTTGACCTGGACGAACGGTTCGGCCGAACGCGGGCTGTTGCGGTGGATGGCGCGGGCGACCAATTCCTTGCCGGTCCCCGACTCCCCGGTGATCAGGACCGACGCTTGGGTCGGCGCTACGCGGGCGACCAGCTGGTGCACCTCGTCGAGGGCCTTCGACCCACCGACCATCTTGTAGCGTTCCTCGAAGTCGAGGCGGTACTCGCGGATCTCGTCCTGCAGCCGTTTGCGTTCGAGCGCATTGCGCAGCACCAGCAGGACACGATCGCGCTCGAGCGGCTTCTCCATGAAATCGAAGGCGCCCAGCCGGGTCGCCTCGACTGCCGTCGCGATCGTACCGTGGCCGGAAACCATCACGACGGGCAACTCGGGGTGGCTTTCGCGTAGCTTCGCCAGCACCTCGAGCCCGTCCATGCCCTGCATCTTGATGTCCAGCAACACCGCGTCCGGCGCGCGCTCGGCGGTCAGCGCGAGCGCCGCGGTGCCATCGGCGGCCTCGATCGACTCCATGTCCTCGTACTCGAGGATCATCTTGAGCGACGAGCGGATGTCCGCTTCGTCGTCGACGATCAGGATGCGGGGGCGGCTCACGACGACAAGGATACAAAAAAAGAGGGCACCCTCGCCCGGGTGCCCTCGCTTTTCGTGTCGACTTTTTCGAGCTTAGGGGGCGCGCAGGAAGAACGACTGGCGACCCCCGTTGGGCCCCGGTACGAGGACGTCGATCTTGACCGGCTGCCCCGAGCGCAGTTTCTCGATGGCGGAGTCCCACGCCTCGACGGATTCGATCTCGTCCCCGTTCACGTGGGTCACGATTCGCAGCGGCAAAACGCCCTTTGCGGCGGCCTGGCTGTCGAAATCGACGTCGGTGATCATGACCCCGCGCAACGACGAGCTGAGCTCGAAACGCTCGCGCACGCGACGATCCAGCGCCTGCACGGTGATCCCGAGGCCCTGCGACTCTCGGGGCTCGTCCTCGGGGGTTTCGACGCTGACCGCCGGCTGGGCATCGTTCTGCAACGGGCGCTCGCCCAGCGTGGCCCGTTTGGTCATCGTCTTGCCGTCGCGGAAGATCTCGAGCTCGACCCGCTCGCCGGGCATGTAGGACGAGATCTTGGTGATCAGCTCGTCGTTGCCCTCGATGAGGTCACCGTTGACCTCGCGGATGACGTCGAACGGTCGGAGCCCGGCGCGCTCGGCGGGGCTGTTTGCCGTCACGCTGTCGATGATGACGCCGTTGCGGTCGGGGAGTCCGAGGTACTCCTGGGCGTCGCGATCGATCCCCGTGACGTTCATGTTGATCCCGATGTAGCCGCGTTTGACCTCGCCGAAATCGCGCAGCTGGTCGATCACCCGCCGCGCCTGGTTGATGGGCAGCGCAAAACCGATCCCCTCGGCGAGGTTCTGCCGCGCGATGGCGGTGTTGATCCCCACGACGTTGCCGTCGATGTCCAGCAGCGGCCCACCGGAGTTGCCGAAGTTGATCGCGGCGTCGGTCTGCAGGAACGTCACCAGACCGCGGCGGTCGAGCGTCGGCAGCGGCACGCGCCGGTTCTTGGCCGACAGCACACCGACCGTGACGGTCTGCTCGAAGTCGAGCGGGTTGCCGATCGCGATGACCCATTCGCCGACGCGCAGCGATTCGGAGTCGCCCAGGGGCAGCGCCGTGAGGCCGTTGACCGAGATCTTGAGCAGCGCCAGGTCGATCGAGGGGTCGGTGCCGACGACCTCGGCGGTCTCCTCCGTCCCGTCGCGGAAACCGACCTTCACACGGTCGGCGTTCTGAACGACGTGGTAGTTCGTCAGGATGTAGCCATCGGTGCTGATGACGAACCCCGTGCCCTCACCGATCCGCGGTCGTTGGGGCGTTTGCGGCTGGTCCTGCGGGTCGCCGAAGAAGAAGCGGTACAGGTCCTGCGGATCCGAGGAGTCCTCCTCGCCGTCGTCGCCATCGTCGCGCGAGGTGACGCTGACGATCGAGTTCATCGATTGCTCGACGACGTCCGCGAAATCCTTGACCCCGGAATTCGCGGTGACCGCCGGGGCCATGTTGGCCGTCGGCTGGATCGCCGCGGGTGAGGCAAACGCGAGCTCGGGTGAGCTGAGGAAGCCGCCGATCACGATACCGAAGACGACGCTCATGGCACTGACGGCGAGAAGTGAGAATCTGACAGAACGAGTTTGCATCTCGACTACCCCGTTCCCCTCGTCAAAATAAAAGCGATGGACTCCGTCACGCCGAGCGGCCGGAAGCCGCGGGCACCAGATCGAAGAGGTGGCCACGCAGCGCCGGAACGTCGACGGGTTTTTCCAGCGTTCGGGCAACCCCCAGCATACGCGCTTGGCAGACGAGATCCTCGTTCAGGTAAGCGGAAACGAGAATCGCCGGGGCCGTGCACTCGCGGCGGCGCAACTCGGCGAGCAGGGAGAGCCCATCGAGCCCGGGCATCCGGTAGTCCAGCAACAGCAGGTCGACACCATCGGCGTGACCGTTTTCCAGGACCTTGCGTGGATCCGCCTCGGTGACCGCATCGAACCCCGCACGGCGCAGCATCCGGCGGTAGGTCGACAGCACCGCGGGGTCGTCGTCGACGACCAGGACCCGATACCCGTTGCTTTTCGCAGGAGCCATACACGAGACCTACGCAAACCACGTGCCGGTCATTTCGAGGCTTTCTTCGACCCGCGGCCCCCGCCGCGATGCCAAGTTGGCAGGAACCCAAGCCGATTCGGCCTACCGCAAGGTTAGTGCCCTTCGGACTTGCCCGCCATCCGGTAGTCCTTGATCTTGCG
>JBFFZZ010000255.1:0-4721 GCA_041568335.1 Candidatus Polarisedimenticolaceae bacterium | reverse complement strand
GGTTCTCATCCCAGATCTGGGGCCACAGGTAGGGATCGCCGAGCCACTCGGTGGAGAGATCCCAGAGGGTGTCCCCTTTCTGAATGATGTAGGCGCCCTCGGCGGCTTCCGGGGGGTCCCACGGGGTCCAGTGGTCGTTGACGAACTTGAGGTCCTTGGGAGGCGGGCCGGAACCCTCGTGGGCCACAGCCGTCCCGACGGACAAAAAGAGCGCCAACAGCACCCCAAGGGCCGTTGTCGCAGCTGATTTACTCATCCGCATTCTCCCGCGACGCACGTTGACAACCGCCGCTCATCTTCAAGGGGCCGGAGAATTAAGTCAAGGAATTCCGGCTCGCTCGAGATGTCCCCCGAACCGGATCGAAAGGACCGGCCCGGGGGGTTCCGGCGCGAAAAATAGTGTGTCGCGGGCAAATATAATCAAGAAAACCCGGATTTCAACTCTCGTCGGCAGCTTCGTAGAAGTGCAGCAACGAGCGGCCATATGCGGCCCGGCGGACGTGGGTGAGACCGGCTGGATCGGGTGCCGAAACCCCCGTTTTTTGCGCCTCGTCCTCGAGGACCACCCGGCCGTGGGGAGCCACTACACGGTGGCGGCCGAGGGCGGCCAGGAAGCGGTCGTGCTCGCCCGAGTCGTATGGGGGATCCGCCAGGATCAGATCGAAGGGGCCCCCGAGGCCGCCTCGATCGAGTAGCGCCACGACGTCGCCCACGAGGACCCTGGAGGCATCCAGGCAACCCAAGGTGGCCCGGGCGCGCTCGAGCTGGCGGCCGGCGGCCGCGGACGAGTCGACGAAAACGACGTGGCGGGCGCCGCGGCTGACGGCCTCGAACCCCAGAGCCCCCGTGCCGGCATAGGCGTCCAGCACGCGGGCGCCACGAACCTCGTCACCCAGGATGCTGAACAGAGCCTCGCGTGCCCGATCCGGGGTCGGCCGCAACCCGGGCTCGTCGAGGACATCCAGGCGGCGCCCCTTGAGGTCTCCCGCGATGATCCGGATGCGGCCCATGGGAAGACCGCGGCTAATCGGCGTCGCTGCGCGCGGCGATCGTCAGACCCGTCGCGCCGGCCTCGCGGGCCAGGTCCATGACCCGGACGACCGTGCCGTGCGGCGTCTGCTCGTCCGCTCGCAACAACACGAGCTTCTTGTCGCTCGCGTCGAGCCGTTCGCGGAGCCTGCTCGCGAGCGAGGTCTCCTCGATCGGCTGGCCTTCGAGGTAGAGCACCTCGTCCCTGGAGACCTCGACGGTGATCTCCTTCGGTGCGCGCTCCGCGGTCGACGAGGACGTGGGCAGGGTCAGTTCGAGGCCGGCCGTTTCCAGGAATGTCGTCGACACCGCGAAGAAGATCACGAGCAGGAACACGACGTCGACGAGGGGCGCGATGTTGATCGCGACCGGAGCGCTGCTGGAACGCCGGAACTGCACTACTCGACCTCTTCGATGACCGGCTGGATCACCGGTTCAGAGCGTATCGGGTACAAGCCGTACAACGTGCGCAGCGACACGCGCTCGAGCTCGGTCACGATGCCCTCGACCTTCTCCTGGAAGAAGTTGTGCGCGATCAGCGCGGGGATCGCCACGAGCAGACCCGTGGCGGTCGTGATGAGCGCCTGGAAGATACCTGTCGACAGCGCAGCCGCCTGCCCTCCGCCGGTCTCGGCGATCGTGCGAAAGACGAGGATCATCCCGGTGACCGTCCCGAGCAGGCCGACGAGCGGCGCAACGGCGGCGATCGTCCCGAGCGCGTTGAGGTAGCGCTTCAGCTTGACCGTCTCGTGGCGTCCGGCGTCCTCGATCGCCTCCTTGGCCCGCATCTCGCCCTTGCTCGACATCTCCAGCCCGGCGACGACGATGTTGGTGAAGATCGACGGGCTGTCGCGACAGGCCTGGATCGCCCGTTCGGGCCGTCCGGCCTCGACGAGATCGGTCACGCGATCGACGAGCGACTGGTTCAGGATGCGCGATTCGCGCAGGTTCATCGCGCGCTCGATGATCAGAGCGGCGGTCAGCAGGTAGGCCAAAGCCAGCGGATACATCAGGAAACCGCCGGCCTGGAAGATTTCGATGAACGACATGGCAAGCATCCTATGCGGGCCGCCGGACGGGCGCAAACGTGTTGCTCAGCCCTTGCCGCGCCTGCGCCGACCGCGACGTTCGCCCGCTCCCGAGCCCTTTTTGGAGCTCTTCTTGGAGCGTCCGGAAGCGGGGCGGCGCTTTTCGGAACGGCGTCGTCCGCTGGGGCGTCGGCTCGTTCGCGCGCCCTCCACGGGCCATCGGCGATACTCGAATTCATCCAGCTTGACCCGCGGGATCGACTCGCCGAGCAGCTTCTCGATGTCTGCCGTGCGGCGGCCGTCGAGCTCGCAGACCAATGTGACCGCCTTCCCACTGCGTTCCGCGCGCCCGGTCCGCCCGATGCGATGGACATAATCCTCGGCCTGCATCGGGACGTCGAAGTTGACGACGAGATCGATGTCGGTGATGTCGATCCCGCGCGCCGCCACATCGGTGGCCACGAGGATCTGGCACTCGCCCTTGCGGAACGCTGCGAGCGCGCGCTCGCGATTGGCTTGCGAGAGCAGGCTGGAGAGCGAGATGACGTCGTAGCGCTTGCGCCTCAGAGCGGTCCCGAGCTCGGACGTCGCCTCGCGGGTCGCGGTGAAGATCAGCGTCTTTTGCGGCTTCTCGCGGCGCAGGATCTCGACGAGCAGGGCTTCTTTCTCGTTCTTGGAGACCGGGTAGAACGCGTGGTCCACCTTGCTCGTGACGCGCGTCCGGCGGTGCGTCGTCACCTTCTCGGGATGCAGCAGGTAGCGCTGGGAGAGCTCGGCGATCTCGTCCGGGAACGTCGCCGAGAAGAGCATCGTCTGGCGACTCATCGGAGTCTTGCGGAGGATCGCATCGACGTCGTTGATGAAGCCCATGTCGAGCATGCGGTCCGCCTCGTCGAGCACGAGGTGCTTCAGCTTGCGCAACGACAACCAGGCCGACTGTACGAAATCGAGCAGCCTGCCGGGCGTTCCGACGAGGATGTCGCAACCCTCCTTCAGATCGGCCTTCTGTTGCCCGGAGGAGGTCCCGCCGTAGGCCAGGACGGTGCGCGCGCCGATTGATGACCCGAAACGGCGGGCCTCGCCGGCGACCTGCATGGCCAGCTCACGCGTGGGGCAGATCACCAGCGCCTGGGGGTCCTGCGCGCCGGCTTCCATGCCGTTGAGGATCGGCAGCAGGAAGGCGGCGGTCTTACCGGTCCCGGTTTCCGCGACGCCGACGAGATCGCCGCCGCGCAGCAACAACGGAATCGCCTGCGCCTGGATCGGCGTGGGCTCGTCGAAGCCCGCGTCGTCCAGCGCCGCCATCAACTCCGGGCGAAGCCCGAAATCGGAGAACCGGGTTGGCACCGGTCGGGAGGGTTCGTTCAAACCTCGGCCGCCGCGAGAAGGTCCCTGATCTCGTCGTCCTCGAGCAGCCGATCCGACTTCTTTGCCGCCTCGAAGATCCGCTCGACGCGCTCATGGGTCGGTTCGAAACCGTGCTCCTCCATCCAGAAGATCACGTTCGACCGGCCGCTCATCGGCCCGACGCGGATCTTCTGGCGGAAGCCGAAATCGGAGGCCACGACGCCGGAGTAGACGGCGTCGGCAAGCCACGTGTCGTCCTTGCGATACGCCTTGATGACCGCCGCGGCGTGCACGCCGGTGGCGGTCTCGAACGCGTCGCTCCCGATGACCGGGTAGTTGCTCGGGACCGGGACACCCGTGGCCTCCGAAACGGCGTGGCAGTATTCTCCGAGCTTGGACAGATCACGATCGATCCAGCCGAGTAGCTTCAGGTTGACGAGGAGCAGGTCGATCTCGGCGTTGCCGCAACGCTCCCCGATGCCCAGCCCACAACCGTGCACCCGTGTGGCGCCCGCGCGATAGGCGGCGAGACAGTTCGCCAGGCCCAGACCGCGATCGCGGTGCCCGTGCCAGTCGATCCCGACCTCTCCACCGCCGGCCTCGTCGACAACCTCGCGCATGAAGCGGATCAACCGCGACGCCCCCGCCGGTGTCGCGTGCCCGACGGTGTCGGTCACGCACACGCGTTGCGCGCCACAGCGTACCGCCTCGGTGTAGAGCTTGCGTATGGTGTCCGGATGAGCGCGGCTGGTGTCCTCGGTGACGTACATCACCGTCAGGCCGTTGTCGCGGGCGAAGCCGATCGCCTCCGTGGTCTGTTTGAGCAGGAATGCTTCGTCCCAGCCTTCCGTGTACTGACGGATCGGCGAGGAGCCGATGAAGACGCAGGCCTCGATCGGCAGGCCCGTTTTCTGCGAGATCTCGACGATCGGCTCGATGTCGCAGATCATCGTGCGCGCGGCGCAA
Source organism: Candidatus Polarisedimenticolaceae bacterium (assembly GCA_041568335.1). Taxonomy (GTDB): domain Bacteria; phylum Acidobacteriota; class Polarisedimenticolia; order Polarisedimenticolales; family Polarisedimenticolaceae; genus WVWW01. Next base: position 351 of record JBFFZZ010000255.1, on the reverse strand, counting down.
TTCGCGCGGATCGCCAGCTTGTGATCCGCGATCTCACGGCACAACGCCTCGACGTCGGCGACCGCGCGCGGACCGGCCCCCGGCAAGCCGATGTTCGAGGTCTCGATGCCGAGATCGTTCTGCAGGTGCAAGATCTTGCGCTTGAGCTCGATGGGCGGGTCGGTCACCGACGGGGACTGCAGCCCGTCGCGCAGCGTCTCGTCGTCGAGCATGACCTGCTCGGGTTTCGTATCGGGCGTGTCGCCTTCGACGTTCCAGTCGTAGATCAGGCACTTGCGGTCCATCGCGGTGGCTCTCCTCGCGGGCATCCTACTCAGCGCGGACCAAAGTCGTCAAACCGGTGGCCGGTGG